>NZ_CP045333.1:3953826-4256131 GCF_009363335.1 Labrenzia sp. THAF191a
CTTCAGCTTGCGGACCAAAGTCGCATCGGCAGAGGCGGGCGGGTTTTCGCGATTGATCTTCGCGCCGGCGCGGGTTGTCAGGCCTTCGACATCATACAGGTTCTTGACCGCATATGGCACACCGGCGAGTGGCAGTGTTCGGCCCTCTGCAATCGCGTCATCGACAGCGCGCGCTTCAAGAAGTGCACGCTCGACCAGGACGTCGGTAAAGGCGTTGACCGTTGGATTGAGACGTTCAATGGCCTCGAGAGATGCGTAGGCAACTTCCAGAGCCTTGATGTCGCCGCTGTTGACGGCCGTGGCTGTCTGAGCCGCAGAGCGGGTGTTCAGTTTGCTGTTATCCTGGCTCATGGAACAAAGACCGGTGCGGCTTCGGCGTGGTCTTCCAGCGGGAAATCCAGGACGGCTTCGGCAGCTTTCTCGATCGCGGCGATATGCATTTCCACAACAGGGCGCCAGTCTTCTTCGATCGTCAGCCCCAACATCTTTTCCATGTGGGCCACATGCGCCTTGGGCTCAAACGTGTCCGCCATCCCGCTTTCCTTCATCCTGAATTTTCCCGGTGCATCATTCAAAGGCTATGGGGTTCTGTCCAGAGGAGAAATCTTCTTTTGGTTCCCGTCTTTCGCAAGTCTGGTTTCAAGCGCTTCATTGCCATTTCAGAACGTCTCCACAGGACAGTATTGTTGCGGCGCAGCATTTTTGTTGCATAAAAAATAGCCCTGCGCATAATGGCGGCATGAGCGGCGGGCTTTCCATTCTGGTTATAGATGACAACAAGATCCGTGCCTCGATCATCGAGCAGGGATTGCGCGATGCCGGGCACGATAAGGTCATTCTTGTTCACCAGATGGAAGGACTGGTTCGACAGATCGCGGATATCAATCCGGATGTGATTGTCATCGATCTGGAAAACCCGAATCGCGACCAGCTGGAACACATGTTTCAGGTGTCGCGCGCGGTGCGGCGACCGATTGCGATGTTCGTCGACAAGTCGGACAGCCATTCCATAGAGGCCGCCGTCGATGCGGGGGTGTCGGCCTATATCGTCGACGGGCTCAAGCGGGAGCGGGTCAAATCGATCCTTGATATGGCGATCAGCCGCTTTCGCGCGTTTTCCAGGCTGACAGAGGAGCTGGAGGAAGTGCGCTCTGAACTTGCAGACCGGAAAACCATCGATCGGGCCAAGGGCATCCTGATGAAGTCGAAGGGGCTCAGCGAGCAGGAAGCCTATGACCTGTTGCGCCGTACGGCCATGAACCAGAGCCGGAAGATCATTGATGTGGCGCAGAGCCTGGTGATCGCCAGCGGACTTCTGGGAGACTGACGCGATGACAACAAAAAACACCGAGTGGGGAGAAGCGGCCAACCAGGGGACTGGAGGATCATGGATACGAACTTGAAGCCTGTCATTGCCGGATTTATCCCGCTTCTGGACAGTGCCGTTGTCGTGGCGGCTGCCGAACTCGGTTTTGCCGAGCAGGAAGGCATCGCGCTGAAGCTGATTCGCGAAACATCCTGGGCAAATATTCGAGACAGGATTTCCGTCGGTCATTTCGACGTGGCCCATATGCTCGCTCCGATGCCGATTGCATCCAGCCTCAACCTGACCAGTCTTGCGGTGCCCATGCTGGCGCCCATGCTTCTGGGGCTAGGTGGCAACGCAATTACGGTTTCCAACGCACTCTGGGCGGACATGTCGGCTGTCGGAGCCGATCCGGAAGGCGACCCGACGTCGACCGGTGCGGCGCTCGCGCGGGTTATTGCCAACCAGCAGGAGGCGGATGCGCCGCTGCTTCATTTCGGGGTCGTGCACCCGTTTTCAGGCCATGCCTATGAATTGCGCTATTGGCTCGCTGCCGCCGGGATCGATCCGGATCGGGATGTCGAGATTACCGTACTGGCGCCGCAGGTTATGGCGGATGCCCTGGCGGCCGGCCAGCTCGATGGATATTGCGTTGGCGAGCCCTGGAACACGGCTGCGGTCGACGCGGGAACGGGGCGCATTGCAACCTACAAACAGGCCATCTGGCCGGACAGTCCGGAAAAAGTGCTGGGCGTGACGCGCAAATGGGCCGAAGCCAACCCGGAAACGCTGGCCGCGCTGATGCGTGCCTTTTCGGCAGCAGCCGACTGGTGTGCCGATCCGAAGAACAATGCCGAGCTGGCCGACATGCTCGCAAGGCCCGACCTACTGGCTTGCCCCGCTGAAATCTGCCTAGCAGCACTATCAGGCCGGATCAGGCTGGGCCCGGTCTCGGTGAAGGACGTTCCGGACTTCCTGACCTTCTCGGGTGGGGTCAAGGCAGCGCCAATGCCGGTTCACGGCAAATGGTTCTACGAGCAGATGGTTCGCTGGGGGCAGGTGGAGCGTTCGCGAGAGGCGGAAAGCGAAGTTGAAAAGGTCTTTTCTCCGACCGCTTATCTGGAGGCTCTGGAGCTGACCGGAGAAGCGACAGACATGACCATAGAAATGTTTGACGGCGCCCGTTTTTGAGTTCCGAGACAGCTCGCCTGGCGTCGGGGTAGTCTGGTTGCGTTGCACAAAATTCGTTCAGTTGCCTGCGCGCTTCGATGATCAAATATGCAGCTTGAGCATATGGTCAAAATTTTCACAAAGAGTAAGTATCTGTAAATAAAGAGAAAAGCCAATTTCTCCAAATTGGCACAGTTCGTGCTTTTAAGCAGGTGAGGCCGACGCTGGCCTACCAGATATCGCACCCACTGCCGGGTGTACAGGCAAAGCCGCCGATCTGAACCGCATGGGAATTCCTCCCGTCATGCGGTTCGGTCGGCGGCTTTTTTATTGCTCCTGTGCCCGGCTGAAGAGGGCGCAGGACGAACGAGGGACAGGACGCGACAATGAAAAAGACCCTGAATATCACCCGCCGGACCGCATTTGGCGCCCTGATGGCAGCCACGGCACTTGTGTCCGCTTCCAGCGCCTATGCCGAGATGCTGGATGTCGAAAAGGACGAACTCACCTTCGGCTTCATCAAGCTGACAGACATGGCTCCGCTCGCGGTTGCCTATGAGCTCGGCTATTTCGAGGAAGAAGGCCTTTTCGTCACCCTGGAGCCGCAGGCCAACTGGAAGGTTCTGCTCGACCGGGTCATCACGGGCGAACTGGATGGGGCGCACATGCTGGCCGGACAACCGCTGGCGGCCACCATCGGTTTCGGCACCAAGGCGCACATCGTTACGCCGTTCTCCATGGATCTCAACGGCAACGGCATCACCGTTTCCAACGAGATCTTCGAGATGATGAAGCCGCACCTGGAGATGCAGGACGACGGCAAGCCGGTTCACCCGATCAAGGCAACCGCCCTGAAGCCGGTCGTCGACAAGTTCAAGTCCGAGGGCAAACCGTTCAACATGGGCATGGTCTTCCCGGTTTCCACCCATAACTACGAACTGCGCTACTGGCTGGCATCCGGTGATATCAACCCGGGCTTCTATTCCAGTTCGGACATCTCCGGCCAGATCCAGGCAGACGCTCTGCTGTCGGTCACTCCACCTCCGCAGATGCCTTCAACGCTGGAAGCAGGCACCATCTATGGCTATTGCGTCGGCGAACCCTGGAACCAGCAGGCAGTCTTCAAGGGCATCGGCGTCCCGGTCATCACCGATTACGAGATCTGGAAGAACAATCCGGAGAAGGTCTTCGGTCTGACGCAGGAATTTACCGAAGAATATCCGAACACCACGCTTGCGCTTACCAAGGCGTTGATCCGCGCAGCCAAGTGGCTGGACGAGAACGACAACGCCAATCGTATGGAAGCCGTCGAGATCCTGTCCCGCTCGGAGTATGTCGGTGCGGACGCTGAAGTGATCGCCAACTCCATGACCGGCACCTTCGAGTATGAGAAGGGCGACAAGCGAGACGTTCCCGACTTCAACGTCTTCTACCGCTACTTCGCGACCTATCCCTACTATTCCGATGCCGTCTGGTACCTGACCCAGATGCGCCGCTGGGGGCAGATTTCCGAGTACAAACCCGACAGCTGGTACGACGAAGTCGCGCGGTCGGTCTATCGCCCGGACATCTATCTGAAGGCCGCAGAAATGCTGGTCGAGGAAGGGCATGTGGCCAAGGAAGATTTCCCCTGGGAAACGGACGGCTACCGCGCTCCGACCCCGTCGGCGGACATCATCGACGGCATTCCCTACGACGGCAAGCAGCCGAACGCCTACATCGACAGCCTTCCGATCGGCCTGAAAGGCAAGCAGGTGGTCGACGGCAACCAGGTCGTGGGCGGCTGAACTTCCCCAAACTTGAGCGGCGGTCTGCAGCCCCGCCGCTCGTTTTTCTCATTCGACACGAACCGACAGAATTCGAACAAGGATTGACGACATGGCCAATGCCGATACCGCAGGCAGTCAGGACCTTGCCCGTGCCGCACGCCGGGAAAAGCTCTTCACACGGATCAACAAGGCCGCCGGCTGGCTGGATGCGCTTGGCCTTTCCTGGACCGTGCCACTCCTGAAAATTGCCGCAGGCGACAGCCCAAAGGAACAGCTGGGGGAGCTCAAACGCGTTCTCGTGATTCCTCTCCTGGGCATCATCGCCTTTCTCGTCCTCTGGGGAGCGCTGGCGCCCCAGGTGCAGACATCACTGGGCGCAGTTCCCGGGCCTGCTGCTGTCTGGACCCAGGCGGTCAACCTCTGGGACGATCATGAGCGCGAGCGTGACAAGGCCGCTGCCTTCTACGATCGCCAGGAACAACGCAACGCCAAATACGAAGCTGAAGGCAAGACCGACAAGATCAAGTGGCGCGACTATACCGGTAAGCCGACCTATATCGACCAGATCGGCACCTCGCTGAAAACCGTCGGCCTCGGCTTTCTGATCGCAACGCTGATTGCCGTGCCGCTTGGCATTGCCTCCGGTCTGTCGCGCTCCTTCAACGGCGCAATCAATCCGCTGATCCAGATCTTCAAGCCGGTGTCGCCACTGGCATGGTTGCCAATCGTCACGATGATCGTGTCGGCAACCTATGCCGATCCTGTCGACTGGCTGTCTAAATCCCTGTTGATCTCCGCCGTCACCGTGACCCTTTGCTCCATGTGGCCGACCCTGATCAACACCGCGCTGGGTGTGGCCTCGGTCGACAAGGACCTGATGAATGTCGGCCGTGTTCTGCAACTGCCGACCTGGAAGACCGTTACCAAGCTGGTTCTGCCGTCCTCTCTGCCGCTGATCTTCACCGGGCTGCGCCTGTCGCTGGGTGTGGGCTGGATGGTGCTTATTGCGGCGGAAATGCTGGCGCAGAACCCGGGGCTTGGAAAATTCGTCTGGGACGAATTCCAGAACGGTTCTTCCCAGTCGCTCGCAAAGATCATGGTCGCTGTCCTGACCATCGGCATCATCGGCTTCATGCTCGACCGGCTGATGTTTGCCCTGCAGCGCGCCTTCACATTCTCGGCCAATCGCTAAGGAGACGGATATGTCCTTTCTGGAAATTTCCGGCGTCTCCAAATCCTATGGCGAAAATGCCACCCGGACGGATGTGCTGGACGATATCAATCTGAAAGTGGAAGAGGGCGAGTTCATTGCCATCGTCGGGTTTTCCGGCACCGGCAAGACCACGCTGATCTCCCTGCTGGCCGGTCTCATCGAGCCGGACAAGGGCGGCATCATCTTCAAGAACAAGGAAATTGACGGGCCGCACCAGGATCGGGGCGTCGTGTTCCAGTCCTATTCGCTGATGCCGTGGTTGTCGGTGTTCGGAAATGTGGCGCTGGCCGTCGACAGCGTTTTCAAGAAGAAGAGCGCCGCAGAGCGCAAGGCGATCTGCGACAAGTACATCGAGATGGTCGGTCTAGGGCATGCCAGGGACCGCAAGCCGTCGGAACTTTCCGGTGGCATGCGGCAGCGCGTTGCCGTGGCACGGGCACTTGCCATGCAGCCGGAACTTCTGCTGCTGGACGAGCCGTTGTCCGCTCTTGATGCCCTGACCCGCGCGAAGCTGCAGGACGAATTCGCCGCGATCTGCGACGAAGAGAAGAAGACCATCGTTCTCATCACAAACGATGTCGATGAGGCGATCCTTCTCGCAGACCGGATCATACCCCTGAAGCCCGGCACACCGGCAACGCTCGGTCCGGAGTTCAAGGTGCCGTTTCAGCGGCCGCGCGATCGCGGGGAACTCAACCACGATGATGACTTCATTCGGCTGCGTGCCGAAGTCACCGAATACCTGATGGAAGCAGGTGCCGAGCGTGGCGCCGATCTGGAGCGGGAAATCGTTCTGCCGGACATCGTTCCGATTACCCAGCGTCCGAAGCCTGCCGACAAGCTTCCGGTAGCCTATGAGCGGGCATCGGAATCCGCGGTTCAGGACCGTTATCTCGACTTCTCTCAGCTGAAGAAGGTCTATCCGACGCCGAAGGGACCGTTGACGGTTGTCGACGGTTTCGATCTGAAAATGAAGAAGGGCGAGTTCATCACCCTGATCGGCCATTCCGGCTGCGGAAAGTCGACGGTTCTGTCAATGGTGGCCGGCCTCAACAAGATCACCGAAGGTGCCATCGTACTGGACGGCACTCATGTGACGCAGGCCGGTCCGGACCGTGCCGTCGTTTTCCAGGCACCGAGCCTGATGCCCTGGCTGACAGCTTACGAGAATGTCGAGCTTGGGGTCGACAAGGTCTATCCGGATGCGTCCAGGGCCGAAAAGCGGGACGTGATTGAATACTACCTCGGCAAGGTCGGTCTGTCGGACGCCATGCAAAAGGCTGCTTCGGAGCTTTCCAACGGCATGAAGCAACGCGTCGGCATTGCACGGGCCTTTGCCCTGTCGCCGAAGCTTCTGCTGCTGGACGAACCCTTCGGCATGCTCGACAGCCTGACCCGCTGGGAGTTGCAGGACGTCCTGATGGATGTCTGGAAACGCACCCAGGTGACGGCTGTCTGCGTCACGCATGATGTCGATGAGGCCATCTTGCTCGCCGACCGGGTGGTGATGATGTCGAACGGGCCCAATGCCCGCATCGGCAACATCATGGAAGTGGACCTGCCACGCCCGAGGTCGCGCAAGGAATTGCTCGCCCACCCGGATTACTACGCCTACCGCGAGGAGCTTCTGGACTTCCTGGAAGCCTATGAGGGCGGCGCTGATCCGAGCGAAGACCAGTTGAAATCCATTCAGGAAAAGCGGGCCGCACGGATGGCCCGTCAAACCGCGGCAGCCGAAGCAGCCGAATGAAAGTCTGGAGAAAAGCCATGACAAAACAGAAACTTGTCATCGTCGGCAACGGCATGGCACCCGGGCGGATGCTCGAAAACCTGTTCGAAAAAGACAGGGATGCTTATGACGTCACCATTTTCAATGCGGAGCCGCGGGTCAACTACAACAGGCTTATGCTGTCGCCCGTGCTCTCGGGCGAGAAGTCATACGAGGACATCATCACCCATGGCGACGACTGGTATGCCGAACACGGCGTGACGCTTCACAAGGGAGCACGGGTTGCCGAGATCGACCGGGACGCCAAAACGGTGACCTCGGAAAACGGCGTTACCGCCTCTTACGACAAGCTGGTGATCGCCACGGGATCTTCCCCCTTCATCATTCCGCTTCCTGGCAAGGAGCTGGACGGGGTTCTGACCTATCGCGATCTGGACGATGTGGAAAAGATGCTGGATGCCGCCAAACGGGGCGGACGTGCCGTCGTCATCGGCGGGGGGCTCCTGGGTCTTGAAGCGGCAGCCGGTCTCAAGATGCAGGGCATGGACGTAACTGTTCTGCACCTGATGCCGACCCTGATGGAACGCCAGCTCGACCCGGCTGCGGGGTTCCTGCTCGAAGCGGAATTCAAACGCCGCGGCATCGACGTGCGCACCAAGGCAAACAGCCATGAAATCCTGGGTGATGATGCAGGCAAGGTGAGGGGCATCCGCCTTGACGACGGCACCGAGATCGAAGCCTCGATCATCGTCATGGCCGTCGGCATCCGCCCGTCGGCCGACCTTGCCAGGGCGGTCGGGCTGGACGTCAATCGCGGTGTGCTGGTTGGCGATGACATGCGCACCAGCGATGCGGACATCTTCTCGCTCGGGGAATGCGTGGAACACCGTGGCATGTGTTACGGGCTTGTCGCGCCGCTTTATGAAATGGCGGGTGTGATTGCCGACAATCTGCTTGGTGCCTCATCCGAATACACGGGCTCGGTCACCGCGACCAAGCTCAAGGTGACAGGTGTCGATCTCTATTCGGCAGGCGATTTTTCCGAAGGCGACGACCGCGAAGAGATCGTGCTGCGCGATGCGTCGGCCGGCGTCTATAAACGCATCGTCCTGAAAGACAACAAGATCGTCGGTGCCGTCCTTTACGGTGAGACTTCCGACGGCCCCTGGTTCTTCGACCTTCTCAAAAAAGGTACCGACGTCTCGGACATGCGCGAGACGCTGATCTTTGGTCAGGCTTACCAGGGAGGGTCCCCGCTGGACCCTACGGCGGCCGTTGCAGCCTTGCCGGATGATGCGGAAATCTGCGGCTGCAACGGCGTATGCAAGGGCAAGATCGTTACGACGATCAAGGAGAAGGGCCTGACGACCCTGGACGGTGTCCGGGCCCACACAAAGGCCTCGAACTCCTGCGGCACCTGCACGGGGCTGGTCGAGCAACTGATGCAGGTGACCTTGGGCGATGCCTATAACCCGGCGGCCGTGACGCCGATGTGCGGTTGCACGCACCTGGGCCATGACGAGGTTCGCCGCCTGATCAAGTCCAAGGAGCTGAAATCCATTCCCGCTGTGATGCAGGAACTGGAATGGACCACGTCCGGCGGCTGTGCCAAGTGCCGGCCGGCGCTCAACTACTATCTGGTCTCCGACTGGCCGGATGAATATGCGGATGATTACCAGTCCCGTTTCATCAACGAACGCGTCCACGCCAACATCCAGAAGGACGGCACCTATTCGGTGGTCCCGCGCATGTGGGGTGGGATGACCTCGTCCAAGGAACTGCGGGCGATTGCCGATGTGGTCGACAAGTTCAACATTCCGGCGGTGAAATGCACCGGTGGCCAGCGCATCGACATGCTTGGCATCAGGAAGGAAGACCTGCCGGCAGTCTGGGCGGACCTCGGCAAGGCCGGGTTCGTTTCCGGGCAGGCCTACGCCAAGGGTCTGAGAACGGTGAAGACCTGCGTCGGGACGGACTGGTGCCGGTTCGGCACACAGGATTCCACCGGTCTCGGCATCAAGCTGGAAAAGTTCATGTGGGGCTCATGGACCCCGGCGAAGTTGAAGATGGCGGTGTCCGGCTGCCCGCGAAACTGCGCGGAAGCAACTTGTAAAGATATCGGCATCATCTGCGTCGACAGCGGTTACGAGATCCACTTCGCCGGAGCTGCCGGTCTCGACATCAAGGGCACGGAAGTTCTGGGCCTGGTCAAGACCGAGGAGGAGGCGATCGAGCATGTTGCTGCGCTTACCCAGATGTACCGCGAGCAGGGTCACTACCTGGAGCGGATCTACAAGTGGGCGAAACGCATAGGTCTGAATGAGATCCGTCGCCAGATCATGGACGACGAGGCGATGCGCATGGCGTATTTCGACCGTTTCGTCTTCTCCCAGAAATTCGCCCAGGTCGACCCATGGTCGGAGCGCGTCTCCGGCAAGGACAAGCATGAATTCAAGCCGATGGCTGTTCTGACGAAGGAGGCTGCCGAATGACTGCCGACATCCGTAACTGGGTCCATATCGGCACCCTTGAAGACATTCCCAGGGAGGGAGCGCGGTGCGTGAAGAATGGCGACATGACCATCGCCATCTTCCGCACCGCCAAGGACGACGTCTTTGCGCTGGAAGACAAGTGCCCGCACAAGAACGGGCCTCTCAGTCAGGGCATTGTGCATGACGGCTGTGTGACCTGCCCGTTGCACAACTGGGTGATCTCCCTGGAGACGGGAGCCGCGCAAGGAGCCGACGAAGGCCGCACGGCGGCTTTTCCCGTCCGGCTGGAGGACGGCCGGATCCTTATCGACCTTTCCTATTCCCACGAAGCCGTCTGATCGGCCGAGCATTTCGCGAAAGGAATTCAGATGTCATATGTAACGCCACAGGAATTTGCCACCAAGATGATCGACGCCGGTGAAGCGAAGATCTTCATGTCCACAAAGGACACGCTTATCCGGGCCTATATGGCAGGCGCCATCCTGGCCCTTGCAGCCGCCTTCGCCGTGACCATCGCCGTCAATACCGGCAACTTCCTGGTCGCCTCGATCCTGTTCCCGGTCGGCTTCTGCATGCTCTATCTGCTGGGCTTCGACCTTCTGACGGGCGTGTTCACGCTGGCGCCGCTGGCCGTGATCGCAAAGCGTCCCGGCTGCACCTGGGGCGGCGTCTTTCGGAACTGGGGCCTTGTCTTCACCGGCAACTTTGCGGGTGCCCTGACGACGGCGGTCTTCATGGCGATCATCTTCACCATGGGCTTCAGCCAGGAGCCGAATGCCGTCGGCCAGAAGATTGGCCAGATCGGTGAAAGCCGGACACTCGGCTATGCCGCTGCGGGCTGGGCGGGACTGCTGACGGTCTTCATTCGCGCAGTGATGTGCAACTGGATGGTTTCAACCGGTGTTGTCGCCGCGATGATGTCGAACTCTGTCTCCGGCAAGATCATGGCGATGTGGATGCCGATCCTGGTGTTCTTCTATCTCGGCTTCGAGCACTCCATCGTGAACATGTTCCTGTTCCCCTCCGGCATCATGCTGGGCGGTGACTTCACCTGGTTCGACTACTTTGCCTACAACGAAATTCCGGTTGTTGTCGGCAATCTGGTCGGCGGGCTGACCTTCGTCGGCGGCATGATCTACGCCACCCATTACAAGACGTCGCCGTCCCGTAAGGCAGGCTACGAAAAGGCGCCGATCGCAGCGCCAGCCGAATAAGTGTGAAGCTCCGCCGTCACCGGCGGCGGAGCGTCTTTTCCGGAGGATCGTTTTCCCGTGCTGATGCAAGTCCGCCATACCACCTTGAGCGTCGAGACCGGCCAGCATTCGTCTGCCGGACGGAAAGCCCTGAACCAGGACTTTCATGGCGCCATGGTGCCGGACGGCCCGGCCCTGGTGCACAAGGGCATCGCACTTGCTGTCGCGGACGGCATTTCCTCCAGTCCGGTTGCGCATGTCGCAGCCGAAACGGCCGTTAAATCCTTTCTCTCCGATTACTATTGCACCTCTGAAGCCTGGACAGTGAAGACCTCTGCCGTCCGGGTGATCTCTGCCGCCAATTCCTGGCTATTCAGCCAGACGAAACAGGCCGACGATCTCGACAGGGGCCATGTCTGCACCTTTTCTGCCCTGGTCCTGAAGGGGCGCAAGGCTCATCTCTTTCACGTCGGTGACAGCCGCATCTGGCGTCTTTCCGGCCAGAGCCTGGAACAGCTGACGGAAGACCACACTGTCCGGATTTCCGAACAGGAGAGTTATCTCGGCAGGGCTCTCGGGGTCGAGCAATCCGTCGATATCGATTACGCCGTGTTCGATCTTCGCCCGGGCGATCTGTTTGTCCTCACGACGGATGGCGTCCATGGTTTCTTGCGCGCGAAGGACATGGCTGACGCCGTTCTGGCTGGCGAAGATCTCGATCAGACAGCCAGGACACTTGTCGAAAAGGCGCTGGCTGCAGGCAGCAACGATAATCTGACCGTTCAGGTCGTGCGGGTTATCGACATCGCGGAACCCGGTGCCGATGATCTCCTGAACGGGGAAGGCACCTTGCCACCGGCGGCGCTGCCGAAGGTGCCTGGCACCCATGAAGGGTTCCGTTTATTGCGTGGGCTGCACGCCACCAGCCGCAGCCACATATATCTGGCGGAAAACGAAGAAACCGGCGAACCGGTGGCTCTCAAGTTTCCGTCGCTCGATTTGCGCGGAGAGGAAGACTATCTGCGCCGGTTCGCGCTGGAGGAGTGGGTTGCCCGCCGGATTTCATCGCCGCATGTGTTGAAGGCTTCCACCTATCCGCAAGGCCGGCAGACGCTTTTTCTGGCAACGGAATTTGTCGAAGGCCAGACGCTTCGCCAGTGGATGATCGACAATCCTCACCCCAGCCTTGAGACCGTGCGCGGAATTCTGGAGCAGGTGGCCAGGGGATTGATGGCCTTCCACCGCAAGGAAATGGTCCATCAGGACCTGCGGCCGGAAAACATCATGATCGACACGTCCGGTACGGTGAAAATCATCGATTTCGGGTCGGTGCGGATCGCCAGCGTGATGGAAGCCGCTCCTTCGCTCGACAAGGGTGAGATCCTCGGCACCCACCAATATACCGCGCCAGAGGTGTTTCTCGGCTACCTCGGGACCGAGTACAGCGACCAGTTTTCGCTCGGTGTGATCGCCTATGAAATGCTGACCGGGCGTTTGCCCTATGGTGCGGCCGTTGCCAGGGCAACGAGTGAGCGGGCTCAGGCTGCACTGCGCTATCGCAGTGCGACAGCTGTCACGGAACGGGTTCCGGACTGGGTCGATGGTGCGCTTTGCCGCGCGGTTCATCCCGTGCCGGTCAAGCGCTACGAAGCGCTGAGCGCCTTCCTGGAAGATCTTCGCCGCCCGAACCCGGCCTTCAGTTCAGATCGTTTTGTTCCTCTGGCGGAACGGGATCCGGTCCGTTTCTGGCAGATCGTCTCTGCTGTTCTCGCGGTGCTCTGCGCCATCCTCTTGTTTCAACTCTTCGGCAATTCATAGGAGATTTTCATGTCCGCTCTTACCCGCGAAGACGTTACCAGCATGATCCTGTCGGCGAAGCGCCAGGCGGGGCTCACATGGGAAGGCATTGCCGAAGCGATCGGCATGTCGCCTGTCTGGACCCATTCGGCGGCCATGGGCATGAACGCCATGCCGGAAGACAAGGCAAAGGCAATCACGGAGACACTCGGGCTGCCGCAGGAAGCGGCTCTGGTACTGCAGGAGAGCCCCACGAAGATCTGGTCGCAGACCGTGCCGACGGATCCGTGCATCTACCGTCTTTATGAAATCGTCGGCGTCTACGGCCCGACAATCAAGGCTTTGATCCATGAGAAATTCGGCGACGGCATCATGTCGGCCATCGATTTCGACATGTCGGTAACCCGTGTCGAGAATCCCAAGGGAGACCGGGTGAAGATCGAGATGTCGGGCAAATACCTTGGCTACAACGCCTGGTAAATCAAGAACCGGGATTGATGGCATGACCGAACAAGAAAAAACAATCCGGACCACCTGTCCCTATTGCGGTGTCGGCTGCGGCGTCCTCGCGACCCGGCACCCGGACGGGACGGTGACTGTTGCAGGTGACCCCAAGCACCCATCCAATTTCGGCCGGCTGTGTTCCAAGGGGTCGGCCCTTGGAGAAACGCTTTCGCTGGATGACAGACTGCTCTATCCGGAAATCGACGGCGAACGCGCCAACTGGAATGACGCGCTCGATCTTGTCGCACGCAACTTTCAGGATGCCATTCGGGAACATGGACCAGATAGCGTTGCGTTTTATGTATCCGGCCAAATCCTGACAGAAGACTATTACGTCGCCAACAAACTGATGAAAGGGTTCATCGGTTCGGCGAATATCGACACCAATTCCCGTCTTTGCATGGCATCTTCCGTTGCCGGACACCGGAGGGCATTCGGTTCGGACACGGTTCCGGGAACCTATGAAGATCTTGAACTGGCAGATCTTGTTGTGCTGGTCGGCTCCAATCTCGCCTGGTGTCATCCGGTCCTGTTCCAGCGTCTCGAAGCGGCCAAGGCTGCAAATCCGGCGTTGCGGGTGGTCGTGGTGGACCCGCGCAAGACAGCGACCTGCGCCATTGCCGATCTGCATCTGCAATTGAAGCCTGACACGGACGTTGCCCTTTTCAACGGTCTGCTCGCCTTCCTGGCTGAGGCGTCTGTCGTGAATGAAAGCTATGTCAATCGGTTCACGGAAGGCCTTGAAAAGGCTGTCGAAGCTGCAGGACCTTGTGAAATTGGCCAGATAGCCGAAAAGACCGGCCTGTCACGTCAGGAGATCGCACTCTTCTACAAGATGTTTGCCCGGACGGAAAAGACGGTCACCGTCTATAGCCAGGGTGTCAACCAGTCAGTCGTCGGGACTGACAAGGTCAATTCCATCGTCAACACACATCTTGCAACAGGACGGATCGGAAAGCCCGGCATGGGTCCTTTTTCCGTCACGGGTCAGCCGAACGCCATGGGAGGCCGGGAAGTCGGCGGATTGGCCAATATGCTCGCCGGCCACATGGCTTTGGAAAATGCCGAGCACCGCGGGATCGTACAGGACTTCTGGCAAAGCCCGGTCGTGGCTGATCGGTCAGGCTTGAAAGCTGTTGAGCTTTTCAAGGCCGTGCGGGAAGGCCGGATCAAGGCGCTCTGGATCATGGCAACAAGCCCGGTAGACAGTCTGCCGGATGCAGATGGTGTGGCAGAAGCCCTTGAAACATGCCCCTTTGTAGTCGTTTCGGAAGTGACGCGGGCGGCCGACACGGTTCCCTATGCGAACGTGTTGCTGCCTGCAGCTGCCTGGGGTGAAAAGGACGGAACAGTTACCAACTCCGAGCGCCGGATCTCAAGACAGCGTGCGTTCCTGGATCTTCCCGGTGAGGTTCGCCCCGACTGGTGGCACCTGAGCGAAGTCGCAAGGCGAATGGGCTTTGCCACGGCCTTTTCCTATGATGGGTCTGCGGCGATTTTCCGAGAGCATGCCGAGCTTTCCGGTTATCGGAACGAAGGCAGCCGGGATTTCGATATCGGTGCTTATCGGGACGTGTCCGATGCCGATTTCGATGCCATGGAGCCCTTTCAGTGGCCGCAGCCGGCGGGGGCACTACCAGCTGATACGAGATTTTTTGCTGGCGGAGGATTTTTCACCGAAAGCGGCAAGGGGCAGTTCGTACCCGTCGGTTTCAAGGCACCGCGGCAAACAGAGCGCCGCTATCCGTTCTCCCTGAATACGGGCCGGATCCGCGATCAGTGGCACACCATGACGCGCACAGGCAAGACGCCGCGCCTGACCGCGCATTTCGCCGAACCTTTTGCCGAACTCAACCCGATCGATGCCGCAAAGCTCGGGATCGACCCGGCAGACCTGGTGACGGTCAAAAGCCCTTATGGAGCCGTAATTGTGCGGGCGCTACTGACAGACCGGGTCGCCCCGGGAGAAGTCTTCGTGCCGATGCATTGGACCGACCAGCTTGCATCGAAAGCCCGTATCGATGCGGTCATGGCGCCTGAGACAGATCCGCATTCCGGACAGCCAGGATCCAAGTTCACGCCTGTGGCTGTGACAAAAGCGAAAATGGCCTGGTTCGGTTTTGCCGTCTTGCGCCAGCGACCGGAGAAGATCGCTGCCGACTATTGGGCCCTTGCTCCTGTTCCTGGCGGATACCGGCTTGAGTTCGCGGCGAAAGCCGATGCGGATTTCGTGGAAATCGCAGCTTCGTTGACCTCGTCCAGCAACGAGACGACAGATATATCGGACGGTGCCGCTGGCTGGAGACGTTTGGCCGAGTGGCGGGACGATGTGCTGCAGGCAGCGTTCTTCTTTTCCGCATCCCCGGTGGAAGTCTCGCGCCAATGGGCTTGCGGGCTTCTGGATGAGGGGCCCGTTTCGCCGCAGGAGCGGGCACGGGTTCTTGCTGGACGGGTGCCGGCAGACAGGCCGGATCCGGGGGCGCTCGTGTGCTCCTGCTTCCAGATCGGCTGCAACCAGATTGCCGAAGCCGCACGCTGCGGTGCGACGAGTGTCAGCGCAATCGGTGAAACACTGAAAGCCGGCACAAATTGCGGCTCCTGCCGCTCGGAAATCCAGACGCTTCTCGATGAAATTGCAAAGGAAAGCCTCGATGATGCCGACATTGCGCAAGCCAGCTGAGGTAAAGCGCCGGAGCCGTCCGGCACGCGTGGGGGCTCTTGCAAGCCTGCCGCTGTTCTTTCCGCTTGAAGGAAGAAAAGTGCTGCTGGCAGGCGGCACGGAAGCCGCTGCCTGGAAGGCAGAGCTGCTGGCTGCTGCAGGGGCAGAGGTGCATGTGCACGCGCGGGAGCTGGCGCCGGCTTTCCAGGCACTTCTTGTGGCCGGCAGCATCAAGGGACGTTTCATACATCACCGGTCCTGCTGGTCGCAGAAAGACTTCGAAGGTGCAGCCCTTGCGATTGCCGATGCAGAGAGTGACGAAGAAGCAGAAGCGTTTGTTTTGGCCGCGCGACGCATGGGAGTTCCGGTCAATGTGATCGATAACCCCGCCTATTGCGACTTCCAGTTCGGGTCCATCGTCAACCGGTCACCGGTCGTGATCGGTATTTCGACCAATGGGGTCGCGCCGATTCTTGGCCAGGCGATCCGACGGCGGATCGAGACGCTGATGCCTGAAAGTCTGCAAGGATGGGCGCAGCTGGCAAGCCGGTTGCGGGAAAAGACTCTTTCCCTGCTGGACGCGGGGGCACAGCGGCGCCGGTTCTGGGAGCGGATCTCCGATCTTGCCTTCTCGGGCAAGTCGGCGCCTGAAGAAGAAGAGCAGCTCGCCGCAGCACTTCTGGAGGATGCAAGGTCGTCTGCCGCAGGTAAGGTCACCCTTGTGGGTGCAGGTCCGGGCGATGCGGAATACCTGACATTGAAAGCCGTTCGTGCGCTGCAATCGGCTGATGTCATTCTCTTCGATGATCTGGTCGATGACGCGGTTCTCGAACTTGCGCGTCGAGAAGCCAGACGGATGCTGGTCGGAAAAAGAGGCGGCCGGGAAAGTTGCCGCCAGGAAGACATCAACGACATGATGGTTTCGCTGGCACGACAGGGCAAACACGTGGTGCGGCTCAAATGCGGTGATCCGATGATCTTCGGCCGTGGTGGCGAGGAACTCGACCGTCTTGCTGCCGAAGGCATCCCGGCAACCGTGGTTCCAGGCATTACTGCGGCCTCTGCCATGGCGGCACGCCTGGGCGTTTCCCTGACGCACCGAGACCATGCTCAATCTGTCAGGTTCGTTACCGGCCACTCGCGCAAGGGCGATTTACCGGAAACCGTAGATTGGCCTGCGCTCACCGATCCAACCACCACGACTGTTTTCTACATGGGCGCGCGCATGGCCGGCCGTATCAGAGACCGGCTTGTTGCCGAAGGCTTGTCAGCAGCAACCCCCGTCGTTGCCGTTTCGGGAATATCCCGCACCGACGAAAAGCGCTGGTCGGGAACACTGGACGAACTTGAATGCGGTGTCGATTTGCTCGGACTGGAAGGTCCGGTCCTCATCGGAGTGGGGCAAGTCTTTCGGGCAGCAGGCCGTCAGGCCGTGCAAAGTGAAGGATTTGAATTCAATCAGGTCTTTTCTGCGCGAGGGGAAATGGCCGGAGCTGAAAATCGAGGCATTCGGACACTTGGCAAATCTGCAGCTATTTGATTTGTTTGAGCGGCAAATCAGCTGGTGATCCGAAGCACTGATGAATCGTTCCGAACAAATTTGCGCAGCCCTGCGCAGTGCCATCCTTGAGCGTGCCCTGTTACCGGGCATGAAACTGCCGGAAGATTCGCTGGGTGAGCGTTTCGGGTCGAGCCGGACAATCGTGCGCCAGGCACTGGAACGGCTCGCAGCGGAAGGCCTTGTCGAACTGCGGCGGAACAGGGGAGCCGTTGTTGCAACCCCCAGCCTGGAGGAGGCGCGGGATCTGTTTGATCTGCGATGTCAGATCGAAGACCTTGTGGTGTCCCGGCTGAGCGCTGAATTCTCCCAGAAGCACCTTGATGCACTGAATGCGCATCTCGACAAGGAAATCGCCGCTGAAAAGGGACCTGAGCCTGTCTCCATCCGGCTTGCCACGGAATTCCACATTCTCATGGCGCAGCTCACGGAAAGTCCGGTTCTGATCCGCTACGTGGAAGATGTCGGCTATAGATGCGGGTTGACGCTGGCACTTTACTCGCGGCCGCATTCCACTGATTGCGGGATCCAGGAGCACCGGGAAATTATTGATGCTCTTTCCAAGGGCGATGAGGATCGGGCGCGAGACCTCATGCGACACCACCTGGGGGCCGTGGCTGACCGGGCGCTGATCAAGCCCGAAAACAAGGGGCAGGGCATCTATCTCGATGCCCTGGAACCTTACGTCCGCGCCGTTCGAGGGGACGACTAGGCTTCAATGCCCATGCGGGTGAGAATTCGCTCCGCGCTGTCGTTCCAGACATCCATCTTTGTGATCTTGCCGTCATGCACTTCGAACCGGTCGACATACCGGTTGCCTTCGAAGGCGGTTCCGTCCGGCCATTCGCCGTAAAGCGTTCCGACAGAGTAGACGACAACACCGTCCGCCCCGCGGGCAACGTCGAAACGGTCCATCTTCTTCTTCACCCACTTGTACCGCTTCGCGTTAAAGCCGGTCGGACCTGACGGATGGTTGAATACCCGTCCGCCTGTAAACGTGATCGTCACATCGTCGGCAACGTAGGTCGCAGCGAGATCCGGATCGGGTTTCATGGAAGCATCGAGATATTCCCTAACGATCTGGGCTTCCTCGGGAAGGGTGTCCTTGTTTTCGTCCAGCATGGGGCGTCCTTTTCAAAATGGCCTTCCAGAGCATAAATCCTGTGCGGCTTTTTGTATGCAAGTTTTGTATGCAAAGATTGCATGCAATTTAAGCGAAATTCTGATGTCATCGAAGGTCTGTAAAGGCTGAAATTGGATAAGCAGTTGAAATGTATGAAGATCAGCAAACTGGCATCTGACTTGCTCTTGATATGGCGTTCGGACGTGTCGTCCGGAAAACCAGAGGAGCCGTTCATGAAATCCGCTTGCAAATTTCCGAAGGTGACACGCCGCGTCCTGATGTCAGGTGCCGTCGGCCTCGCCCTGGCCACCAGCCTGCCGGCCTTCGCCGCCGATACAATCAAGATCGGCCTTGTTGCCGCGCTCAGCGGTCAGTCCGCCAAGTCAGGACAGGCAATTACACGTGGCCTGACCATCGCGATTGACGAGATCAACGAGAAGGGCGGTGTCCTGGGCAAACCGCTTGAACTTGTAAGCCGCGATGACGAAAGCAACCCGGGCAAGGGGCTTGTCGCTGCACGTGAGCTTGTCCAGCGCGAAGGCGTTGCGGCCCTGATCGGGGGTCTGGACACGCCGGTCTCCTTTGCAATCGTTCCCTTTGCCAACCAGTCAAAGGTGCCTTTTGTCGGGCCATGGGCTGCGGGCACCGGCATCACCAAGAACGGTGCTGAAGAGAACTACATCTTCCGCGTCTCCGCCGTTGATGAATACGTCGATGAAGCGATCACCGAATATCTGGTTACCAAATACGGCTCCAAGAAACCGGGCATGATCCTCATCAACAACCCTTGGGGTGAGTCCAACGAGAAGGGGCTTTTGAAAGCTCTGGAGAAGCGCGGCATGGAGCATGCCGGTATCGAGAAGTTCGAGTCCAACGACGTCGATGTCGTGCCGCAGCTCACGCGCCTTAAGGAAAACGGCGCGGATGGCCTGTTTGTGGTGGCAAACGTTGCCCCGACCGCACAGGTGGTGAAATCGCTCGACCGGATGGGCTGGGACGTTGCCATGGCATCGCACTGGGGCCCGGCAGGTGGACGGTTCACGGAACTGGCCGGCAAGAGCGGCGAGAAACTCCACTTCATCCAGACCTACCTGTTCCGGGAGGGCGATGCGAAGGGCGAAGCCATGTTCTCGAAGCTTCAGGAGAGCTTTCCCGAAATCGAGACCATGGCCGATGTGACACCCGCGACCGGTATTGCGAATGCCTATGACGCCATGCTTCTGCTGGCTGCTGCCATCGAGAAGGCCGGTTCCACCGATGGTCCGGCTATCCGACAGGCGATGTACGACATCGAGAACATCGAAGGCCTGATCAAGACCTATACCGACCCGTTCTCGCCGGAAGACCAGGATGCAATTGCGCCTGAAGACTATGTCTTCGCGCAGTTCGTCGAAGGCGAAATCATCCCGATTGAAGATTGATGATGTCACCTCCCGCGGCAGGCCCGCGGGAGGTTTCTTCCCTTTTGATTAGCCCTGATCCCGTCTCACCCGCCAGGACCCACCCATGACCCTCTTGATCGCCGCCCTTGTCACCGGCATTGGCCTTGGAAGCATGTACGGGCTGATCGCGCTCGGCTTTCAGATCACATATTCCGTTTCTTCCACCGTCAATTTCGCGCAGGGCAGCGTTGTCATGCTGGGCGCGGTTCTGGGCTTTGTCTTTACCGAACGGCTCGGCTTGAACTGGCTGATCGCCTATCCGCTTGCGATCGCCTGTTGCGGCCTTTTTGGCGTGCTTGTTGAAATTCTTCTGGTTCGCCCCTTCGTGGAACGCAATTCGGAAGCCTGGCTGATGGCGACCGTCGCGGGCGGCATTTTTCTCGATAACGCCGTTCTCTTCAGCTTCGGCAACGAACCGCGGACATTGTTTTCGCCTTTGGCGCAGACCACCTGGCAATTCGCCGGCACGGGCATCTATCCGCAGCAACTGCTTATTCCGATTGCCGCCATCGGTGTTGCTCTGGCGTTGCACTTCCTGTTCCGCAAGACCTTGCAGGGCAGGGCGCTGCTTGCCGTCGTCCAGAACAATCAGGCAGCACGGCTCATGGGGATCAACACAACCATGATGGTGTCCGGTTCCTTTGCGATTTCGGCCATGCTTGCCGGATGTGCCGGTCTTTTGATCGCGCCGCTGTTTTCCGTGCATTCGGACATGGGGACGCTCTTTGGCCTCAAGGCCTTTGCAGTGGCAATCCTGGGCGGCATGACATCGGCAGCCGGAGTGATGCTGGCAGGCTTTCTCTATGGGGTGACGGAAGCCCTGGTCACGGCCTACTTGGGCTCATCTTCCACCTACATCGTTGTCTTTGCGCTGATCATCCTTGCACTGACATTGAAGCCGGATGGGCTCTTCGGTCGTCCCGCCGTAAAGAAAGTCTGAGGAAGCGCCGTGCCCTTTCTGAACCAGCGAATTCTTCTCGATAGCGCGTTGCTCGTTCTGACCGTTGCAGCCTGTGCGATGGCCGTGACAAGCGGTGGCTACACGCAGTTTGTCATCGGCCTCGTTGCAATCACGACCATCCTGGGGACCGGTCTCAACGTTCTTTATGGTTTGACTGGTCTGGTCTCCCTTGGCCAGGTGGGTTTCTTTGCCATCGGCGCTTATGGTGTGGCGGTGATGACCCTGTCTGGCCTGAGCTTCTGGCTGGCACTGCCCTTGTCCGCGCTCGTGGCGGGGATCGCGGGCGTTCTGCTGGCGGTGCCTGCCGTCCGTATGGCGGGGCCGTTCCTGGCAATGGTCACGATTGCCTTCGCGTTCATTGTCGAACATGGCGCGGTGGAATGGCGTTCCCTGACTGGCGGTCAGAATGGCCTCATGGGCTTTCCGATGCCGGAGATCTTCGGTTTCGTATTCAGCGAGCGGGAACTGGTGGTGCTGGCCATCCTGCTTGCCGGATTGTCTCTCTACCTGTTTCGCCGATTGGCCGAAAGCGGCTGGGGCATGGCAATGACGGGCGTACGCGATGCTGAAACCGCAGCCGCCTCGCTTGGATATCGGCCCTTCGCGGTCAAGGCGGCCGCGTTCGCCATTGCGGCGGCGATGGCCGGGCTTGCGGGCGGTCTGTTTGCGCCGTTGATGATGTTCATCGCGCCGAGCAATTTCCCGTTCTCGCAGTCGATCCTGTTTCTCTTCGCAATCCTGATCGGCGGCGCCGGCACCGTGCTGGGGCCACTCGCCGGCGCGCTGGTAACCGTCCTGCTGCCGGAGTTCCTTTCAGATCTTGCAGAATACCGGCTGCTGTTCTTTGGCGGTTTGCTGGTGGGCGTGTTGCTGATAGCGCCTCGCGGGCTGGTCGGCACGGTGGCGTCTTACATTCCGAGGTCGAGCCGAAGCGTGACACCTGTTTCTTCCGCAGACATCGAGCAGTTCCTCAAGGGCGGGCTTACCTCAAGCGCTCTGGAGATTGAAGACCTCGGCATTTCGTTCGGCGGTGTTCGGGCAGTCGATGGAGTCAGCTTCCGGATCGAGCCCGGCGAGGTAACATCCATCATCGGTCCGAACGGTGCGGGAAAGACCACCGTCCTCAACATGATAGGCGGGTTCTACCGTCCAACGCAGGGCAAGATCCTGCTTGGAAGCCGGGACCTTGCCGGGCTGCCGGCCCATGCCGTTGCCCGATCGGGGATCGCCCGAACCTACCAGACGACCAAACTTTTCGAGAACCTGACGGTGCTTGCAAATGTCGTCTCCGGGCTGGGGCGCGGTGCCTTCGGCGACCCGTGGTCCGACATTCAGTCGCCAGATCGTTTGTCGCTGGCGGCAGGACTGTTGCGATACTGCGGCTATGAAGGGGACTTCGACAAGCGTGCCGGTGACCTGCCGCATGTCGACCGCAGGCTGGTGGAGATCGCACGCGCGCTTGCCCTGAAACCTGACATCCTGCTTCTGGATGAACCGGCAGCCGGGCTGATGCGTGCCGACAAGGACAAGCTCGCCATGCTGCTGCGGGATATTGCCGACCTGGGGCCTGCAGTTGTACTCGTCGAACATGACATGGAACTGGTGATGGGGATTTCGGACCGGATCCAGGCAGTAGACGCCGGCAAGCCTATTGCCTTTGGCACCCCGGCAGAGATCCAGGCAAACGAAACAGTGATTGCAGCCTACCTCGGCACCGATGGCACCACGGCCTTCCCGCGTACAAAACCGCTGCACACAGAAGAAACGCCTGTTCTGTCGACACAGAAGCTGACTGCCGGATATGGCGCGGCTCCGGTGTTGAAAGAGGTATCACTCAAGGTGCGGCCAGGCGAAATGGTCGCTCTGCTCGGGGCGAATGGTGCTGGAAAATCGACGTTTCTTTCTGCCGTATCGGGTCTGCACAGGCCGGTCACCGGAAGCATTATCCTGAATGATGAGCAGACGCAGGCCATGCAGCCGCATGAACTCGTCGGGCGTGGTCTTGTGCTGGTTCCCGAAGGCCGCCAGGTGTTTCCGGAACTGACAGTGCGCGAGAACATCGAACTGGGTGCCTACAAGAGACATTCGGCAGTCAACAGCTCGGAACTGGAAGCTCATCTGAAGCGGTTTCCACGCCTGCGCGACAAGTTGCACAGCCGCGCAGGGCTTCTTTCGGGCGGTGAGCAGCAGATGATGGCAATTGCCCGCGGTCTCATGGCGAAACCCAAGATCCTGCTCCTGGACGAACCTTCGCTTGGATTGGCTCCGGCCATGGTTGAGGAGCTTTATGCGATCCTTGGTGAGTTGCGGGACGAAGGTATCACCATTCTGCTTGTCGACCAGATGGCAACGCTAGCTCTGGCCGTTGCAGATTACGCCTATGTTTTGGAACAGGGCCGTATCGTGATTGAAGGCAAGGCAGCGGAGCTGGCTTCGGACCCGCGGCTGACGGCGGCCTATCTCGGCGCCGCCAATGAACTGGAAACTCGCATGGAGGCGAGGGTATGAGCGGGCTAGTAATCCGGAACGTCCTGCTGGAGGGCGTTGATGCGGCTGTCGATATTGCGGTCAGGGCCGGAAAGATTTCGGCGATAGGAGCCGACCTGCCCACGAGTGCGGAAGAACTGAATGGCAACGGCGTTCTCCTGGTGCCGGGATTTGTCGAGAGCCATCTTCATCTCGACAAGGCCTGCATTCTCGACCGTTGCCGGAACGAGACAGGCACGCTGGAAGGAGCAATCTCGTCAGTTGCGGAGGCAAAGAAAGGGTTTTCGGAAGAAGACGTCTACGACCGTGGTTGCAAGGTTCTCGAAAAGGCCATTACTCAGGGCACCAACGCCATCCGGACGCACGTGGAGATCGATCCGGGCATCGACCTGACGGGGTTTCACGCCATTCAGCGGCTGAAGCAGGATTTCGCCTGGGCGCTGGACCTGCAGATATGTGTCTTTCCGCAAGAAGGGCTGATCAACAACCCGGGTACTGCCGAATTGCTGGAAGAGGCACTCACAGCCGGAGCGGACCTGCTGGGCGGGTGTCCCTATACGGACAGCGATCCGAATGGCCAGATTGCCTGCCTGTTCGAAATGGCCGAGCGCCATGATGTCGATCTCGATTTCCATCTGGATTTCGATCTCGATCCTTCCTGGCGTCATCTTGATGAAATTGCCCGTCAGACAGTCGCCTTCGGCTGGCAGGGAAGGGTCGCGATCGGCCATGTCACCAAGCTGTCGGCCCTTTCCCGAAAGGACCTTCTGGAGGCGGTGCAAATTCTGAAAAGCGCTGAAATCGCGCTTACCGTTCTGCCGTCGACAGATCTGTTTCTGATGGGACGTGGCAGCGAAAGCCTGGTTCCGCGCGGGGTCGCGCCGGCACATGTCTTTCATGAACACGGCGTGTGCTGCACGGTCGCAACAAACAACGTGCTCAATCCCTTCACGCCCTACGGCGACTGCTCCTTGCCGCGCATGGCCAATCTTTATGCCAATGTTCACCAGCTCGGATCAGCGGAAGACCTGAAGGCCTGTTTTGACATGGTAACGGCTGCACCACGGCGGCTGATCAACAAGGCTCACAGGATCGAAGTTGGCGAAGCGGCCACCTTCGTGGCGCTGCCGGCCATGAGCGGATATCAGATCGTTTCGGAAATCATCCGGCCGGTCTGGGGGATGAAGAATGGAAAACTCACCTTCGAGCAGGCTCCGGCCAGGTTGGTGGGACCATTGGAAGCGCAAGGCCGGACCGTGGAAAGACGAGCGGCTCTTGTGCCCTAGCTGCTCGTGGACGAGATCACTTGCGCCGTTGTGCTGCCGCGTGTGCGCATGGCGGCACGTTCCTTCATGTATTTTTCCGCCTCGATCATATGACCGCGCATGATCATGCGGCAGAGTTCGGCATCACCCGATTTTATCGCTCGCAGCAACTGCACCTGATAGTGCAGTCCCGTTTCGCGCAGGGCAGGGTTCGGTTCCTTGTAGATCGAGCGGCAGACCGTCATGTCGCGTAGCAGGCTGAGCAGGAAGGAACATGTGAAGGCGAGGATCGGGTTCTTGCAGTGCCGGGCCAGTTCCTCGTGAAAATCAAGCTCGGCCAGGCGCTGCGAATATTCTTCTTCCGCCGTTTTGGGCTCGTCCTCGTAAAGCCGGATGCAGCCCTGCAAGGCCTGAAAACCTTCGTCTGTCAGTGTTCCGGCAACCGAGGCGGCAAGTTCCGGCTCAAGCTGTTTCCGGAGTGTGTAGATGTCGGCAATCGTCGGCTGGTCGAACAGGAACAGATTGTCCAGCATGCGGATGGCTTCACCTGGTTCCACCGATGCGACGAAGACACCACCGCCCGGGCCGCTGCGTGTTGAAATCAGCCCCTGGAACTCCAGTACCTTCAAAGCCTCACGCAGTGAACCACGTGACACCCTGACCGTTTCCGGCTGAAGCCATTCGGCGGGGATCCTGTCGCCGGGGCGCAGACCGGCTTCGACGATCTGTTCGCGGATCTGCTGGGCCACCATGTCAGGTCGCCGCAGGCGTTTCCGCGTCTTGGGATCTGTCGCTCCTTCGGGAATTCTCATGGCCGGTTAAACTGCAATGCCTTGTTTTTTGGGGAGCCTATGCCTTCCCGAGTGGGTGATAGCAAGCCGCAATGTGGCTGTTGCCGCCTTTGGCCTCGTCCGGTGACGGTTTGCCGGCAACGCAGATATCCGTGCGGTGCGCACAGCGCGCGGCAAAGGCGCAGCCTTCGGGAGGATTGTAGGGATCCGGCAATTCGGCAGAGGCATCTTCCGACATCAGGTCGTGCCGCCCGGGGGCGGGCGCGGAGCGCATAAGCAGATCCGTATAGGGGTGCAGCGGCTTGCGGAAGATTTCTCTGGCTGGGCCCAGTTCGGCCATCCGGCCGAAGTACATCACCGCCACGCGGTCGCTGACACTTTCCACCACCGAAAGATCGTGGCTGATGAAGATGTAGGTGAGGCCGAAGTCGTCCTTCAGCTTGTCCAGCAGGTTCAGCACCTGGGCCTGCACGGACACGTCAAGGGCAGACACGGGTTCATCAAGTACGATCAGCTCAGGCCCGGCCGCAAGTGCCCGCGCAATGCCGATCCGCTGCGCCTGGCCGCCGGAGAATTCATGCGGATAGCGTTCCAGGAACTCCGGCGCCAGGTTGACCGCCTGCAGCAGCTCGGCAAGGCGCTTCTCGCGGCCATCAGCATTCAGGTTTGTCAGGTGCTTGAGCGGCGCTTCCAGGATGGTCCTGATGGTCTTGCGCGGATTGAGCGAGGCAACCGGATCCTGAAAGACATATTGAACCTTGCGGGCGAGTGCATTGCGGTCCTTTTTTGCCAGTGCCGCAAGATCCTCGCCGTTGAAGGTGATCGAGCCGGAAGTCGGCAGATCGAGACCGACGACGAGGCGCGCGAGGGTGGACTTGCCGCAGCCGGACTCTCCGACGACACCCAGGGTCTCTCCCTTCTTTACATCGAGACTGAGACCCTGAACCGCGTGCACGGCGGGAAGATGACCGCCAAAGAGCTTCCGACCGCCGCCGAAAATGCGCTCGACATCCTGAATGGTCAGGAGGGTTTCGCTGTCCATGTGGTTACGACTTATCTCGTTCATGCGGTCGCTCCGGAATTCAGCGGAAAGAGGCAGCGCACACCGCGGGTTTCGGAAGACATCTCAAGGTTGATCTCGCCGGTCCGGCAGGAGGCCTGTGCGTGCGGACACCGCTCGGCAAAGGCGCAACCGTCCGGCAGGTTGTTGACCACGGGCGGGCGGCCCTCGATTGCATCCAGACGACGGCCCGGTTCGCCCAGAACCGGCACGCATTCGATCAGCTTGGCGGTGTAGGGATGACGCGGGTTCGCCAGAACCTCTTCCGTCGTTCCCGTTTCGACGATGCGGCCCGCATACATTACCGCAACACGGTCACAAAGGGCGGAGACAACGCCGAAATCATGGGTGATGAAAAGGATTGCAGCGTTCCGTTCGCGGCGCAGGCCGTTCATCAGCGTCAGGATTTGCGATTGCACGGTGACGTCGAGCGCGGTGGTCGGTTCGTCCGCGATCAGCACCTTGGCATCGTTGGCGAGCGCCATGGCAATGCAGACCCTTTGGCGCATGCCACCGGAAAGCTCGTGCGGGTAGGCGGACAAGCGTTCCTTCGCATTCGGGATCCGCACAAGCGATAGCAGTTCAACGGCCTTCTCCCGCGCTTTCGAGCCGGACATGGGCTGGTGGGTGGTGATCGCTTCCGTCAACTGATCGCCAACGGTGAAGAGCGGGTGCAGCGTCGACAGCGGATCCTGGAAGACATAGGCAACCGACCCGCCTCTGAGGTCCCGGATACGCCGGTCGCTTGCCGCAAAAAGATCTTCGCCGTCGAGATAGGCGGCACCGCCGGCAATCCGGCCGGGTGGTGTCGGCACAAGGCCCATGATGGACATGGCCGTTACCGACTTGCCGGATCCGGATTCTCCGACCACGCCCAGGCATTCGCCCTCTTTCAGGTTCAGATCAACACCGCCGACTGCCTTGTAAACGGAGCTGCCGATCTGGAATTCGGTGCGCATCTGACGGACATCCAGCACACCGCCCTTTTCCGAAGGCGCGGGGACCTCGTCGGGCTTGCGATGCACCGCTGTTCGAGAGACCGGCCGGGTCAGGGACCCGGCACGCAGACGCGGGTCGAGGATATCGCGAACTCCGTCGCCGAAGAGGTTGATACTCATGACCAGCGCAAAGATCATCAGACCCGGAATGATGGAGACATGCGGCGCGGTAAAGAGGATCTTGCGGCCTTCACCCAGCATGGAGCCGAGGTCTGCCTGTGGCGGCTGGGCGCCCAGGCCGAGGAAGGACAGCCCGGCCGTTTCCAGGATCATCCAGCCGACGGTTGTCGACATGGTGATAACGATGACCGGCAGGACGTTGGGCAGAATTTCCAGAAACAGGATCTGCACCGGCGACTTGCCAGACAGCCGTGCCGCGTCAACAAACTCCCTTCGGGATAGTCCGAGCGTGATACCGCGAATGTTGCGGGCAAAGAACGGTATGTTGACGAGCGCGATGGCATAAAGCGCGTTGAGCAGCCCAGGGCCGAGCACGGCGACAATGGCCAGTGCCAACAGAATGTAGGGAAACGCCATCACCATATCGATGCCGCGCATGATCAGAGTGTCCGTTCGCCCGCCCGCGTATCCGGCGACCAGTCCCAGAAGCGAGCCGAAGAAGGCAGCGATTATTGTTGCCGACAGACCGACGGCAAGCGATATGCGTGTCCCCCAGATCAGCCGCGAGAGGATGTCCCTGCCCAAGTGATCGGTGCCAAGCAGGTGTCCTGCGGTAAAGATCGGCAGAAGTCGGTCAGCCGGGGCGGTAACGTCCGGGTTCGCCAGCGGCAGGATCGGCGCTGCCAGAGCGACAAGACAGATCAGAACCAGAACGACAAGGCCGCTGGTTGCCAGCGAATTGTTGAGCAGCAGCGCAAGTGTCCCCGGGCGTGAGGATTTTGCCTTCTCCTTGGAAGGGGCGCTCATGGTCGTGTCACTCATCAGCGCAACCTCGGATCAAGAATGGTCTGCACCACGTCTGCGAGCAGATTGAAGAGAACATAGGCGGCGGCGACCACCAGAACCCCGCCCTGGACCAGCAGCAGATCGCGGGTGGAAATGGCGGTCACGAGCATGGATCCGATGCCTGGCCACTGGAACACCGTCTCGATATAGACAGCACCGCCGATGACAAAGCCGGCCTGGATGCCAATGACCGGCACCACGCCGACGAGGGCCGACTTGAATGCGTGCTTGTAGATGACCTTGCGTTCCGACAGGCCCTTGGCGCGGGCGGTGCGGATATAGTCCTGACGCAGCACTTCCAGCATGGCGGTGCGCGTCAACCGGGCGATGACGCCGGTCGCGACCACCGAAAGCGTCAGCGCGGGCAGGGTGAGGTGATGGATCAGGTCGGGCAAGTCGCCGCCACCATAGATCGCGTACATGCCGGACGCCGGAAACAGGCGCAGATTGACGGCGAAGACCAGGATCAGCAGCAGGCCGAGCCAGAAAGACGGGGTCGAGATACCGATCAGAACGAGCAGCGTGATGATCTTGTCCGCCCAGCCGTACTGACGGACGGCAGAGACAATACCGGCGAGAAGGCCGAAGATCGAACACAGGATGAGTGAGGTTCCGGCCAGAATGAGGGTCGCTGAAAAGCGCTCCATCACTTCATCCAGCACCGGACGGTTGAGCGTGTAGGAGCGGCCGAGATCACCCTGGAACAGGTTGCCGATCCAGATGACGTATTGCTCGAACAGGGTTTTGTCGAGGCCGAGATCGCGGTTGAGCTTGGCGACATTTTCCGGTGTCGCGTAGGAGCCGAGAATGGCAGTTGCCGGGTCTCCCGGGATCATCGCCATGATCAGGAAGACGATGATCGTCAGCCCGAAAAGGACCGGGATGGCAGCCAGCAGACGCTTGGCGATATAGGAAGCCAATGGTCTCTCCCTCTTTCTGAGTGCGGCCGGCCATTTCCTGAAGCCTTGCCGCCTCCGCAACCTCATCCCGAGGAGCGCATTTATGCGCGTCTCGAAGGATGGGCGGCACACTCCGGAGCAAGTGGCCCATCCTTCGAGACAGCGCCTTGCGCTTCCTCAGGATGAGGGAGTGTTGTGTCGCCGGGATGCGCCTTTACGTTTCCTTCGGCACTTGCTGCGTGCAGGTCCGAATACGAAAATCCCGGCGAACCGTTCAAGGTCCGCCGGGAGACGTGTCGTCTTACTGAGGCTTCTTGACGTCCTGAAGCATCAGGAAGAAGGACGGCTGCAGCTTGAAGTCTTCAACCGATGCCTTGGTGACGGCATTCTGTTTCCAGTTGGCAACGAAGACCCAGGGGGCGTCCTCCTGGACGATTTCCTGCATTTCCTTGTAGAGCCTTGCACGTTCTTCCTGGTTGGTTTCCTCGCGGGCATTTTCCAGAAGCTCGTCCACCTTGGCATTGGAATAGTAGCCGGAGTTGAACCCGCCCTGTTCGGGCATCGCTTCGGTGCGCAGGGCCAGGAACGGAAGCGTGTCCGGGTCATTGGTCATCCAGGCCATTTCCGCCATGGAAGCCTTGCCTTGCAGACCCGGGTTCACCTTGCCGAGGAAGGTGTTCCATTCATATGTCTCGATCTTGACCTTCATGCCGACGGCCTGCAGATCGGCCTGAATTGCCGTGCCCATGGCAACCGGGTCGAGCATGCCGGAGCCGCCTTCGGTGACATAGAAAGTAACTTCCTGTCCGGCGTATTCAGCTTCCTTCAGGAGTTCCTTGGCCTTTTCCGGATCGTAGGGATAGGGCTCCAGGCTCTCGTTGTAGGCCCAGGCAAAGGCAGGAGGTGTCGGCCCTGCTGCGACGTCGGCCGTACCTTGCAGGATGTTTTCCACCAGCGCCTTCTTGTTGATGGCGTAGTTGGCGGCCTGGCGTGCGGCCTTGACGTCAAACGGAGCTTCGCGGGTGTTCAGGATCAGGAACCAGACGTGAGGTCCGGCCTGTTCCAGCACCTTGAAAGTTGAATCGTCCTTGAACTGCTGCAGGCTGTCCGGCGGGACTTCAACCATCACGTCCAGTCCACCGGAGAGCATTTCGGCGATCCGGGTGTTGGCGTCGGTGATTGGGCGGTAGATCAGCGCTTCCAGTTCCGGAGCGCCATCCCAGTAGTCTTCGTTCTTGACGGCAACCACCTTGGCGTTGGCTTCCCATTCGGCAAACTTGTAGGCGCCGGTACCGGACGGATTGCGGCCGAAATCCTTGCCGTATTGCTTGACTGCCTCGGGCGAGACGATCAGACCCGTCGGATAGGCAAGGTTCGACAGGAACGGCGCGTAAGGGGCACTGAGGTTGAAGGTGACGGTGGTTTCGTTGTCAACGACCACGTCCTCCACGGTGGAGAAGAAGAATGCAAGCGGGAAGGGACCCGTGTCGTGATAGGGGTTTTCCTCGTTCAGCATACGGTCGAAGTTGAACTTCACCGCTTCCGCGTTGAAGGGGGAACCGTCATGGAACTTGATGCCTTCACGCAGCTTGAACGTGTAGGTCTTGCCGTCTTCCGAAATGGTCCAGCTTTCGGCAAGGGACGGTTCGACTTCCAGGGTGCCGTCCTTGTAGCGCACAAGTCCGTCATACAAGTTCACCAGAATGCGGAAATCGTTCACCGCCGTGACGGCGTGCGGGTCGAGTGACTTGGGTTCCGCGATCTGGCCGACAACCAGAACATTGGGCGGAGTTTGCGCCTGCACCTGGGGTGCAAAGGCGAGGAAGGCCGAGGCGAAAGCCGCGGCTAGGAATCTTTTCATGACCATTCCCCTCGTTGTTTCTGACGAATAATTAATCATGATTAATTGCAATGCTGCAATAATTATTTCATATTTATTTTCGCTCGAGGGTTGTACTCTCGATGCCATATAAACGCTTAAGCGCTGATAAATAGGGGGAAACAAGGATGCCGCAGCACGCAATCCGTATCGACCCGGAGCGTCTCAAAACGCTTCTCAACGGAGTGAATCGCTTCGGCTTTGTTCCCGAAACCGGCGGCTACACGCGACCAGGCTTCACTCGGGTCGATCTGGAGTGCAGGGATTGGTTCGAGGCACAGATGAGGGCCGACGATCTGCAGGTGTGGAGAGATGGCGCACTCAACCTGTTTGGCCGGTATGGACCTGAGGACGGGCCGTGCGTCATGGCCGGATCACATCTCGACACCGTGGTCAATGGCGGGGCTTTTGACGGAGCGCTCGGCGCCTGTGTTGCGCTGGAATGCGTGCGAACGATGAAGGATGCCGGGATAACGCCCCGGATAGCGATCGAAGTTGCCGCGACTTCCGAAGAAGAGGGCCGTTTCGGGGGCATGCTCGGCTCACAGGCCATAGCCGGGGCGATCACTCCGGCCTGGATCGAGCAGGCGATTGATGCCGACGGGATCCGGCTGCGCGATGCCATGAACAGTCTGGGGCTCGAGCCGATGGACATCCTGAAAGCTGCCCGGCCGGCCGGTTCGATAAATGCCTTTCTGGAACTCCATATCGAGCAGGGGCCGGTTCTTGAAGCCGAAGAATTTCCCATCGGCATCGCCGAGGAGGTTTCCGGTGTCTGTTATCTGGAGTTGGAACTGACGGGAATCGCCAATCATTCCGGGACAACACCCATGCATCTGCGAGCGGATGCATTTGCCGGGCTTTCCGAGCTTGCCGGGACAATTCCGGATCTGATCCAGATGCACGGCACCGACCAGAGCCGGTTTACCATTGGTCATGTCGAACTTTCGCCGAACCATCCCCACACGATTCCAGGTCGTGCAGTCTTTTCGGTGATTCTGCGTGACACGTCGGAAGAGATAATGGTGGGGCTGAAATCGCGTTTTCTGGAAAGCGCCGACATTGTCGCCAACCGGCACCGACTGAAATTGAACAAGACCGAGAGGAGCTGGTTGTCACCGGTTTCGCTGGATAGCGAGCTTGCCGACAAGCTCGCCGGCCTTGCCGAACGCAACGAATTACCGGCGCGGCGTATGCCTTCCGGAGCCGGTCACGATGCCCAGACAATGCAGTCTTTCTGCCCTTCCGGACTGATCTTCGTTCCCAGCCGGGCCGGCATAAGCCATGCTCCCGAAGAACACAGCGACTGGTCGGATATCGAGAAGGGGGCGAACCTCATGCTGCAGGCGTTGCTCGACTTGTCCGGCTAACCTGTTTGATGGTGTCTGCCGGCTTCTGCAACTTTCGCTCTTTCAATGCCGCGCGGGCTCGGCTAGGCTTTTCAAAAGTAAAGCATATCGTTCCTGGCGGGCGCGCCGCCACAAGTGTTGCAAACAGACAGTCCCTATCCATTTTCCAACGGGGGTGCCATGGTTGATCGGATTGCCGGACTAAAGGTCCGTAGTGCCTTGAGGTCCGCCGCGACGGTTGGCCTCGTATGCCTTTTCCCGTTGTTACAAGGTTGTGCGCTTTCCGATGCGCCGGTGCTTTTCCCGAAAGGGCCTATCGCGTTGGCGGAACGGGATCTGCTGTTCACGGCATTCGGCATCATGATGATCGTCGCTATTCCCGCAATCATACTAACGCTGCTGTTCGCCTGGCGATATCGCAAGCGTAATGGCAACACCGCGGATTATGCGCCCGAGTGGGATGGTTCCTGGGGCATTGAAGCCGTGGTCTGGCTGGTTCCAGCTGCGATCGTGATTGTCATCGGAACCATTGTCTGGGATGCGACCCACAGGCTCGACCCTTACAAGGCCCTGGCGTCCGACAAGCCGGCTTTCAAGGTGCAGGCCGTCGCACTCGACTGGAAATGGCTGTTCTTATACCCGGAACTCGGCACGGCCAGCGTGAATGAACTGGCTTTTCCCGCAGACAGGCCGTTGACCATAGAGATCACCTCCGACACGGTCATGAATTCACTGATGATCCCAGCACTCGGCGGCCAGATCTACGCTATGGCGGGCATGCGCTCCGAACTTAACCTGATTGCAGATGGTCCAGGCACCTTCAACGGCCGCAACACAATGTATTCCGGCGACGGTTTTTCTGACCAGCACTTCAAGGCACATGCCATGAACGAAGCGGATTTCGCCGCCTGGAAGGAAAAGGTAACAGGATCCGCTGATGTGCTGGACGCCAAGGCGTATGTGGACCTGCACAAGCAGAGCGTTGCCGATCCAGTCCGGCACTATTCGTCTTACGAGACGGATCTCTTTTCAATCATCCTGCGCAAATACGCGCCGATTGTCGGCCCTTACGAAAGCAAGGCCGCCGAACTCATCTGCCGGGGGGCTGTTTGATGCTGGGACGTCTTACGATCGAGGCCCTGCCGTTCTATTCCTGGGTGGCCATGGGTGGGGCGGCAGTGACAGTTGGTGGCGGCATTGCCGTGTTCCTGCTGATCACCTGGCTGCGCGCATGGAAAGTTCTCTGGACAGACTGGCTGACCAGCGTCGATCACAAGAAGATCGGCATCATGTATGTGGTGCTGGCTCTGGTGATGCTGGTGCGCGGGTTTGTCGATGCCCTCATGATGCGGGCGCAACAGGCGATTTCCCTGAACAGTGAAGGTTACCTGCCGCCAGAGCATTTCGAGCAGATTTTCTCCTCCCACGGCACGATCATGATCTTCTTCGTGGCAATGCCGTTCCTGACCGGGCTCATCAACATCATTGTGCCGCAACAGATCGGCGCGCGGGACGTCGCCTTTCCGTTCCTGAATTCCGTCAGCCTCTGGATGACGGCAGCCGGTGCCGGGCTGGTGCTGATATCGCTTGTGGTCGGCAAGTTTTCCCAGGCTGGTTGGACCGGGTATCCGCCATATTCCGGCGCTGAATACAGTCCGGGCGTGGGGGTAGACTACTGGCTATGGGCGCTGATCATCAGCGGGGTGGGCAGTACGCTCTCAGGCATCAATTTCATCGTGACCATCGTCAAGAACCGCTGTCCGGGCATGACTTTCATGCGCATGCCGATGTTCACCTGGACGACACTGTGCATTTCCATCCTGATTGCCTTCGCCTTTCCGGCGCTGACGGTGGTCGCCGGTCAGTTGACACTCGATCGCACGCTTGGCTTCCATTTCTTCACCAACGGTGACGGCGGCAACATGATGATGTTTGCCAACCTGCTGTGGATCTGGGGGCATCCGGAAGTCTACATCCTGATCTTGCCGGCCTTCGGTATCTTTTCCGAAGTGGTGGCGACATTCTCGCGCAAGCGGCTGTTCGGTTACACTTCGCTGGTCTATGCGACCGCCTGTATCGCGCTGCTGTCGTTCACGGTCTGGCTGCATCACTTCTTCACGATGGGCTCGTCAGCCAATGTGAATGCCATCTTCGGCATCGCGACGATGATCATCGCGGTGCCAACGGGGGTGAAGATCTTCGACTGGCTGTTCACCATGTACAAGGGCCGGATCGAGTTTCACACGTCCATGGTCTATACCATCGGCTTCATGGTGACCTTCGTCATCGGTGGCGTGACCGGGGTGCTGCTGGCGCTGCCGCCCGCCGACTACCTGATGCACAATTCCACCTTTCTGGTGGCGCACTTCCACAACATGCTGATCCCGGGTGCTCTTTTCGGTTATTTCGCCGGCATGAACTACTGGTTCCCCAAAGCCTTCGGTTTCAAGCTGGACGCCAAATGGGGCATGCGGTCCTTCTGGTGCTGGATCATCGGTTTCTATCTCGCCTTCATGCCGCTCTACGTCCTTGGCTTCAAGGGCATGAGCCGGCGGATGGAGCATTATGCCGACCCCACCTGGCAACCCTATCTGATCGTCGCTGCGATCGGGGCGCTGTTCGTGCTGTGCGGCATCGCCTGCATCGCCATCCAGCTTTACGTTTCGGCCAGGAAATGGGGATCTGCCAGGGACATCACGGGGGACCCGTGGAACGGTCGTACCCTGGAATGGGCGACGTCCTCTCCGCCAGCGGCCTATAACTTCGCGGTTCTGCCCGAGGTGACCGATATCGACGCGTTCCACGACATGAAGATCCGGGGGGAGGCCTATCAGCCGCCGCAGCATTACGAAGACATCGTCATGCCGAAAAACACCTGGATCGGCCCGGTGCTTGGTGCGCTGGCATTTGTGCTCGGTTTTGCCTTCGTCTGGTACATCTGGTGGCTCGTCGCTCTGAGCTTCGTGCTGTCTCTCGTATGTGTTGGTATCCGGGCGTCCGACGACAACAGCGAATTCGTGTTGCCCGCCGCAGAAGTCGCCCGGATCGAGCGAGAGCGCCTTGGGCAGATCTCGCCGGCCGACATGCATGACATGCGCGATTTTGTACCGCGCGGTGCCGCCTCCGGCGCACCGTTGTCCGGAACGGTTTGAGGGAGGGGCCGATGTCTGCTGCAACCATCCTTGAAGAGGAAGAGAAGCACTCCCTTCATTCCAGGGAATTCGGTTTCTGGATCTATCTGATGACCGACGCGGTCATCTTCGCGCTGTTGTTTGCGACCTACGCTGTCCTGTCGGAAAACTCCGCAGCGGGTCCGACGTCAAAAGAGCTCTTCGATCTCAGCAGGACTGCCGTTGAAACCGGCTTGCTGCTGGTCTCCAGCCTGACCTTCGGAATGGCGAGCATCGCGCTGATGAACGACCAGAAGGGCCGCGTGGTCCAATGGCTCTTTGTGACCTTGCTGCTCGGCTTCGCGTTTCTGGCAATGGAGCTGACTGAATTTGCCGGCATGATCGAAAAGGGCGCGGGTCCGCAAGTAAGCGGCTTTCTGTCCGCGTTCTTCACGCTGGTGGGCACACACGGACTGCACGTTGCGTTCGGGGCACTCGGGATCGTGGTTATGATTGGCCAGATCATGGTCAAGGGCCTTACACCACCGGTTCGTTCCCGTTTGATGCGGCTCGGGCTGTTCTGGCATTTTCTCGATATTGTCTGGATCGGGATCTTTTCGGCGGTCTATCTGCCGGGCGTTCTATAGGGGGCACATATGAACCATTCCGCTGAACGCAGCCTGTCTACCTATCTCACCGGGTTTGTGCTTGCAGTTGTGCTGACGGCAATTCCCTTCGCCCTGGTCTGGGGCGGTCTGCTTACAGGCAGTGCCGTATATTTCGTCATCGCCGTTGCCGCGGTTCTGCAGGTGATCGTTCACCTGGTATTTTTTCTACACATCGACCTGAAATCCACACCGGTCGAGAACCTGTTCTTTCTGGCCTTTGCCGCGGTGCTCATTTTCATCATGGTCGGCGGCAGTCTCTGGATCATGATGGATCTGCACCACCGCATGCAGTGAATGCCTGGCAGCCATTGAGGGCGTCTCGCCGCAATCGACGACCAGCCTGTCCGAAAGGGAGAATGACATGAGATGCAATCGCAATCCGCTTGCCGGCAGTCTTCTGGCCGCAGGGCTGATGCTGGCCGCGACCACCGGTGCACTGGCCGACTGTCAGGCGGACATCGACAAGGTTGAAAATGCCGTTACCCACTCCGAGAGGGAAGGTATCGACATCACTGTTGCAGAGAAGATGCGCGCACTGCTCCAGGAAGCGAACAAGGAACGGCACGCAGGCAACGAAGCAAAATGCCAGGAGCTGATCAACCAGGCAAAATACATCGGCGACGTGGAATGACGACCGATAACGTGATTGTTCCACTGGTCGGTTGGCTGCGATTGAGGTAAGAGAACCCGTTCCGGAACAGGTGTGGGGAAACATGATTTCGGTCGTTCTTGGATGAAATCGTGCCGGGACATAGCGATAGTAGGGGCTGGCATTGCCGGCTCGATCGCAGCTCTGGAACTTGCTGATCGCGGTAACCGCATCGTGCTTTACGATGCCGGAGCAGAACCGCTGACTGCGGCATCGCTGGTCAACGAAGGCAAGATCCATCTCGGGTTCGTTTACGGCGGGGACAGCTCAGGTCTGACCGCACGGCGCATGATCGACGGCGCGCTGCATTTCCGGTCCATCGTGTGCCGATGGATGGCGCAAGACCTTTTCGCTTCTTCCGTAACGCAGCCATTCGACTATGCCGTTCCTGAGGGGTCTCAGCTTTCCGCGGGTGCGGTAGAACAGCACTTCGTGCTGGTGCAGGATATCCTCCGCGAGCGGCTTGCCGCACCAAATGCAGACTACCTCGGCGAAGTGGATCTGCCGGCCTTCCAGCGGCTGACCTCCCATTCTTATGGCTCCGAAACTGGCAAGATCGCGGCGGCCTTCGGAACGCCGGAACGATCCGTCGACACTCGAGCCATTGCTGCTTCACTGCGGAAAGCGGTTCTTTCTCACCCGCGAATCGAATTCCAGTCCAATCACAGGGTGACGCGTTTCGAGACAAGCCGCTCCGGTTGGCACGTGGTTGGTGAACATCGCGCTGACGGACCATTTGACCGGGTGCTCAACGCCGCCTGGGAGCAGCGCCGCTATCTGGATCATGCCAGCGGCTTTGCTGATAATGCCCCGTGGTTCCTGCGCTACAAGATGGCAGTGCTGCTGCCGGATGTTGTCGAAGATCTGGCGAATGTTACGCTCATGTTGGGGCGATACGGAGATGTCGTGCGGTATGAGTCAGGCCGGGTGTATCTTTCCTGGTATCCGTCAATGATGCTCGCCAGCACACGCGACCTTTTGCTTCCGCACCCAGAGATCGCTTCTTCCCGAAAGGCCGAAATTGTCCGCAGTTCCGTTGCCGCACTTGCAGCCTATTATCCGAAGTTAGCTGAGTTCCTGCGGTTGCCCGAGATGGAAGAAGCACCGTTGATCGGCGGAGTTATTGATGCAAGGGGCGCAAGTGATATTGATGATCGCGTGAGCGATCTGCACAAGCGCAGCAGAATAGGCCCCAGCCTCCTGGCTTATGGTTATTGCAGCCTTGATCCGGGCAAATACACGACCGCACCGATGTTCGCGCTTGAAGCGGCGGACGCGCTGGCATCTTCAAGCCGGGTTCATCAAGTCATCGCCTCATGAAGTTTCCTGCAATATGGCCATGGAAGCGGCCACGTCTGACAATCTGTATTCCTGCCTACCGGCCGAAGGGGTTTCTGGAACAGGTGCTTGCGTCAGTGCAGGAGCAGAGCTTTCGCGACTTTCGTGTTGTCATTTCCAATGATGGCGGTTTCGAACGGGAAACCTTCGAACCGTTCCGGCGCATGGCAAACGTGCGTATCTACCATCAGCGGGGACGACTCGGCTGGGTGGAAAACGCCAATTGGCTGATCAGAAGGGTGAGGACGCCGTATTTTGCAATCCTGCCGCAAGACGACACCATTGAGCCGGACTATTACGCCGCGCTTGTGGATCTTCTGGAAAAGACACCTGCTGCCGGAAGCGCTTGCACTGCAATTCAGACTGTCGGCAGGCCGGATGAACACATCATCCGCAGCAAAAGCGTGAGCGGAGACCTGGAAGCGCGGATCAGTCAGGTGTTCGGGATGAGTTATGCCGGCGTCAGTTTTCGGGCGGTCAACCGGACACCGCCAAACCTTCGTGATCTGACCGTTCCCGGAAACCGGTTCGACAACATGTTCGCCGACAGTACCTGGATCATGCGCCAGGCGATCCAGGGTGAAATGCTTTATCTCGACCGGCCGCTCTACAGGAAGGTCTATCACGACGGCAACACCCACACGAGCTGGCTGGAAACACCGGCCAAAACCCTTGCATACGCCTGGATGCGTTATTGCCAGCAAATGGCACTCTATGCGGCACGGTCCGTGGCTGACGAGTACCAGCGCGAGGCCATATTCGATCTTGCCTGCGAGCGGGTCTTTTCCAGAAACAGCGAGTTGAGACCGCTAGCCGTCGGCAGGGCATTCGACGCGACCTGGAGCCAGAGCGAACTGGATCTGCGCCAGGAGGGGATGAAGAAGATGCTGCGTCGTTCATTGATGCAGCGCCATGGCAGCTGCAACGCGTGGCGAAAACATATGGTCCGTGTCGCCTGAGGCACGCGATAGCACGGTGCCAGCGGCGAGCGGCACAATAGAGTTTCAGGCTGAATGGGGGGAAATGGTGCCGGCAGCAGGATTCGAACCCGCGACCCCGAGATTACAAATCACGTGCTCTACCAGCTGAGCTATACCGGCGCCGGGGATGGCTTCTACCAGATTGGGCGCACTTGTCCATGCCCTGATTTGCATTTTTCGATCCTGATGCCGGTAAACCAGCTAAACCTCTCTGATAATTTCAAAAATTGGGTAGCCGTTGTGGATAGTTTCGCGTGCGCAGAGGCTCAGCGATCCAGAACTTCTGTGTCGCGACATCTCGATTCCAATGTCATTCCTGCAAAATGACGGAAGCAGTTGTGCTTTCGGTGCAATCAAGAGGCATCGTGTACGGTCAGCAGGACAGCGCGCGGCCATCTTGCAAGTTCCCTGGAACGGAATCATTTCCTTGCCTTGGCAATATATGCTCGCGCAGCACATCAAGCACTGACCCGCATCGCCTTTTGTGAGACAGAACAAGGTGGACACAGGCGACTTTCTAACCGCGGCATCCGACAATCCAGCTTTCGCAAGCGCTGAAGGGGCTCTGCGAAGAGAGGGCTCGACAGCTTGCATGAACCGGGTTTTGCACCCATAAATGCGCACTCTGAATATCAGCCTGTCGCTTTCTGCGCGGGCTCTCCTGGTTTTACCGGAAGGCAGGCTGGATTGACCAAACACTGTTCGGTCCTGTCATCACTTCCGTTTCACTCTCAGTGGAAAGTCTGCCGTGCCACATGTGGCTCTGCTCGAAATCATGTGTGCCAATTGGATCGATTTAAATGACTGAAGCGCAGCGCATCTGCCTCATTTTCTATCTGCAGCCGATCGCACTCGGGGCTTGGCTGCCGCATATTCCAGGTGTCCAGACAGCGCTCGGACTGACCAACAGCGAGTTGGCGATTGCGCTCGTCGGGGCGCCGGTCGGCACTTTGACAACCTTGATGATCGCGGGGCGCATTGCAGGCTGGATCGGCGCCAAGCGGATCACGCTGGTCTTCTATCCGGTCTTTCTTCTCGCCATGCTGTTGCCCTTCATGGCGACAACCCAGTGGCTCTTGATGGCGGCGCTCGCGCTTGTCGGTGGATCGATGTCCATCCTGGAACTTGGGCTCAACGTGCTGGCTGACGATTACGAGACTCGCACCCACCACAAGATCATGAGCAGAGCACATGGCTGCTGGAGCTTCGGACTGCTGTCTGGAACGCTGATTGGCTCGGCTGTTGCGGGTCTTGCCCTGTCGCCCCTTCTGGCTGGTATCGCGATCGCGATCCTGGTTCAGGCCCTGGTGCTGCCTGTAATCCTGCAGTTGCCTTTGCCGCCCGAAGGGCAGTCGGCCAAACCCGAGCAGCGCGGTTTCCGGTTGCCACATCCGGTTTTGCTAGGTGTCTGTTTTTTCACTTTTGGAACGACTTTGGTGGAAGGGGCCGTTGCCGATTGGGCTGCGGTCTATCTCCGGGATGCCTTTGCCGCCAATCCAGGCCTCGCCGGGCTGGGCATATCGATCTTTTCGCTGTGTCTGGCTTCGACCCGGCTCATGGGAGACCGCTTGCGCCAGGTTGCGGCGCCAGGACGCCTGGGGCAGGTGCTTGCGCTCATCGGACTGATTGGTCTGAGCCTGATATGGCTTGCACCGAACGTGCCGATTGCGCTTGTCGGTCTGGGAGTTCTGGGATCAGGCGCCGCGCTCGCGTTTCCCCTTGGAGTGACCGCGGCATCCGCAGCGCCTGGAGGAAGTGCGGCTTCCAATGTCGCCGTGCTTTCCTTTGTGGCTCTGCTTGGCTTTCTGGTCGGGCCGCTCACCATCGGGCCGCTCGCCGATGCCTTCGGTATTCGGGCGGCGCTCATGGTGCTGGCACCGATGATCGGCATCAGTCTGCTGCTGGCGCCTTGCCTGACCCGGTCGGAGGCGACGCGGGCGAACAGAACTGCTACCAGCTCCGTGACTGCGGCGCACGGAGAGGTGCACTGAATCGGGGGCTGAAAGGAGAGGGGCCTTACAGCCCCATTTTCATCCGCGCCACATAGAGTGACAGTACAGCGGCATTTGAAACATTGAGCGAGCGAATCTCGCCCGGCATGTCGAGGCGGGCTGTCAGGCCGCAGGCTTCGCGCACACCCTGTCGGACGCCTTTGCCCTCCGAGCCCAGTACCAGAACTGTCCTGTCGCTGAACGGTGTCTCTTCAAGACTTGCCGCGCCATCGCTGTCGAGGGCAATGCAGGAAAAGCCTTCGTCCTTCATCTCGGCAATGAAGCGGGCCATGTTTTTCACCCGGACATGTTTGATCATGTCGAGTGCACCGGAAGCGGATTTCGCCAGAACGGAGCCTTCTTCCGGTGCGTGGCGTTCGGTCGTTACCACCGCATCGGCATCGAGCGCGACAGCCGAGCGCAGGATTGCGCCGACATTGTGCGGATCCGTGACCTGGTCAAGCGCCAGCACGAGCCGAGCACCTTTCAGATGCTCGGCGCCATAAGCGGGCAGGGGATCGGCTTCCAGAATCATGCCCTGATGGACAGCATCCTTCGTCACCATCCGGTCCAGTGCGCGGGGCATCATGGATTCGACAGGGACATCGATCTTCACGCCGCGTTCTTCGAGGCGGCGAACGGCATTGTCCGTTGCGAACAACTTCAGCCGTTTGCGGTCCTTGTTGGCAAAGGCCGCTTCAACGGTGTGAAGGCCGTAAAGCAGTACCGGGCCTTCCGGGGGAAGACCCGGACGGCGCGGCGCAGGTTTGCCAGCGAATTTCTTGTTGCCGCGAAAGCCCGGCTTGCCGGCTGGGCGCGAAGGTTTCTTGTCGTCACTCATGGCGCAGCTCTACCGGGATTTCCACGTCAGGAAAAGAGGGAAAGACAGTACGACTGTTCCATATCCATTGCCTCAAGAGGGCTTCAGGATCATGCAGCTGACGGTGCCATGGGCGATCAGTTTGCCGTTCGCGTCCCGCAGATCACCTTCGGAGGTCGCCAGGCGGGAGCCGCGGTGGACGATCCGTCCCTCGCAAACCACTTCGCCGCTGGTTTCAAGCAGCGGGCGAACCATGTTCACGTTGAGCGATGTGGTGGTGTAGAATTCGCCGGGCTGCAGCGTGGTGTGTACAGCGCAGCTCAGCGCCGTGTCGATCAGCGTCGAAATCCAGCCACCATGGACCGTACCGAGCGGGTTCAGGAACTCGCGTGCCGGCTGGCCGGTGAAGACGGCCCGGCCTTCGGAGAATTCCTTCATCCTTATATTGGAATGCACCATGATCGGCGGGGCAGGCAAATCGCCTGCCATCATGCGCTCGAAGATATCGAGCCCGGTCATGGTGGCAAAGGCTGCCTTTGGAAGCGCACCAAGAGTGTGGGTCTTGCCGTTTTCGGTCAGGGAATGGGGATCGTTCATGATTGGTGTCCTGAAAAGGTGGTCTCGTCGGGGTCTGAATGGGAGGCGGTGTTTGCGGCGGGTTTTTCCTGGCTTTCCAGAATGTGAACCGCCTTGCGCAACGTGGACATCTGGGTGCGAACGGCATCTGCGCCGTCCGGGCCGAGCAATGTGCTGACCTCTTCCTGTGCCTTGAGCCAGGTGCGGTGGATCTCAATCACCTTTGCCTCGCCCAGTTGTGTCAGCACTGGAAGAACCTTTCGGCCTTTGCCATCTTGCCGGCTCACAAGGCCGGCAGTTTCCAGAGGCTTGAGGTTTCGGGCCAGCGTGGATCGGTCTATGCCGAGAAAACGGGCGATCTCTGCCGCCGAACTTGCAGACCCGTCGGCTATGGCGGCCAAAAGCTGGGCCTGGGTCAGTTCAAGGCCAAGCGCTGCCATGTGCCTATTATAATGTCGGGTCAGAAGATTGGCGGTGCGCCGGGCAGCGTGACCGAGGCAGGTTCGGCCCATGTGCTGGAAATCGATATCTTTAAGAGAAGAGGGCATTTGTTGTAGATACAACAACTAAAGAATCTGCTCAAGGGTGCAGTCGTGTCCGACAGGTTTTTCAAAAGGGCAGCAGGTGCAGGCATTGGCACAAATGGCCTCGTCAAAGGAACGGGCGCGTTGTTGAAAGTTGTCCACAGGCTGGGGTCGCGTGATGCCGGATTTTCAGCAAAACGCAGGGAAACCGTGACATCGCAGCCATGCTGCGGCAATCTGTTGGTGCCATCGGCCTTGGCAATAGCTCACGTTCGAAGCCTCTGTTTCGAGCGTCCTGCTGATTTTGTTCATTTCTTTGCAAAATCGGCGTTGACAGGGCGGGGCCCTATCTGCATAACACGCGCCACGGGATTGCTCGCCCCTTCCGGGCGGGCTCTTCGGTAAGCCATCCTGATCGCTTCGGCGTGAAGCAGGACGAGATGGAGGAGTGCCCGAGTGGCTAAAGGGGACGGACTGTAAATCCGTTGGCTATGCCTACGTTGGTTCGAATCCAACCTCCTCCACCATCGTTCCTGGTTCTCTCGTTGTGCGGGTGTAGCTCAATGGTAGAGCAGCAGCCTTCCAAGCTGACGACGAGGGTTCGATTCCCTTCACCCGCTCCATCATGGGTGCTGATCGGAGTGTCCGGAACGGAAGGCTCTTTCGCCCGGAAATCCTGACAAGAAGTTCAACGGGAAGCAATTCGTCGCTCGCGGATCTGTCCAAGGCGCCGGAACGCGTCCCGCCTCGACCTAATTCGACCGAACCGAGTATTGGACAGAGAGCGACGCCGATGGCGAAGGAAAAATTTGAGCGCAACAAGCCGCACGTTAACATTGGCACGATTGGCCACGTTGACCACGGCAAGACGACGCTGACCGCAGCAATCACCATGACGCTGGCTGAAACCGGCGGTGCGACTGCAAAAGCTTACGACGAAATCGACGGCGCGCCTGAAGAAAAGGCTCGCGGCATCACCATCTCCACGGCCCACGTTGAGTATGAGACGGAAAACCGTCACTACGCACACGTCGACTGCCCTGGTCACGCCGACTACGTCAAGAACATGATCACCGGTGCAGCGCAGATGGACGGCGCGATCCTGGTCTGTTCTGCCGCTGACGGCCCGATGCCGCAGACCCGCGAACACATCCTCCTGGCTCGCCAGGTTGGTGTTCCGGCTCTGGTCGTGTTCATGAACAAGGTTGACCAGGTCGACGACGAAGAGCTCCTCGAGCTCGTCGAAATGGAAATCCGCGAACTGCTGTCTTCCTACGAATTCCCGGGCGACGACATTCCGATCGTCAAGGGTTCTGCGCTGGCAGCCGTTGAAAACCGCGATCCGGCCATTGGCCGCGATGCGATCCGTGAGCTGATGGCTCAGGTCGACGCGTACATCCCGACCCCGGAGCGTCCGAAGGACCTTCCGTTCCTGATGCCGATCGAAGACGTCTTCTCGATCTCCGGCCGTGGTACGGTTGTGACCGGTCGTGTCGAGCGCGGCATCGTGAAGGTTGGCGAAGAAGTCGAAATCGTCGGCATCAAGGACACGCAGAAGACCACTGTCACCGGCGTTGAAATGTTCCGCAAGCTGCTGGACAGCGGCGAAGCAGGCGACAACATCGGCGCGCTGATCCGCGGTATCGCACGTGAAGACGTTGAGCGTGGCCAGGTTCTTTGCAAGCCGGGTACCGTTACCCCGCACACGAAGTTCAAGGCCGAGGCTTACATCCTCACCAAGGAAGAAGGTGGTCGTCACACCCCGTTCTTCACCAACTACCGCCCGCAGTTCTACTTCCGTACGACGGACGTGACCGGTGTGGTGTCCCTGCCGGAAGGCACGGAAATGGTGATGCCGGGCGACAACGTCTCCGTCGAGGTTGAGCTGATCGTGCCGATCGCCATGGAAGAAGGCCTGCGCTTCGCTATCCGCGAAGGTGGCCGTACCGTCGGCGCTGGCGTCGTCGCATCCATCATCGAATAAGATGATTTCGGGCTGCCGGGCCTTGTGCCCGGCAGTCCCGCCTCTTAAGTCTTGCGATGTGCGGCTTCAGAGGGTATCAGGAGCAAGTTCGCCCAGGCGGACTTCTGAAGGGGTATAGCTCAGCTGGTAGAGCGACGGTCTCCAAAACCGTAGGTCGCGGGTTCGAACCCTGCTGCCCCTGCCAATTTGCTCTTGATTAATCTGCCTCGAGGGCTTAAAGAGTTTCCTCGAGTGAGGCGCGCGAAGTTTTTCGCGCGCCCACTCGTATTTAACAGACCGGAATCGGAATGGCGAAGACCAATCCCTTTAAATTCATCCAGGAAGTACGCGCGGAAACGTCCAAGGTAACTTGGCCGACGCGCAAAGAAACAGCAGTGACCACTGTCATGGTTTTCATCATGGTTGTGATCGCGGCAATCTTTTTTCTCGTGGCAGATCAGTTGATGGGCTTCGGGATCGGCTATCTTCTGGGTGTCGGCGGCTAATTTCAGTCAGCCGCCCGGGCGACTGTCCGGTTTGAAGACAAAGAACAAGAAACGGAACTGAGATCCATGGCCAAGCGCTGGTACATTGTGCACGCCTACTCCAATTTCGAGAAGAAGGTCGCCGAGTCCATCCGCGAAAAGGCCGAGCAGAAGGGTCTGTCCGACCTGTTCGAAGAAATTCTCGTTCCGATGGAAAAGGTTGTTGAAGTGCGCCGTGGCCGCAAGGTCGATGCAGAGCGCAAGTTCTTCCCGGGCTACGTTCTGGTGAAGATGGAAATGACCAACGAGGCTTTCCACCTCATCAAGGATACGCCGAAGGTAACCGGGTTCCTGGGCGCGGATCAAAAGCCGATGCCGATCCCGGAAAAAGAAGCAATGCGCATCATCAACCAGGTGCAGGAAGGCGTGGACCGGCCGAAGCCGTCCGTGACTTTCGAGGTTGGCGAGCAGGTGCGTGTTTCCGACGGTCCGTTCGCGTCCTTCTCCGGCCTTGTCGAGGAAGTGGACGACGAGCGTGCGCGTCTGAAGGTGGCCGTGTCCATCTTCGGCCGTGCAACGCCGGTGGAACTGGAATTCGGTCAGGTCGACAAGCTCTGATCGTTTGCTGCCCCGAGGGGTGGCTTGAGAGCCCGGTCGCAGTGTCCACAAGGATGCGGCATCCGGGATGAAAGGGTGGAAGGTTCCGGAACTCTTCGCCGGGTTCCAACAGGGCCGAACCACCAACTCCCAATCAGCTGAAGTGCCATTCAGCTGTTAATGACTGGAGAGAAACATGGCGAAAAAAATCGAAGGTTTCCTGAAGCTTCAGGTACCGGCAGGTTCCGCTACTCCGTCGCCGCCCATTGGTCCGGCGCTCGGTCAGCGTGGTCTGAACATCATGGAATTCTGCAAGGCCTTCAATGCCGCTACGCAGGATGCTGAAAAGGGTGCACCGTGCCCGACCGTGATCACCTACTACTCCGACAAGTCCTTCACGTTCGAAGTGAAGACGGCTCCGGTCAGCTTCTTCCTGAAGAAAGCTGCCAAGCTGCAGAAGGGCTCCCAGACCCCGGGCCGTGGCACGGTTGGTTCTGTGACCAAGGCGCAGGTGAAGGAAATCGCCGAAGCCAAGATGAAGGACCTGAACGCCAACGACATCGACGCAGCGATGCTGATGGTCGAAGGCTCCGCCCGCTCCATGGGCCTCGAGGTAACGGAGTAAGATCATGGCGAAGGTTGGAAAGCGCATCCAGGCAGCTCGTGAAGGTATCGACCGCAACAAGCTGTATTCCCTGAACGAAGCCATCGGCCTCGTGAAGGACCGTTCCAAGACCAAGTTCGACGAAACCGTCGAAGTTGCGATCAATCTCGGCGTTGATCCGCGTCACGCAGACCAGATGGTCCGCGGCGTGTGCATCCTGCCGAACGGCACCGGCAAGACCGTTCGCGTTGCTGTGTTTGCTCGCGGCGACAAGGCTGAAGAAGCCAAGGCTGCTGGCGCCGACATCGTCGGTGCAGAAGAGCTGGTTCAGGAAGTTCAGGGCGGCAAGATCGACTTCGATCGCTGCATTGCAACTCCGGACATGATGCCGCTCGTCGGTCGTCTTGGTAAGGTTCTCGGCCCGCGCGGCCTGATGCCGAACCCGAAGGTTGGTACCGTGACCCCGGACGTCAAGTCCGCCGTCAACGACGCCAAGGGCGGCGCTGTTCAGTTCCGCGTTGAAAAGGCCGGTATCGTTCACGCTGGCGTTGGCAAGGTGTCCTTCTCTGAAGAAGCGATCACCCAGAACGTCAAGGCTCTGCTGGACGCCGTTCAGAAAGCCAAACCGACTGGCGCAAAAGGCACCTACCTGAAGCGCATCGCCGTGTCCTCCACGATGGGCCCGGGCGTAAAGGTAGATCTCGCCACCGTTGCTGGCGAGTAATCCGGTCTTTCCGGATTGATACGAGATTTCGGCTGAAAGGCCGAATAGACCCGGCGGCTTGCTGCCGGGTTGCCCTGTCCGAGACTGCAGGTGCCGGGAAACCGGCTTAAGCCAAACAAGGCCTGCATAGATGGGTGAGAACCGAATTTCCCACCGATCCGGTGGAAAACCTGGTTCGAACCAGACCTTGCCGAGCGCTTCTGGCGCGAAGGTGAGGGGACAGGACCCTGAGCGTCGCCAGGACAGGCGGTACCGGGTTCGGGACCATCTGCCAGGCGGCAAGGTAAACCGGCGGCATCACAGCCGCCAAATGGAGAAGGCAAGTGGAAAGAGCGGAAAAGCACGAGTTCGTGTCGGCCCTCAACGCCGAGCTGGGTAACACCGGTGTTGTCGTCGTCGCGCACTATGCAGGCCTTTCGGTAGCTCAGATGACCGCACTGCGGGCATCCGTGCGCGAAGCCGGCGGCACTGTAAAAGTCGCAAAAAACCGCCTTGTCAAACTCGCCCTTCAAGGCACCGACCTTGAGCACATCTCCGACCTGTTTCAGGGCCCGACCGTTATCGTCCATTCCGACGATCCGGTAGCCGCTCCGAAAGCAGCCGTCGATTTCGCCAAGGCAAACGAAAAGTTTGCGATCCTTGGTGGTGCTCTTGGCTCGACCAACCTGAACCCGGATGGGGTCAAGTCTCTGGCAACCATGCCGTCGCTCGATGAGCTGCGTGCGAAACTGGTTGGCATGATCCAGACCCCGGCTTCCCGGATTGCACAGGTTGTCAACGCTCCGGCCGGGCAGCTTGCCCGCGTCTTCGGCGCTTACGCCAAGAAGGACGAGGCCGCATAAGGCGTCCAAAACACACTGTCTCACGTAACCAAAACTGGTTCGAATTTAAGGTACTGAAAAATGGCTGATCTTGAAAAGCTCGTTGAAGAACTGTCCGCACTGACCGTTATGGAAGCTGCTGAACTCAGCAAGCTTCTGGAAGAAAAGTGGGGCGTTTCTGCTGCTGCTCCGGTCGCAGTTGCTGCTGTTGCTGCTGGTGGTGGCGATGCAGCTGCTGCTGAAGAAAAGACCGAATTTGACGTTATCCTGGCTTCTGCCGGCGACAAGAAAATCAACGTCATCAAGGAAGTCCGCGCAATCACCGGTCTTGGCCTGAAAGAAGCTAAGGAGCTCGTCGAAGGCGCTCCGAAGCCGGTCAAGGAAGGCGTTGGCAAAGACGAAGCAGAAGAGCTGAAGAAGAAGCTCGAAGAAGCTGGCGCATCTGTCGAGCTGAAATAATAGAGGCCTACCGGCCTTTTGAACGGTCCCGGGTAACCGGGACCGTACCTAGCCCCGGCGGGATTTTCCCGTTTCCGGGGCAAACGTACCACTAGGGCATCCTGCTTTCGCAAGACGGCAGATGAAGATGTTCTAGGCCCCTAAGACCGGTCAACTTGTCTGGTTTCAGGTGAGGGCACCTGAAGCAGGTTGATCCAGGGGGGACGGTTTTCCGAAGCGCCCGGGCGCTCGCCCGATTGGAAAAGGGGCGTTTCGGGAAGCCGTTACCCGGCCGATACGAGGAGCGACAATGACCCAAACGTTCAACGGTCGCAAAAAGGTCCGTAAATATTTCGGATCGATCCGCGATGTCGCGGCTATGCCTAATCTCATCGAGGTTCAAAAAGCATCCTACGACCAGTTTCTGCAGGTCGACGAGATGCCGGGCGGTGGCCGCAAGAATGAAGGCCTTGAAGCGGTCTTCCAGTCCGTATTTCCGATCTCCGATTTTGCGGGCACTTCCCTTCTGGAATTTGTTTCCTTCGAATTTGAAGCTCCCAAATACGACGTCGATGAGTGCCGCCAGCGCGACATGACCTTCGCGGCTCCGCTGAAGGTTACCCTGCGCCTGATCGTGTTCGATGTCGATGAAGACACCGGCGCGAAGTCCGTGAAAGACATCAAGGAACAAGATGTCTACATGGGCGACATGCCGTTCATGACCGACAACGGCACTTTCATCGTCAACGGCACCGAGCGTGTCATCGTTTCCCAGATGCACCGTTCTCCGGGTGTGTTCTTCGACCATGACAAGGGCAAGACCCATTCTTCCGGCAAGTTGCTGTTCGCAGCACGCGTGATCCCGTATCGCGGTTCCTGGCTCGATATCGAATTCGACGCCAAGGACATCGTGCATGCGCGCATCGACCGTCGCCGCAAGATCCCGGTTACGTCCCTGCTGATGGCGCTTGGCCTCGATGGTGAGGAAATCCTCAACACGTTCTACAAGCGTATCGATTACACCCGTCAGAAGGACGGCTCCTGGCGCATGCCGTTTGACGGCAACCGTCTGAAGGGCACCAAGGCGTCCTACGACCTGATCGACGCCGACAGCGGCGAAGTGGTGATCGAGGGTGGCCGGAAGATCACTCAGCGCACCATCAAGCAGCTTGAGGAAAAAGGCGTCACCGCCTTGAAAGTGACCGACGAAGACCTTCATGGCCAGTACCTGGCTGAAGACATCGTCGACATGAAGAGCGGTGAAATCTACGCTGAAGCAGGCGACGAGATTTCCGGCAAGCTGCTGGAAGAGCTGGTCGATCGTGGTTACCACGAGCTGCCGATGCTCGACATCGATCATGTCAACACCGGTCCGTACATCCGCAACACCCTGTCGGTCGACAAGAACGAGTCTCGCGAAGATGCTCTGTTTGACATCTACCGTGTGATGCGTCCGGGCGAGCCGCCCACCATCGACACTGCCGAGGCGATGTTCCAGTCGCTGTTCTTCGACGAAGAGCGCTATGACCTGTCCGCCGTTGGCCGCGTGAAGATGAACATGCGTCTCGACGTGGAGTGTGCCGACACCGTTCGCACGCTGCGCAAGGACGACATCCTGGAAGTCATCCGGGTGCTTCTTGAACTGCGCGATGGCAAGGGCGAAATCGACGACATCGACAACCTCGGCAACCGCCGTGTTCGTTCTGTCGGCGAGCTGATGGAAAATCAGTACCGCGTCGGTCTGCTGCGCATGGAACGTGCGATCAAGGAACGTATGAGCTCTGTCGAAATCGACACGGTCATGCCTCAGGACCTGATCAACGCGAAGCCGGCTGCTGCTGCCGTTCGTGAATTCTTCGGTTCCTCGCAGCTGTCGCAGTTCATGGACCAGACCAACCCGCTGTCGGAAGTCACCCACAAGCGCCGCCTGTCGGCACTTGGCCCGGGCGGTCTGACCCGCGAACGCGCAGGCTTCGAAGTCCGCGACGTTCACCCGACGCACTACGGCCGTATCTGCCCGATTGAAACGCCGGAAGGCCCGAACATCGGGCTGATCAACTCGCTGGCAACCTTTGCCCGTGTGAACAAGTACGGCTTCATCGAAAGCCCGTACCGGAAAGTGAAAGACGGCGCCGTTACCAACGAAGTCGTTTATCTTTCCGCCATGGAAGAAGCCAAGCACTACGTGGCCCAGTCCAACGCCGTCTACGACGACGAGGGCCGGTTCACCGAAGAGCTGATCACCTGCCGTCACGCCGGTGAAAACATGATGGTTCCGTCCGACAAGGTCGACCTCATGGACGTGTCGCCGAAACAGCTCGTGTCCGTCGCGGCCGCGCTCATTCCGTTCCTTGAGAACGATGACGCCAACCGCGCACTGATGGGCTCGAACATGCAGCGTCAGGCCGTTCCGCTTGTTCGTGCCGAAGCACCGTTCGTCGGTACAGGCATGGAGCCGATCGTGGCACGCGATTCCGGTGCTGCCATCGGTGCCCGCCGTGCTGGCGTTGTCGACCAGGTGGATGCGACCCGTATCGTTATCCGTGCGACCGAAGACCTCGACCCGGGCAAGTCCGGCGTCGATATCTACCGGCTGCAGAAGTTCCAGCGGTCCAACCAGAACACCTGCATCAACCAGCGTCCGCTGGTGCGTGTCGGTGACCGGATCCACAAGGGCGACATCATTGCCGACGGTCCGTCGACCGATCTCGGTGATCTGGCGCTCGGCCGGAACGTGCTCGTCGCGTTCATGCCCTGGAACGGCTACAACTTCGAGGATTCCATCCTCCTGTCCGAACGCATCGTCTCTGACGACGTGTTCACCTCCATCCACCTCGAGGAATTCGAAGTGATGGCGCGTGACACCAAGCTTGGGCCGGAAGAAATCACCCGCGACATTCCGAACGTTTCGGAAGAAGCGCTGAAGAACCTCGACGAAGCCGGTATCGTCTACATCGGTGCCGAGCTGAACCCGGGCGACATCCTGGTCGGCAAGATCACTCCGAAGGGCGAAAGCCCGATGACGCCGGAAGAAAAACTTCTGCGCGCCATCTTCGGTGAAAAGGCGTCCGACGTTCGCGATACTTCCCTGCGCCTGCCGCCGGGGGTTTCCGGTACCGTTGTCGAAGTGCGCGTCTTCAACCGCCACGGCGTTGAAAAAGACGAACGCGCGATGGCGATCGAGCGCGAGGAAATCGAGCGTCTCGCAAAGGACCGCGACGACGAACAGGCGATCCTCGACCGCAACGTCTATGGCCGTCTGGCCGAGATGCTGATGGACAAGACCGCTATTGCCGGCCCGAAGGGCTCCAAGAAGGACACCGTACTGACCGGGGACGTTCTCAACGACTTCCCGCGCTCGCAGTGGTGGCAGTTCGCCACCGACGACGAGAAGTTCATGTCCGAAATCGAAGCTCTGCGTGGTCAGTATGACGACAGCCGCAAGCGTCTCGAGCAGCGTTTCATCGACAAGGTCGAGAAACTGCAGCGCGGTGACGAACTGCCGCCGGGCGTCATGAAGATGGTCAAGGTCTTCGTTGCCGTGAAGCGCAAGCTTCAGCCGGGCGACAAGATGGCCGGCCGTCACGGCAACAAGGGCGTGGTCTCGAAGATCAACCCGTGCGAAGACATGCCGTTCCTTGAAGACGGCACGCATGTCGATATCGTGCTGAACCCGCTCGGCGTTCCGTCGCGCATGAACGTCGGTCAGATCCTTGAAACCCACCTGGGTTGGGCCTGCCGCGGCATGGGTAACCGGATCGGCGAAATGTACGACGAGTACAGGAAGTCAGGCGAGATCGGCGAATTGCGCAGCAAGATTGTCGAGATCTACGGCGACAACATGAAGGGCGACAACGTCAAGGAATACGATGACGAAGGTATCGTACGCCTGGCGGAGCAGCTGAAGAAGGGCGTCAGCATCGCGACGCCGGTCTTCGACGGTGCTCGTGAACCCGATGTCGTCGAGGCGCTCAACATTGCCGGCTACGACCCGAGCGGCCAGTCCGTTCTGTACGATGGCCGGACCGGTGAAGAGTTCGACCGCAAGGTAACCGTGGGCTACATCTACATGCTGAAGCTCCACCACCTTGTCGACGACAAGATCCATGCCCGTTCCATTGGCCCGTACTCGCTCGTCACCCAGCAGCCGCTCGGTGGTAAGGCGCAGTTCGGTGGCCAGCGCTTCGGGGAAATGGAGGTCTGGGCGCTTGAAGCTTACGGTGCAGCCTACACGCTGCAGGAAATGCTCACCGTCAAGTCGGATGACGTTGCCGGCCGTACGAAGGTCTATGAGGCCATCGTTCGTGGCGACGACACCTTCGAGGCAGGCATTCCGGAAAGCTTCAACGTGCTTGTGAAGGAAATGCGGTCCCTGGGTCTCAACGTTGAACTGCAACGAACCGATGTCCCCGTGATCGGCGAGGAAGAAACTGCGGACGCCGCAGAATAACCCCGCCTACGGACCACAAATGACTTGGAATGCCGGTTGCGGGGAGGGGCGCAAGAGCTCGCTCCCCCACCGCGCATCGAAGGAGATGGATCATGAATCATGAGGTCATGAACCTGTTCAATCAGCAGGCTCCCGCACAGACCTTCGACAATATCCGGATTTCGCTTGCGAGCCCGGAAAAGATCTTGTCCTGGTCTTTCGGCGAAATCAAAAAGCCGGAGACCATCAACTACCGTACGTTCAAGCCTGAGCGCGACGGTCTGTTCTGCGCGCGTATCTTTGGCCCGATCAAGGACTACGAATGTCTTTGCGGCAAATACAAGCGCATGAAATACAAGGGCGTCATCTGCGAAAAGTGTGGCGTTGAAGTCACCCTGTCGCGGGTTCGCCGTGAGCGCATGGGCCACATCGAACTGGCTGCGCCTGTTGCGCACATCTGGTTCCTGAAGTCCCTGCCGAGCCGTATCGGCCTTCTGCTCGACATGACGCTGAAGGACCTGGAACGCGTTCTGTATTTCGAGAACTACGTTGTTCTCGAGCCGGGCCTGACCCCGCTCAAGCAGCACCAGCTTCTGTCGGAAGAAGACTTCATCGCCGCTCAGGACGAGTATGGCGAAGATGCCTTCACCGCCATGATCGGTGCCGAGGCGATCCGCGAGATCCTGATGAGCATGGATCTGGAACGCGAGAGCGAGAAGCTGCGTCAGGAAATCGCCGAGGCGACCACCGAACTGAAGCCGAAGAAGCTTGCCAAGCGCCTGAAGGTCATCGAAGCATTCATGGAATCGGGCAACCGCCCGGAGTGGATGATCATGACCGTGGTTCCGGTTATCCCGCCGGATCTGCGCCCGCTGGTACCGCTTGACGGTGGCCGTTTCGCGACGTCCGATCTGAACGATCTCTACCGCCGCGTGATCAACCGTAACAACCGTCTGCGCCGCCTGATGGAACTGCGTGCTCCGGATATCATCATCCGGAACGAAAAGCGCATGCTTCAGGAGTCCGTTGACGCCCTGTTCGACAACGGCCGCCGCGGTCGCGTCATCACTGGCGCCAACAAGCGTCCGCTGAAGTCGCTGTCCGACATGCTGAAGGGCAAGCAGGGCCGGTTCCGTCAGAACCTGCTCGGCAAGCGCGTCGACTATTCTGGCCGTTCGGTTATTACCGTGGGTCCGGAACTGAAGCTGCACCAGTGCGGTCTGCCGAAGAAGATGGCGCTTGAGCTGTTCAAGCCGTTCATCTATTCGCGCCTCGACGCCAAGGGTTTCTCCTCGACCGTCAAGCAGGCCAAGAAGCTGGTTGAAAAGGAACGTCCGGAAGTCTGGGATATCCTCGACGAAGTCATCCGTGAGCACCCTGTTCTCCTGAACCGCGCGCCGACGCTGCACCGTCTTGGTATCCAGGCTTTCGAACCGACCTTGATCGAAGGCAAGGCCATCCAGCTGCATCCGCTCGTCTGCTCGGCCTTCAACGCCGACTTCGACGGTGACCAGATGGCTGTTCACGTGCCGCTTTCGCTGGAAGCCCAGCTCGAAGCGCGTACGCTGATGATGTCGACCAACAACATTCTGCATCCGGCAAACGGTGGCCCGATCATCGTTCCCTCGCAGGATATCGTTCTGGGTCTCTACTATCTGTCCATCATGGCAGAAGGTGAGCCGGGCGAAGGCATGGTCTTCGGCAACACTGGTGAGATCCACCATGCGCTGGCCAACAAGGTCATCACGCTGCACACCAAGGTGAAGGGCCGGTATCGGTCCATCGATGCGGAAGGCAATCCGACTTCCGAAATCATCGAGACCACTCCGGGCCGCATGCTCATCGCGGAGCTTCTGCCGAAGCACCACGAAGTGCCGTTCGAGGTCTGCAACAAGCTGATGACCAAGAAGGACATCTCCAAGATGATCGACACGGTTTACCGTGCCTGCGGTCAGAAGGAGACGGTTATCTTCTGTGACCGGATCATGCAGCTTGGCTTCAAGAACGCCTGTAACGCCGGCATCTCCTTCGGCATGGACGACATGGTCATCCCGGACACCAAGCACAAGCTGGTGGCCGAAACCTCGTCGCTCGCGACCGAATACGAGCAGCAGTACAACGACGGTCTGATCACACAGGGCGAGAAGTACAACAAGGTTGTCGACGCCTGGGCGAAATGTACCGACAAGATTGCTGACGAGATGATGGCCCGCATCAAGGCGGTCCAGATCGATGAGGAAACCGGTCGTCAGAAGCCGATGAACTCGGTCTACATGATGTCGCACTCCGGTGCTCGTGGTTCGCCCCAGCAGATGAAGCAGCTGGCCGGCATGCGCGGCCTTATGGCCAAGCCGGACGGTTCCATCATCGAGAACCCGATCATCTCGAACTTCAAGGAAGGCCTGTCGGTTCTGGAGTACTTCAACTCCACCCACGGTGCCCGTAAGGGTCTGGCCGATACCGCTCTGAAGACCGCAAACTCCGGTTACCTGACCCGCCGTCTGGTGGACGTCGCCCAGGATTCCATCATCCTGGAACCGGATTGCGGATCCACGCGCGGCATCACCGTTGCTCCGATCGTCGATGCCGGTAACGTCATCGCTTCGCTCGGCATGCGCGTTCTGGGCCGTACGACTGCGGAAGATGTCTACAACAACCAGACCGGCGAACTGCTTGTCCCCAAGGGCACGCTGATCGACGAGAAGGATGTTGATGCCATCGAGGCTGCCAAGGTTCAGCAGATCAAGATCCGCTCGGTTCTTACCTGTGAAACCGAAACCGGCGTCTGCGCGACCTGCTATGGTCGTGACCTTGCTCGCGGTACGCCCGTGAACATGGGTGAAGCTGTCGGCGTCATCGCCGCACAGTCGATCGGTGAGCCTGGCACGCAGCTGACCATGCGTACCTTCCACATTGGTGGTACCGCACAGGTTGTCGACAGCTCGTTCATCGAGTCCAACGTCGACGGCACGGTCAAGATCCGGAACCGTTCGGTCAATCGCGACAGCGACGGCAACCTGATTGCCATGGTTCGCAACATGTCCATCGTTGTCATCGACAGCGACGGCAACGAGCGTGCCGTGCATCGTGTGGCCTACGGTTCCAAGCTGCATGTCGATGAAGGCGATGCGGTCAAGCGCGGTCAGCGGATTGCCGAGTGGGATCCGTATACCCGTCCGATGCTTGCTGAAGTCGATGGTATCGTGGACTTCGAGGATCTGGTCGATGGTGCGTCCGTTCAGGAAACGGCCGACGAAGCGACCGGCATCACCAAGCGTGTCGTCATTGACTGGCGTTCTTCGCAGCGTGGTCAGGATCTGAAGCCGGCTATCGTCGTCAAGGACGAAAAAGGCAGCATTTCCAAGACCGATCGTGGCTCCGATGCCCGTCTGATGCTTTCCGTTGACGCGGTTCTGTCCGTTCAGCCGGGAGCTTCGGTCAAGGCTGGTGACGTTCTGGCCCGTATCCCGCTGGAAAGCGCCAAGACCAAGGACATCACCGGTGGTCTGCCGCGTGTTGCGGAACTGTTCGAGGCTCGCCGTCCGAAGGATCATGCGATCATCGCCGAAATCGATGGTACGATCCGCTTCGGTCGCGATTACAAGAACAAGCGTCGCGTCATCATCGAGCCGGCGGAAGAAGGTGTCGAGCCCGTCGAATACCTCATCCCGAAAGGCAAGCACTTCCATCTTCAGGAAGGCGATGCCATTGAAAAGGGTGAGTACATCCTCGACGGCAACCCGGCTCCGCACGACATCCTGGCGGTTAAAGGCGTGGAGGCCCTTGCGGCTTACCTCGTCAACGAGATCCAGGAAGTCTACCGCCTGCAGGGCGTGACCATCAACGACAAGCACATTGAAGTGATTGTCCGCCAGATGCTGCAGAAGGTCGAGATCACCGATCCGGGCGATACGGAGTTCTTCTCCGGCGAACAGATCGACAAGATCGACTTCGAGGAAGCCAACCGCCGGGCGATCGACAATGCACGCGATCCTGCCAAGGGGACGCCGGTTCTGCTCGGCATCACCAAGGCGTCGCTGCAAACGCGCTCGTTCTTCTCCGCCGCCTCCTTCCAGGAGACGACCCGCGTCCTTACCGATGCGGCAGTCAACGGCAAGACCGACCCGTTGGTCGGCCTCAAGGAGAACGTCATCGTCGGCCGCCTGATCCCGGCCGGTACCGGTGGGGTGATGAAGCGGATCCGTCAGATCGCGACGCATCGCGACGACCTGATCCAGGAAGCTCAACGTCAGCAGTCTTCGGACAGTGCAGCGGAAGGCCTTCTGGAAGATATGACCGGTGCAGCCGAGTAATCGGTTTCCCGTCGAACTGTCGAAAGGCCGCCCTCGGGCGGCCTTTCTTGTATAATGAGGCAAAAGAGGCCTGATGATATGAACGACAATGAACTTGAACTGGACCCGGTGGTCTACATCGTCATTGGCAGGGTTTGGGAAAATGAAGACGCTTCGCCGGATGACGCCATCACCATTCACGCGCTGCTGACAGCACCGGATGACGACGATGCGGTTCGCAAGACACTTGAATCTCTCTCGGCTCAGGGCTTTGCGGAAGCCGAGCTCGACCAGATCGGCGTGATGGATGGCGAACCGGATGATCCGGTTTACGAAGGTGCCTACCAGGATGCGCTTGCCGGGAACGTTGCGATCGTGACTTTCACGGCCTGAGGAGGCTGAAAGATCCCTCGCCCGCAAATACCTGCCGTGCGTCAGACGCATATCGGTGGATGAGGGGCTATGGCCGGCGAATCCGGAATGCGCTTATGGCGGGTCCGTCTGGAATCGGTCCCATGAATCAAGGGCCTGTGTTGCCCGCTGACCTGGCAAAACCCACAGATCTGACCTGATTTGAGTCATTCCGGTTAGAGTTGATTCAGAATTCTGCCGGAATGCGGAATCTGCCAGCGCAATAAAATTACCGAAAAGGTGCTGAAAACTACCGTTTGGCGCTGGTAAGTTGCGGAAATCGTGTCGGAAATTCAGATGGCGAAACAGTAACCCGCACAAACGCTGTTTTTTCGACAAAGCACTTGACGCAATGGGTGCATATGAGTAGTTTCCGCGCATCCCAAGGGCAGGCGGTAAGTGCGAACCCGTCCAGCGCCACCAAGGCGCAGGACCCAGTCCTCTTAAACGCTGCCGGGTTATATAGGCGAATACGCGTCGATTGCATGACCGCGGGGTAACTCGTGGTCCTCTGGTTTTTCGCAGCGCCGGCCGCTCTTCATTGAGCGCGCGGGCGCGATTTTGCATGTCTTCACGGCTCAAACCGGGGAGGGGTCAAGGTCAGCGGGGGACTGCAGTTGCATACGAATTTTTGGATGGACAAGGTAAAGGGCAAAGAATGCCGACCATCAACCAGTTGATCCGCAAGCCGCGGAAAGATCCGCCGAAGCGGAACAAGGTGCCGGCCATGGAGGCCTGCCCCCAGAAGCGTGGTGTTTGCACCCGCGTTTACACGACGACGCCGAAGAAGCCGAACTCGGCTCTGCGTAAGGTGGCCAAAATCCGCCTGACCAACGGCTTCGAAGTCATTGGCTACATCCCGGGTGAAGGTCACAACCTTCAGGAACACTCGGTGGTTATGATCCGCGGCGGTCGCGTAAAGGACTTGCCGGGTGTGCGCTACCACATCATTCGTGGTGTGCTCGATACCCAGGGCGTCAAGGATCGTAAGCAGCGCCGTTCGAAGTACGGCGCGAAGCGGCCGAAGTAAGGAGCACATCAGATGTCCCGTCGTCACCGCGCTGAAAAACGCGAAATTAACCCGGATCCGAAGTTCGGGGATATCGTCGTAACGAAGTTCATGAACTCCATCATGTACGACGGTAAGAAGTCGACTGCCGAGCGCATCGTTTACGGTGCTTTCGACGTCGTCGAAAACAAGACCCGCGAGAACCCGATCGAAGTGTTCCACGCTGCTCTTGAAAACGTTATGCCGCAAGTTGAAGTTCGCTCCCGCCGTGTTGGTGGTGCGACCTACCAGGTCCCGGTCGAGGTTCGTACCGACCGCCGTCAGGCGCTGGCTATTCGCTGGCTGATCACTGCGGCTCGCAATCGTAACGAAACCACGATGGTTGACCGTCTTTCCGGCGAGCTGCTCGACGCAGCAAACAACCGTGGTACCGCAGTCAAGAAGCGCGAAGACACGCACCGGATGGCAGACGCCAACCGCGCATTCTCGCACTATCGCTGGTAATTTGTGACTTCGAAGGGCTGACGCAATGGCGCGCACGCATAAAATCGAGGACTACCGCAACTTCGGCATCATGGCTCACATCGATGCTGGAAAGACCACTACGACTGAGCGGATCCTCTTCTACACTGGTAAGAGCCACAAGATCGGCGAAGTTCATGACGGCGCAGCCACCATGGACTGGATGGAGCAGGAGCAGGAGCGTGGCATCACGATCACCTCTGCTGCAACCACCGCTTTCTGGAAAGAAAAGCGCCTGAACATCATCGACACCCCGGGCCACGTTGACTTCACCATTGAAGTTGAACGTTCCCTGCGCGTGCTCGACGGTGCCGTCGCCCTTCTGGATGCAAACGCTGGCGTTGAGCCGCAGACTGAAACTGTTTGGCGTCAGGCCGACAAGTATCATGTCCCGCGGATGATCTTCGTCAACAAGATGGACAAGCTGGGCGCCGATTTCGATCGCTGCGTCAAGATGATCAAGGAACGCCTCGGCGCAACTCCGCTGGTCATGCAGCTTCCGGTTGGCGCTGAAAGCGAATTCGCTGGCTGTATCGACCTTCTGGAAATGAAGGCTCTGATCTGGCAGTCCGAAAACCTTGGCGCTGCCTGGGACGTTGTCGACATTCCGGCCGATCTCGTTGATCGCGCTCAGGAAGCTCGCGATGCTCTGATCGAGACTGTTGTCGAAGTCGACGAAGCTGTCATGGAAGCTTATCTGGAAGGCGAAGAGCCCTCCATCGAGACGCTCAAGAAGCTTATCCGCAAGGGTACGATCAGCACCGAATTCGTTCCGGTCTTCTGCGGTTCCGCGTTCAAGAACAAGGGCGTTCAGCCGCTTCTCGACGCAGTTGTCGACTACCTGCCGAGCCCGGTTGAAGTTCCGGACATCAAGGGTATCGACCCGAAGACCGAAAGCGAAATCGTTCGCAAGTCTTCCGACGAAGAGCCGCTCGGCCTGCTGGCGTTCAAGATCGCTAACGACCCGTTCGTTGGTTCCCTGACGTTCTGCCGCATCTATTCCGGCGTTCTGAACAAGGGCGTGTCCCTGCTGAACACCGTGAAAGACAAGCGTGAGCGCGTCGGCCGGATGATGCAGATGCACTCCAACTCCCGCGAAGACATCGATGTAGCCTATGCAGGCGATATCGTTGCTATCGCTGGTCTGAAGGACACCACGACTGGCGACACCCTGTGTGATCCGCTGAAGCCGGTGATCCTGGAGCGCATGGAATTTCCGGAGCCGGTCATCGAGATCGCTGTCGAGCCGAAGACCAAGGGCGACCAGGAAAAGATGGGCCTCGCGCTCAACCGCCTGGCTGCCGAAGATCCGTCCTTCCGCGTCAAAACCGACGAAGAATCCGGTCAGACCATCATCGCCGGCATGGGCGAGCTGCACCTGGACATCATCGTCGACCGCATGAAGCGCGAGTTCAAGGTCGAAGCCAACATCGGTGCGCCGCAGGTGGCTTACCGCGAAACCATCACCAAGGTTTCTGAAGTGGATTACACCCACAAGAAGCAGTCTGGTGGTTCCGGTCAGTTCGCTCGCGTCAAGCTTGTCATCGAGCCGGCCGAGCCGAACGAAGGCTACGTCTTCGAAAGCAAGATCGTCGGCGGGTCCATTCCGAAGGAATACATCCCGGGCGTTACCAAAGGTATCGAAAGCGTCATGTCTTCCGGTCCGCTGGCAGGCTTCCCGATGCTCGATATCAAGGCAACCCTGATCGATGGTGCCTACCACGACGTTGACTCCTCGGTTCTCGCCTTCGAAATCGCCGGCCGTGCCGGTTTCCGCGAAGGTATTGCCAAGGCCGGCCCGAAACTGCTCGAGCCGATCATGAAGGTCGAGGTTGTTACACCGGAAGACTACATGGGTGACGTGATTGGTGACCTGAACTCCCGCCGCGGCCAGATCGCCGGCACGGAGAACCGGGGCGTCGTTACTGTCATCACCGCAATGGTCCCGCTGGCCAACATGTTTGGCTACGTGAACAACCTGCGTTCCATGTCTCAGGGCCGCGCACAGTACTCGATGGTGTTCGATCACTACGAGCAGGTGCCGCAGGCTGTCGCCGAAGAGGTTCAGGCGAAATACGCCTGAGCCCATCCTCTTAACGTCAAGAAGAACTAGAGAAACGGAGTAATCCGATGGCGAAAGAAAAATTTGAGCGCAACAAGCCGCACGTTAACATTGGCACGATTGGCCACGTTGACCACGGCAAGACGACGCTGACCGCAGCAATCACCATGACGCTGGCTGAAACCGGCGGTGCGACTGCAAAAGCTTACGACGAAATCGACGGCGCGCCTGAAGAAAAGGCTCGCGGCATCACCATCTCCACGGCCCACGTTGAGTATGAGACGGAAAACCGTCACTACGCACACGTCGACTGCCCTGGTCACGCCGACTACGTCAAGAACATGATCACCGGTGCAGCGCAGATGGACGGCGCGATCCTGGTCTGTTCTGCCGCTGACGGCCCGATGCCGCAGACCCGCGAACACATCCTCCTGGCTCGCCAGGTTGGTGTTCCGGCTCTGGTCGTGTTCATGAACAAGGTTGACCAGGTCGACGACGAAGAGCTCCTCGAGCTCGTCGAAATGGAAATCCGCGAACTGCTGTCTTCCTACGAATTCCCGGGCGACGACATTCCGATCGTCAAGGGTTCTGCGCTGGCAGCCGTTGAAAACCGCGATCCGGCCATTGGCCGCGATGCGATCCGTGAGCTGATGGCTCAGGTCGACGCGTACATCCCGACCCCGGAGCGTCCGAAGGACCTTCCGTTCCTGATGCCGATCGAAGACGTCTTCTCGATCTCCGGCCGTGGTACGGTTGTGACCGGTCGTGTCGAGCGCGGCATCGTGAAGGTTGGCGAAGAAGTCGAAATCGTCGGCATCAAGGACACGCAGAAGACCACTGTCACCGGCGTTGAAATGTTCCGCAAGCTGCTGGACAGCGGCGAAGCAGGCGACAACATCGGCGCGCTGATCCGCGGTATCGCACGTGAAGACGTTGAGCGTGGCCAGGTTCTTTGCAAGCCGGGTACCGTTACCCCGCACACGAAGTTCAAGGCCGAGGCTTACATCCTCACCAAGGAAGAAGGTGGTCGTCACACCCCGTTCTTCACCAACTACCGCCCGCAGTTCTACTTCCGTACGACGGACGTGACCGGTGTGGTGTCCCTGCCGGAAGGCACGGAAATGGTGATGCCGGGCGACAACGTCTCCGTCGAGGTTGAGCTGATCGTGCCGATCGCCATGGAAGAAGGCCTGCGCTTCGCTATCCGCGAAGGTGGCCGTACCGTCGGCGCTGGCGTCGTCGCATCCATCATCGAATAATCGACAGCCGGGCCTGCCGGTGACTTTCAAGTGAAACGCGGGCAGGCCCGCAGTCTTATTGGGAACAACAACAATGAACGGTCAGAATATCCGGATCCGCCTGAAGGCGTTTGACCACCGTATTCTCGACGCCTCCACCAAGGAGATCGTCAATACGGCCAAGCGGACCGGTGCTCAGGTACGGGGTCCCGTGCCGCTGCCGACGCGGATCGAGAAGTACACGGTGCTTCGCGGGCCGCATATCGATAAGAAAAGCCGCGATCAGTTCGAGATGCGTACGCATAAGCGCCTTCTCGATATCGTTGATCCGACGCCCCAGACGGTGGACGCGCTCATGAAGCTCGACCTCGCCGCTGGTGTCGACGTCGAGATCAAGCTCTAAGCCGGGTCGAAGGGGACACATCCATGCGTTCTGGAGTGATCGCTCAGAAAGTGGGCATGACCCGCATCTATAACGATGCAGGCGAGCATGTTCCGGTCACCGTTCTGCGGCTGGAAAATTGCCAGGTGGTTGCCCACCGCACTGACGAAAAAAATGGTTACACTGCGCTGCAGCTCGGTGCAGGTACCCGTAAAGTAAAGAATACGCCGAAGGCACTGCGTGGCCACTTTGCTGTTGCAAAGGTCGAGCCGAAGCGGACCGTGGCCGAATTCCGCGTTTCTGCGGAAAACCTGATCGACGTTGGCGCGGAACTGACCGCTGACCACTACGTCGAAGGCCAGTTTGTCGACGTGACCGGCACTTCTATCGGTAAGGGTTTTGCCGGTGCCATGAAGCGTCACAACTTCGGTGGTGGCCGTGCATCGCACGGTAACTCGATCTCGCACCGTTCGCACGGTTCTACCGGTCAGTGTCAGGACCCGGGCCGCGTGTTCAAGGGCAAGAAAATGGCCGGTCACATGGGTGATGCCCGCGTGACCACGCAGAACCTGAAGGTTGTGCGCACTGATGTTGAGCGTGGCCTGATCATGGTCGAGGGCTCTGTTCCGGGCGCCAAGGGCGGCTGGATCCTGGTCCGCGACGCGATCAAAAAGGCGCTGCCGGAAAACGTTCCGGTTCCGGGTGCTTTCAAAGCAACCGAAGCGACTGCGGCCGCCGGGAAGGAGAGTGAGTGATGGAACTCCAGGTCAAGACCCTCGAAGGTGGGGCGGCCGGTTCGATCACGGTGTCTGACGAGATCTTCGGTCTCGAGCCGCGCACCGATTTGATCCACCGTGTGGTGCGTTGGCAGCTGGCCAAGCGCCAGGCAGGCACCCACAAGTCGCTGGGCCGTTCGGAAGTTTCTGGTACGACGAAGAAATTCGTTCGCCAGAAAGGCTCCGGCGGCGCACGTCACGGCAACAAGAAGGCCCCGCAGTTCCGCGGTGGTGGTAAGGCATTCGGCCCGATCGTTCGCGATCACAGCCATGACCTGCCGAAGAAGGTTCGCGCCCTCGGCCTGAAGCATGCCCTGTCTGCGAAAGCCAAGACAGACAGCATCGTTGTTGTCGAAGACGCGAAGGCAGCCGAAGCAAAGACCAAGGCACTCAAGGCACAGCTGACCAAGCTCGGCCTGACCAGCGCCCTGATCATTGACGGCGCCGAGGTCGATGCAAACTTTGCTCTGGCATCCCGCAACATTCCGCATCTGGATGTGCTGCCGGTTCAGGGCATCAACGTTTACGACATCCTGCGTGCCAACACCCTGGTGTTGACCAAGGCTGCGGTGTCCGCACTTGAGGAGCGCTTTAAATGAGCAAACTTCCTCACTACGACAAAATCGTCGGCCCGGTAATCACCGAAAAGTCGACGATGGCTTCCGAAGAGAACAAGGTTGTCTTCAAAGTTGCTAACGATGCAACGAAGCCGGAAATCAAGGCCGCAGTCGAAGCGCTGTTCGGTGTGAAGGTCACGGCAGTGAACACCCTGGTCCGCAAGGGCAAGGTCAAGCGCTTCCGCGGTCGCATCGGCCGTCAGTCCGACTACAAGAAGGCCGTCGTTACGCTGCAGGAAGGTCACGCAATCGACGTGACCACCGGGCTCTAAGACGGGGACTTAAGAAAAATGGCACTTAAGACATTCAACCCGACGTCCCCAGGCCGCCGTCAGCTGGTTCAAGTTGATCGCTCTGGTCTGTGGAAAGGCAAGCCGGTCAAGACCCTGACCGAAGGCCTGTCCAAGTCCGGTGGCCGCAACAACGCCGGCCGCCTGACGTCTCCGAACCGCGGTGGCGGTCACAAGCGGTCTTACCGTCTTGTCGACTTCAAGCGCCGTAAATGGGACGTTCCGGCAACGGTCGAGCGCCTTGAATACGATCCGAACCGGACCGCATTCATTGCACTCATCCGTTACGAAGACGGTGAACTGAGCTACATCCTGGCGCCGCAGCGCCTGGCTGCTGGCGATACCGTCATCGCCGGTGAATCCGTCGACGTGAAACCGGGCAATGCCGCGCCGCTGGCTCGCATTCCGGTTGGCACGATCGTGCACAATGTCGAGCTGAAGCCGGGCAAAGGCGCCCAGATCGCTCGTTCGGCAGGCGCGTTCGTTCAGATCGTCGGCCGCGACCAGGGCTACACTACGCTGCGCCTTATGTCTGGCGAGCAGCGCCGTGTGCTCGGAACCTGCATGGCTTCCATTGGCGCCGTGTCCAACCCGGACCACGCCAACGTTAACCTGGGTAAAGCAGGCCGTTCCCGCTGGCTTGGCATTCGTCCGCATACTCGCGGTGTTGCCATGAACCCGATCGACCACCCGCACGGTGGTGGTGAAGGCAGGACCTCCGGCGGTCGTCATCCGGTTACTCCTTGGGGTAAACCGACCAAAGGTAAGCGTACGCGGCGCAATAAGCAGACTGATAAGTTTATCGTCCGCAGCCGTCACGCGAAGAAGTAAAGGGCAAGGATCGTGGCACGTTCGATCTGGAAAGGTCCGTTTGTCGACGGGTATCTGCTGAAGAAAGCGGACAAGGTCCGTGAGTCCGGCCGGAACGAGGTCATCAAGACCTGGAGCCGCCGCTCTACCATCCTGCCGCAGTTCGTCGGTTTGACCTTCGGCGTCTACAACGGTCAAAAGCACGTTCCGGTGCTGGTGTCTGAGGAAATGATCGGTCACAAGTTCGGTGAGTTCTCGCCGAGCCGGACCTATTATGGACACGGCGCCGACAAGAAGGCGAAGAGGAAGTAACGATGGGCAAGCCGAAGCGTGAGCGGACGCTCGCTGACAATGAGGCCCGGGCAATGACCCGCATGCTGCGCGTTTCCCCGCGCAAGCTGAACCTCGTTGCGGCTTCGATCCGTGGCAAAAAAGTCGGTTCCGCGATTGCGGACCTGACATTCTCCCGCAAGCGCATTGCGCAGGACGTCAAGAAGACCTTGATGTCGGCCATTGCCAACGCGGAAAACAACCATGACCTGGACATCGACAACCTGGTGGTTGCTGAAGCACATGTCGGCAAGGCATTTGTGATCAAGCGGTTCCAGGCCCGTGCACGCGGCCGCGTTGGCCGGATCGAGAAGCCGTTCTCGAACCTGACCATCGTCGTGCGCGAAGTTGAGGAGACTGCCTGATGGGACATAAGACAAACCCGATCGGCATGCGCCTCGGGATCAACCGCACCTGGGACAGCCGCTGGTACGCGAACAAGAACGAATACGGCGATCTTCTGCACGAAGATTTCCGCATCCGTGAGCTCCTGCTGAAGGAACTGAAGCAGGCTGCCGTATCCAAGGTTGTTATCGAACGCCCGCACAAGAAGTGCCGTGTGTCCATTCACTCCGGTCGTCCGGGTGTGGTCATCGGTAAAAAGGGTGCCGATATCGAGCGTCTTCGCAAGAAGATCGCCGACATCACCAATTCCGAAGTGCATCTCAACATCGTTGAAGTGCGCAAGCCGGAAATCGACGCGACCCTGGTCGCCCAGTCGATTGCCCAGCAGCTGGAACGCCGCGTTGCTTTCCGTCGCGCCATGAAGCGGGCCGTTCAGTCCGCCATGCGTCTCGGTGCACAGGGCATCCGTATCAACTGCGGTGGCCGTCTCGGCGGTGCGGAAATTGCGCGTATCGAATGGTACCGCGAAGGCCGCGTCCCGCTTCACACGCTGCGTGCAGACATCGACTACGGTGTTGCAAGCGCTCACACGGCTTACGGTGTGTGCGGTGTGAAGGTCTGGATCTTCAAGGGTGAAATTCTGGAACACGATCCGATGGCGTCTGAGCGCCGTGCGACCGCTGCTTCCGAAGGCAACCAGGGTGATCGCGGCGGACGCCGGGATCGGGGCCGCGAGCGCGCAGCTTAATTCAAGCTGCCTGCCGCTCGTAACTTAAGAAAGACGAGAGAAGAACGATGCTGCAACCGAAGCGCACAAAGTTCCGCAAGCAGCACAAGGGCCGCATCCACGGCTTGTCGAAGGGAGGCACTGACCTCAACTTCGGCGCATTCGGTCTGAAGGCGATTGAGCCGGAGCGTGTTACGGCACGTCAGATCGAAGCGGCCCGCCGTGCTATGACCCGCCACATGAAGCGTGCGGGTCGTGTTTGGATCCGCATCTTCCCGGACGTCCCGGTTTCCTCGAAACCTGCTGAAGTCCGCATGGGTAAAGGTAAGGGTTCTCCGGATTACTGGGCTTGCCGTGTCAAGCCAGGCCGGATCATGTTCGAAATCGACGGTGTGCCGGAAGACATTGCGCGTGAAGCCATGCGTCTTGCTGCAGCCAAACTGCCGATCAAGTGCCGCTTCGTTCAGCGTATCGGCGAGTAGGGCAGGCGAGGAGTTAGAGCCATGAAGGCTACCGATGTACGGGCTAAGACCCTCGACGAGCTCCGCAGTGAGCTTGAAGGCCTGAAGAAAGAGCAGTTCAACCTGCGCTTCCAGCGGGCTACGGGTCAGCTTGAAAACACTGCGCGTGTCCGGCAGATCCGCCGTGATATCGCGCGTATCCAGACGATCATGCGCGAAAAGCGCGTGTCGGCGAACGCGTAAGGAGACGGCCATGCCGAAGCGTATCCTGCAGGGCACCGTTGTCAGCGACGCCAATGACAAGACGGTGACGGTGAATGTGGAGCGCCGCTTCACGCACCCGCTGCTGAAGAAGACTGTGCGCCGGACCAAGAAGTACCGCGCACACGACGAAACCAACCAGTACAAGGTTGGCGACATTGTTCAGATCGAAGAATGCGCGCCGATCTCTAAAAACAAACGTTGGACCGTGGTCGCTCAGTGACCGCGCTCCATTCAGTGAGCATCAGGCGCCCGTGACCCGAGCGCCATCAGAAGAACAAGGCAGCCAGTCATGATTCAGATGCAAACAAACCTCGACGTCGCGGATAATTCCGGCGCTCGTCGTGTCATGTGCATCAAAGTGCTCGGCGGCTCCAAGCGTAAATATGCCCAGGTAGGCGACATCATCGTCGTCTCCGTGAAAGAGGCAATTCCGCGGGGCCGCGTTAAGAAGGGCGACGTGATGAAGGCTGTCGTCGTGCGCACGGCAAAGGATATCCGCCGTCCCGATGGCAGCGTGATCCGGTTCGACCGCAATGCGGCCGTGCTGGTCAACAACAACAAGGAGCCGATCGGCACCCGTATCTTCGGACCGGTACCGCGTGAACTCCGTGCAAAGAACCATATGAAAATCATTTCGCTCGCGCCGGAGGTGCTCTGATGGCTGCGAAAATTAAAAAAGGCGACACGGTGGTTGTGCTGACCGGCCGTGACAAGGGTAAGTCCGGCGAAGTCATCCAGATGCTGCCGGCTGACAACAAGGCCCTGGTCCGCGGCATCAACATGGTTCGCCGCCACCAGAAGCAGACCCAGACGCAGGAAGCAGGCATCGTGGCCAAGGAAGCCCCGATTCACCTTTCCAACGTTGCACTGGCCGATCCGAAGGACGGCAAGGCGACCCGCGTCGGCTTCAAAGTGCAGGACGATGGCACCAAGGTCCGTGTGGCCAAGCGTTCGGGAGACCTGATCGATGGCTGAGACCACTAACGTGCCGCGTCTCAAGACGCATTATGACGAAGTTGTGCGCAAGCAGCTTCTGGAGAAGTTCCAGTACAAGAACGTCATGCAGGTTCCGCAGCTGGAAAAGATTGTCCTCAACGTCGGTGTCGGCGAAGCGGTCAGCGATTCCAAGAAGGCGCGTATCGCAGCTGACGACCTGGCACTGATTGCCGGTCAGAAGCCGGTGATCACCAAGGCGAAAAAGTCGATCGCAACCTTCAAGGTTCGCGAAGGCATGCCGCTTGGTGCAAAGGTTACACTGCGCCGCCAGCAGATGTTCGAATTCCTGGACCGTCTGATCACCATCGCGCTGCCGCGCGTTCGTGACTTCCGTGGTCTGAACCCGAAGAGCTTCGACGGTCGCGGCAACTACGCCATGGGCATCAAAGAACACATCGTGTTCCCGGAAATCGAATACGACAAGGTCGACCAGATCTGGGGCATGGACGTGATCATCTGCACCACGGCGCCGAATGACGACGAAGCACGCGAGCTTCTGCGCGCGTTCAACTTCCCGTTCACGAAGTAACGGGCAAGGAAGGGATCGACGATGGCGAAGAAAAGCGCAATCGAGAAGAACAAGCGCCGCGAGAAGCTTGTAAAGAAATACGCTGAGAAGCGCGCTGCCCTGAAGGCACTGGCTAAAGATGAAAGCCTGTCCCTGGAAGAGCGGTACAACGCACGCCTGAAGCTGGCAAAATTGCCGCGGAACTCCGCGCCGAACCGCGTTCGCAACCGTTGCGAAGTGTCCGGCCGTCCGCGCGGTTTTTACCGCAAGCTGAAGATGTCGCGTATTGCGCTTCGTGAACTGGGCTCCCTGGGTAAGATCCCGGGCCTGGTCAAGTCGAGCTGGTAAGGAGAAACTCCGATGGCAATTTCTGATCCGTTGGGGGATATGCTGACCCGCATTCGCAACGCGCAGATGCGTCGCAAGAACAAGGTCAGTTCACCAAATTCCAAATTGCGCGCACATGTACTTGATGTGCTCGCAAAAGAGGGGTACATCCGTGGCTACACCACGGTTGAATACGAGGGCGGTAAGTCCGAGTTGGAAATCGAACTGAAGTATTTCGACGGTGAACCGGTTATCCGCACGATTGAACGTGTGTCCAAGCCGGGCCGCCGCGTGTACTCGTCGGTGAAAAACATCCCGCATGTCTCTAATGGCCTGGGCGTGTCGATCATTTCGACTCCGCGTGGTGTCATGAGCGACCATCAGGCGCGGGACGAAAACGTAGGTGGTGAGGTTCTTTGCCGCGTCTTCTGATGCGGCATCCTCATTTTAAAACAACGACAAGGTTGGTCATATGTCTCGTATTGGCAAAAAGCCAGTCCCCGTGCCAAGCGGGGTAACGGCATCGATCGACGGTCAGACGGTTACGATCAAGGGCCCGAAAGGCGAAAAGTCTTTCGTGCTCAATGATCTTGTTCTGGCCGAAATGACGGATGATGGGATCAAAATCGATCCGTGCAACAGCTCCAAGCCGGCTCGCTCCATGTGGGGCATGAGCCGTACCATGGTCGCGAACCTGATCACTGGCGTAACCGAGGGCTTCAAGAAAGACCTCGCCATCACCGGTGTCGGTTATCGCGCTCAGGTCCAGGGCAAGAACCTTCAGCTGGCGCTCGGTTTCTCTCATGACGTTGTCTATCCGATCCCGGATGGTATCGATATCGTGTGCCCGAAACCCACGGAAATCAACATCACCGGTACCGACAAACAGCGCGTCGGTCAGGTTGCTGCTGAAATTCGTGAATTCCGCCCGCCGGAGCCCTACAAGGGCAAAGGCGTTCGTTATGCAGGCGAGTTCATCGTCCGCAAAGAAGGCAAGAAGAAGTAACGGACCCAGATCATGGCGAACAGCAAACAAGCTTTCGAGCGCCGCCGCGATCGCGTGCGCCGTTCGATTCAGAAAGCCGCGAACGGTCGTCCGCGCCTTTCTGTCTTCCGCTCGTCGAAGCAGATCTACGCCCAGATCATCGACGATGCGAAGGGACATACGATTGTCTCTGCTTCAACGATCGAAACAGATCTCAAGAGCAGCCTGAAAACGGGCGCCGACGTCGCTGCAGCCGCAGCCGTTGGCAAGCTTGTCGCCGAGCGTGCTGCTGCCGCTGGCGTAAAGCAGGTCGTGTTCGACCGTGGCGGGTACCAGTATCATGGGCGCGTAAAAGCGCTTGCTGATGCAGCCCGTGAAGGTGGACTTGAATTCTGACCAGCGCCCGTTGGCGCTCTTAAGAACGGAAGACGTATAATATGGCGAGACAAGAAAATCGCGATCGCGACGAGCGAGACAGCGAATTCGTCGACAAGCTCGTTCACATCAACCGCGTTGCGAAAGTGGTCAAGGGTGGCCGTCGTTTCGGCTTCGCAGCACTCGTTGTGGTTGGTGACCAGAAGGGCCGCGTCGGCTTCGGTCATGGCAAGGCGCGTGAAGTGCCGGAAGCCATCCGTAAGGCAACTGAAGCAGCAAAGCGCACGATGATCCGTGTACCGCTTCGCGAAGGCCGGACCCTCCACCACGATGTGGAAGGCCGTCACGGCGCTGGCAAGGTTCTGCTTCGTGCAGCTCCGGCCGGTACCGGTATCATCGCAGGCGGCCCGATGCGTGCCGTTTTCGAAACGCTCGGCGTCCAGGACGTTGTGGCCAAGTCTCTGGGGACTTCCAACCCCTACAACATGGTGCGTGCAACTTTTGCTGCGCTGACCAAGGAAGACAGCCCGCGTTCCGTCGCTGCCCGCCGTGGCCTGAAGGTCTCTGTGCTGCAGTCCCGCCGTCGTGACAACAACGATGAGGCGGCTTCGGCTGCCGCTGAGGCTTGACCTTAGCGGCTCCGGTCCCCAGCTGAGAGAGGGTATGTTCCATGGCGAACACCGAAAAGACTGTCACGGTCGAACAGATCGGCAGCCCGCTGCGCCGTCCTAAGGACCAGCGCGCGACGCTCGTCGGTCTCGGCCTGAACAAGATGCACCGCCGTTCCACACTGAAGGATACTCCTGAAGTGCGCGGCATGATCAATAAGGTCCAGCATCTCGTTCGCGTCGTCGAAGACAACGCGTAAGAACGGGGTGAGGAGAAACGAACATGAAGCTCAATGAACTTCGTGACAACGAAGGTGCCGTAAAAGACCGCATGCGTGTGGCTCGCGGCATCGGGTCCGGCAAGGGCAAGACCGGTGGCCGTGGTGTCAAAGGTCAGAAGTCCCGTTCCGGCGTTGCCATCAAAGGCTTTGAAGGCGGTCAGATGCCGCTTCACCGCCGTCTGCCGAAGCGCGGCTTCACGAACATTTTTGCCAAGGACTACAACACTGTGTCCGTTGGTCGTGTTCAGAAGGCGATTGATGCAGGCAAGCTGAATGCGTCCGAGACGGTTACCGTCGAAGCGCTGAAGGCAGCAGGCGTTGTCAAGCGGGTCCGTGACGGTGTGCGCATCGTTGCCAACGGTGAACTCACCGCTGCAGTGACCTTTGAAGTTGCCGGTGCCTCCAAGGGCGCTGTTGCAGCGATCGAAAAAGCAGGCGGCAAGGTTGCCGTTCTGGGAGCTCAGGCTTAACAGCCTGGGCTTCACCCATTTCTTGGGCAAGCATTCCGGAGTAGGGCATGGCATCGGCCGCCGAGCAACTGGCGTCAAATCTCAATTTCTCAGCTTTCGCCAAGGCTGAAGAACTCAAAAAGCGCATCTGGTTCACACTGGGGGCGCTTTTGGTTTATCGACTGGGCACTTACATTCCCTTGCCCGGCATCAATCCGGACGCCTTTGCGCAGGCCTTCAATCAGGCCCAGTCCGGCATCATCGGCATGTTCAACATGTTTGCCGGCGGTGCTGTCGAGCGCATGGCGATCTTCGCTCTCGGCATTATGCCGTATATTTCCGCCTCCATTATCATGCAGCTCATGACGACCGTCGTTCCGACGCTCGAGCAGATGAAGAAGGAAGGCGAGCAGGGCCGCAAGGTCATCAACCAGTACACGCGCTACGGCACTGTTATCCTGGCGGCTTTCCAGGCTTACGGTATCGCAGTCGGTCTGGAAGGAGCGACCAATGTGGTTGCCGATCCGGGCTGGTTCTTCCGGGCTTCAACTGTTCTGACGCTTGTCGGCGGTACCATGTTCCTGATGTGGCTCGGTGAGCAGATCACATCGCGCGGTATCGGTAACGGTATTTCGCTGATCATCTTTGCCGGCATTGTCGCCGGTCTGCCGGTCGCGCTGGTCAACGTGCTTGAACTCGGCCGCCAGGGTTCGATGTCGACGATCCTGATTCTCGGCATCCTGATACTGGCTGTCGTGGTGATCGCACTGATCGTGTTCATGGAGCGGGCTCAGCGCAGACTGCTGATTCAGTATCCGAAGCGCCAGATGGGCAACCGCATGTTCGAGGGCAACACCTCGTTCCTGCCGCTCAAGCTCAACACTGCTGGTGTGATTCCGCCGATCTTCGCGTCCTCCCTTCTGCTGGTTCCCGCCACTATCGGCGGCTTCAGTCAGGGTTCGGGCAATGAGTGGCTGACGTATATCACTGCGGCGCTTGGTCACGGCCAGCCGTTGTTCATGGTGTTCTACGCAGCGATGATCGTGTTCTTCTGTTTCTTCTATACCGCGATCGTTTTCAATCCGAGCGACACTGCGGACAACCTGAAGAAACACGGCGGTTTCATTCCCGGGATCCGTCCCGGCGAGCGTACAGCGCAGTATATCGACTACGTTCTGACGCGCATTACGGTGGTCGGTGCAATTTACATCACCGTCGTTTGTCTATTACCCGAATTCCTTATTTCGGCGACAGGCGTTCCGTTCTATTTCGGTGGCACCTCTTTGTTGATTGTCGTAAGCGTGACGATGGATACCGTGTCACAGATCCAGGGGCATTTGCTTGCGCACCAATATGAGGGTCTGGTGAAAAAAGCGAAATTAAGTGGGAGGCGTCGATGAGGCTTATTCTGGTTGGACCGCCAGGAGCGGGGAAGGGGACACAGGCCGCGCACCTCGTTGCGAAATACGCGATCCCGCAGCTCTCCACCGGAGACATGCTGCGGGCCGCAGTGGCCGCCCAGACCCCGGTAGGCGTTAAAGCCAAGGAAGTCATGGACGCAGGTGGGCTCGTGTCGGATGAGATCGTTGTCGGTATCATCCGCGACCGGATCGCCGAAGAAGATGCCAAGAACGGATTCATTCTTGATGGTTTTCCCCGCACGCTCGCCCAGGCCGAAGCGCTTGACGAGATGCTGGAAGCAAACAGCCTCAAGCTGAATGCCGTAATCGAACTGCGTGTCGACCAGTCGAAGCTGGTCGATCGGATCATCAAGCGTGCCGCTGATGCACAGGCTGCCGGTCAGCCGGTGCGCAAGGACGATGACCCGGAAGTCTTCAAGCAACGTCTTGAAGCCTACAACCGCGATACCGCAGTTGTTGTGCCGTATTACGAGAAGACAGGTCTTCTTTCCGTGATTGACGGCATGCAGTCCATTGATGAAGTGACGGCTTCAATAGATTCCGTTCTTCAAGGACTTGACGAAAAGGTTTAGAGCCGTTAAACGACCCGCTCTAGCTTACAGTTAAGCCGGTTCCATGTACGTGGGGCCGGCATTCTCTGTGCCGGGGTTGCCCCGGCATTTTCGTACCCGCAAGGGCCGGACTCCACCGGACGCGGGCATTACAACCTGCGGCAAGACCATGGTCTCGCTGCGTAATCATGGAGACGAACGTGGCACGTATTGCTGGCGTTAACATCCCGACGAACAAGCGCGTTGTCATCGCGCTTCAGTACATTCACGGCATCGGCGCGAAGTTCGCGCAGGAAATCATCGAAAAGAACAACATCGATGCTGCCCGCCGTGTGAACGAGCTTTCCGACGCAGAAGTTCTGTCCATCCGCGAAACCATCGACCGCGATTACCTCGTTGAAGGTGACCTGCGTCGCGAGACCGCGATGAACATCAAGCGTCTGATGGACCTTGGCTGCTACCGCGGCCTGCGTCACCGTCGCGGCCTGCCGGTTCGCGGTCAGCGGACGCACACGAACGCACGTACCCGCAAGGGTCCGGCTAAACCGATCGCTGGTAAGAAGAAGTAATTACCCTGCCTCGATTGGTGGTGGAGCTGCCGGCATTACGGCAGTGACGAGATCAAAACAAGGATAAGAGAATGGCTAAAGACACGACGCGCGTGCGTCGCCGCGAACGCAAGAACATCTCTTCTGGCGTCGCGCATGTGAACTCCACGTTCAACAACACCATGATCACGATCACCGACGCACAGGGCAACGCGATCTCCTGGTCGTCCGCCGGTGCACTCGGTTTCAAAGGTTCCCGTAAGTCCACTCCGTATGCTGCCCAGGTTGCTGCGGAAGACGCTGCGAAAAAAGCTGCCGAGCACGGCATGCGCACCCTGGAAGTGGAAGTGCGCGGTCCGGGTTCCGGTCGTGAATCTGCTCTGCGTGCCCTGCAGGCCGCCGGTTTCCTGATCACGTCCATCCGTGACGTGACGCCGATTCCGCACAACGGCTGCCGTCCGCGCAAGCGTCGCCGCGTCTAAGGCTTCCCAGCTTTAGGTACTTGTTTCTCCAAATGGCAAAGAATGGCCTGGCGCTGATCCGCCGGGCGGGATAGCCGAAGGGACGAAAACGTGACCATTCAAAAAAACTGGCAAGAACTGATCAAGCCGACCAAACTCGAGATCAAGCCGGGTGAAGACCCGCGCTTCTTGGCAACCGTCGTTGCCGAGCCGCTCGAGCGTGGCTACGGTCTGACCCTTGGCAACGCGCTGCGCCGTATCCTGCTGTCTTCTCTGCAGGGTGCCGCCGTGACTGCCGTTCAGATCGATGGCGTTCTGCATGAGTTCTCGTCGATCCCGGGTGTCCGGGAAGATGTCACCGACATCGTGCTGAATATCAAGGAAATCGCCATCCGCATGGAAGGCGAGGGACCCAAGCGCATGGTCGTGCGCAAACAGGGCCCGGGTGTTGTTACCGCCGGCGATATTCAGACTGTTGGCGACGTTGAGGTTCTCAATCCGGAACTGGTGCTCTGCACGCTGGATGAAGGCGCTGAAATCCGCATGGAATTCACCGTCAACACCGGCAAGGGCTACCATTCTTCGGACCGGAACCGTCCGGAAGATGCGCCGATTGGCCTGATCCCGGTCGACAGCCTCTACTCTCCGGTCAAGAAGGTCTCCTACAAGGTGGAAAACACCCGTGAAGGCCAGGTTCTTGACTATGACAAGCTGACCCTGACTGTCGAAACCGATGGTTCCGTCAAGCCGGAAGACGCCGTGGCATTCGCTGCACGCATTCTGCAGGATCAGCTCTCCATCTTCGTCAACTTCGAAGAGCCGCAGCGTGAAGTCGCCGAGGACAGCGTCCCGGAACTGGCTTTCAACCCTGCGCTTCTGAAGAAGGTCGACGAGCTGGAACTGTCTGTACGGTCTGCAAACTGCCTGAAGAACGACAATATCGTGTATATTGGCGATCTCATTCAGAAGACCGAAGCGGAAATGCTGCGGACCCCGAATTTCGGCCGCAAGTCGCTGAACGAAATCAAGGAAGTTCTCGCCCAGATGGGTCTCCATCTCGGCATGGAAGTTGCCAACTGGCCGCCTGAGAACATCGATGATCTCGCCAAGCGCTACGAAGACCATCAGTACTAAGGGCGTACGCGTCCTGTGAGGATCAACCGGGCAAGAGTTCAACCAGAAGAACTGACTGCCTGAAAGAAAAAGGAGAGGGCCATGCGCCACGGTAAATCCGGCCGCAAGCTCAACCGGACCTCTAGCCACCGTAAGGCTATGTTCGCGAACATGGCAGCGTCGCTGATCAAGCACGAACAGATCGTAACGACCCTGCCGAAGGCTAAAGAAATGAAGCCGATCATCGACAAGCTCATCACCCTGGGCAAGCGCGGTGACCTGCATGCACGCCGCCAGGCCATTTCGCAGATTCGCGATGCGGCAATGGTTGCCAAGCTGTTCGAAACGCTCGGTGAGCGTTACAAGGACCGCAGCGGCGGGTATTCCCGCGTGCTGAAAGCCGGCTTCCGCTATGGCGACAACGCTCCGATGGCTGTCATCGAGCTGGTCGACCGTGATCCGGAAGAACGCGGTGCTGAAGACCGTGCTCGCGTTGAAGCTGAAGAAGCAGCTGAAAACGCAGCGTAATAATTGCCTCAATGGCAATCGGGAAAGGCGGGCAGATTTGCCCGCCTTTTTTTGTTGTCTTCGTGACTGTCCGCCCAAACGTATTCGTTTCGAATAATGAGACCGCAATTATCAATGATTTAAGGAAAACTGCCTAGCTTCTAGCCATGCCTCCTGGACTAGTGGGAGAGGCTGGGGAGATTTACTGTGATAGCCAAAACGAATTCCGCTTCTAAGAAGAGGTCGCCTTCTCTTCGACTTTCTTTTGTTATTCCGGCTCTGATGATCGTGATTACAGTCGCCGCATGTGCGGCGGTGGGTGTCATCGGCTACATGACCGGTCGCGACGGATTGCAACAAGCGGCAGAAGCCGAACTTGGCATGGTCATCACAGCGCGTAACGCGCTCCTGCAGTCGCGCCTGCACGCAGCTGAATCCCAGATCGTGAACCTGGCGTCCAGCGTGTCGGATCCGTTGAGCAACCTTGGCAACGCGACCATGAACCTTGCCAAGGAAAAAGACGAAATTCTCGGCCTGTTCCAGGCGCCGCAGAGCCCTGAAGAACGTGCAGCGGTCACAGGCAAGGAACAGAAGACAATGTATGCCTGGCGCCACACCGAGGCGCACCCGGCCTTCTACAATGTCTGGAAAAACGGCGGCTTCGCAGATCTTTATCTGCTCGATAACGCCGGCCTCATTCTTTATTCGGTCACCAAGGGTGACGAATTCCTGTCCAAGCTTGGCGAAGGCAGTGTTGCCGAAGGGACCGGCCTGGAGACAGTCTACAACGCTGCCAAGGAGCTGGGTGAGGGGGAGATCGCCGCCAGTGTCTTTGCACCTTACACCCCTGCCGGCGGCAAGGGCTCTCTGTTCCTGGCATCGCCCGTCTTCATGAATTCGTTCGGTACGATCAGCCTCAGCGGTGTTGCCGTCATGCGGATCGATTCCGATTTCCTGAGTGAAGTTGTTGCGAACCGTGAAGACCTTGGTGAAACCGGTCAGGTTTACGTGATCAACCAGGACGGCCTCGCGCTCAGCGACATGCCGCTTGCAGGAGCGCCGACTGCGCTCAGCACCAGCGTTTCCAGCGGACCGGCGATTGAGGCTGCCGCCGGCACCGCTTCAGCCGGTATCGTTCAGGGGGCTGATGGCGTTGATGATCTTGTCGTTGCCCGTCCGCTAGCCTTCCAGGGGCAGAACTGGGCCATCGTTGCAGAGAAGAGCGTTGAAGAAACGCTTTCTGCCGTCATTCGCATGCGCGATCAGATGTTCCTCTGGTCGCTTGCAACAATTGCCGTTGCAGCCGTCATTGCCCTGTTCTTCTCCCAGTCGATCACCCGTCCTCTCACCACGCTTGTAGGGGCTCTCAACGCGATTGCCTCCGGTGATCTTGGTGCGGAGATCAAGGCTGCGAACCGCAAGGACGAAATCGGCGACATCGGCCGGGCCGTTCTTCAGATCCGCCAGAATGCAGCTGAAGAAAACGAGCGCCGTGCAGCCGAGGAAGCCGATGATGCAAGACGTCAGGCAGAGCAGCGCCAGGAAATGCTGGCAAGCCTTGCCGGCGACTTCGAAGCGACTGTCGGCACTGTCGTCGACAAGGTGGCTCATACCGCTGCAACCTTGCGCGAATCGGCCAACAAGATGCGCAGCATGACCGACATGGCAGGCGAAACATCTGCCAATGCGGCCACTATGTCCGAGGAAACCCTGGCCGAAGTGGAATCGATCGCGGCAGCTTCCGATCAGCTTTCCAGCTCGATCCAGGAAATCTCGACATTGATCGAACGCTCTTCCAGCGTTGCTGCCGAAGCAACCAAACGTGCGGAAACGACCAACGATACGGTGCGATCGCTTGCGGAAGCTGCCAACCGGATCGGCGAAGTCGTCACGTTGATTTCCGATATCGCCGACCAGACCAACCTTCTGGCTCTCAACGCCACCATCGAAGCCGCACGTGCCGGTGAAGCCGGCAAGGGCTTTGCGGTGGTTGCCTCCGAGGTCAAGGACCTTGCGTCCCAGACAGGCAAGGCTACCGGCGAAATCCAGCAGCAGATCGATGCCATCCGCGGGGCGACCGACGATGCGGTTGATGCCATCGGCGACATCCAGAAGACCATCGACGAGATTACAAAGTCGGTGAGCGAAGTTGCTGCAGCCGTTACCGAGCAGAGCTACGCGACGCAGGGCATTGCAGAGAACACTCAGCGGGCTGCCGGTGGAACCTCCAAGGTTACCGAGGACATCCGCAACGTTTCTTCTCTGTCGAACGATACCAACATGGCTGCACAGAACTTCTCCGAAGAAGCAGCGGACATGGCATCGAAAGCTGAAGAACTGGATCAGGAAGTGCGCAGCTTCCTTGCGCAGGTTCGTTCGGCCTGAAGTAAGCCTGCATGATGAAAAAGGGGCCGCCGGAAATCCAGCGGCCCCTTTTGTATTTGCCTCTTTTCCTCCCTATCTGCCATGTATCGCGATGGATATGAGAAGATTCGAAAAAGAGGCACCCGCCATGCGCCTGGTCCTGACCAGCTTTACGCGTTCCCTTGTCATAGCGGGCCTGGCCGGCCTGATCGGTATGTCTGCTGCGCTTTCCCAGACGGTGCAGCCGTCTCCGGCCGATCTTCGGCTTGTTCCGCAAAGCGATGCGCAGATCAAACTCTCCTTCGCGCCAATCGTGAAAAAGGTCGCGCCGGCGGTGGTCAACGTTTATGCGAGCCGCAAGGTGGTGCAGCGTCGGCAAGTGTCGCCCTTCATGGACGATCCCTTCTTTCGCCGGTTCTTCGGCCAGCCCGGCGGGAACGACAGGCCACGGCAGCGGGTTGAATCGTCCCTTGGATCCGGCGTCATCATTTCGAGTGATGGTACGGTGATCACCAACCATCATGTGATCAAGGACGCGGACGACGTTCGCGTCGCCCTGAACGACCGTCGTGAATTCGATGCCGATATCGTTCTCATGGACGAACGTACCGACCTCGCGGTGCTGAAGATCCGGGGTGATGGACCTTTCGAAAGCATCGACTTTGCGGATTCCGACAGCCTTGAAGTCGGCGACATCGTGCTTGCCATCGGTAACCCGTTCGGTGTCGGCCAGACGGTTACCCAGGGCATCGTTTCGGCCACGGCTCGCACGCAGGTCGGCGTGACGGACTTTCAGTTCTTCATCCAGACCGACGCGGCAATCAACCCGGGCAACTCCGGCGGTGCGCTTGTCGATATGACCGGCAAGCTGGTTGGCATCAACTCGGCCATCTATTCTCGCTCCGGCGGCTCCAACGGTATCGGCTTTGCCATTCCGGCGCATATGGCGCGTTTCGTTGCGAAAGCTGCCGATCATGGCGGCAAGGTGCAGCGGCCTTGGCTGGGCGCGACAGTGCAGCTGGTGAATGCCGAAATCGCTGAAGCACTGTCTCTCGACCGGCCACGCGGTGTGCTTGTGACGGCAGTCTTTGATGGGTCACCTGCCTTTGAGGCCGGGCTTCGGGTCAGCGATCTGGTAATTGCGGTTGACGGCAAGGAAGTGACCGATCCCAATTCCTTCGGCTATCGTTTCGCAACAAAGATGATTGGCGAACAGACCGATTTTGTTGTCCTGAGGGACGGTGCGGAAGAGCATGTGACCGTGTCACTGCAGCCGGCTCCCGAAACCATTCCACGGGATACACGTGAACTTGTCGAGTATTCGCCCTTCGAAGGCGCGACGGTCATGAACCTTTCGCCTGCCGTTTCCGAGGAACTGGGAATGGAAGGGATTTTCGACGGTGTCGTGATTGCCGAAGTGAAGCGCGGCAGCACCGCGGACCGTGTGGGGCTTCGCCCGGGCGACATCATCCGGGGGATCAACCGGCAAACCGTCGAGACCACCGAAATGCTGGAAGGTATCACCAAGAAGCCACCGCGTGTTTGGCAGCTCGATATCGAGCGGGACGGCAAGGTTTCACAGCTCATCCTGCGCGGTTAGGAGACAGTGTGAGCGATCTGTTCGAAGCTTCCGGACTAAGCCAGTCCGGCCCGCGGCCACTGGCGGACCGGATGCGACCGACCAAACTTGCCGATGTGGTGGGGCAGGATCACCTGCTCGGGCCGGAAGGCACGCTGTCGCGCATGCTGAAGACGCGGACGCTTGGTTCGTTGATCTTCTGGGGGCCGCCGGGTACCGGCAAGACAACCATTGCCCGGTTGCTGGCCAATGAAACGGACCTCGCGTTCGAACAGATCTCTGCGATCTTTTCCGGTGTTTCGGACCTGAAGAAGGTGTTCGAAACGGCTCGCGCCCGGCGCATGAGCGGCAGGGCAACGCTGCTCTTCGTTGACGAGATCCATCGGTTCAACCGGGCGCAGCAGGACAGCTTCCTTCCGGTGATGGAGGACGGCACGATCACGCTGGTTGGTGCGACCACGGAAAACCCGTCTTTTGAGCTTAACGCGGCCTTGCTGTCGCGCTCTCACGTCATGACGTTCCATTCCCTTTCCGCGGACGCCATCGAAAAACTGCTGGCGCGGGCAGAGGAGTTGGAAGAGCGTAAGCTGCCGCTTGACGAGGAAGCCCGACGGGTGCTGATCCGCATGGCCGATGGCGACGGCCGCTCTTCTCTGACCCTGGCCGAGGATGTCTGGCGCGCCGCAGGAGAGGACGAGGTCTTCGATGCCGAGCGCCTGCAGGAAATTGTCCAGAGGCGGGCGCCGATTTACGACAAGAGTGCCGACGGCCATTACAATCTGATTTCCGCGCTGCACAAGTCCGTGCGGGGGTCCGATCCCGATGCCGCCCTCTACTGGTTCTGCCGGATGCTGGATGGCGGGGAGGACCCGCTCTATCTTGCCCGGCGTCTTATCCGCATGGCGGTTGAGGACATCGGGCTGGCCGACCCCAATGCACTGGTGCAAGCCAATGCGGCCCGTGACGCCTACCAGATGCTCGGGTCGCCCGAAGGGGAATTGGCGCTTGCGCAGTCGGTGATCTATCTTGCAACGGCGCCGAAATCGAACGGTGCTTATGTGGCCTACAAGGCGGCGATGCGGGATGCCAAGTCCAGCGGCTCTCTGCTGCCGCCCAAGCATATCCTCAACGCGCCCACCAAGCTGATGAAGCAGGAAGGGTACGGCGACGGCTATCAATACGACCACGATGCTCCCGACGGCTTTTCCGGTCAGGACTATTTTCCAGAGCAGTTGGGCCGCAAGACCTATTACGACCCACCCCAGAGAGGGTTTGAGCGGGAACTGAGAAAACGCCTGGAGTTCTGGGACAAGCGGCGCAAGGAACGCGGCTGAGCTCGGTAGCCTGAAAGATCAGGCGGTTTCGGTTGATGTCAGACGGTCGAGGGCGCTCTTGAGTGTGGCGATCAGCTTGTCCCGGTCTTCCGGTGCCATCGTGTCGGAAATCTTGTCCAACTGGCGAGACACCAGGTCGACTTCCAGATCATCCTTGACCGGAACGGGTTCCTTCAGGCCGATTACCTCGTAGGTGGAGACCGGATAGGCAATCCCCTTGACGTTGACTTCACCATTTTCAGCGCATTTGATCTGCTCTTTCACCTGCGAATAGGTTTCGAAGGAGATCAGGATAGAGCCCGGTGTGGCAAGGCTTTCCAGGCGTGAGGCCGTGTTCACGCCTCGTCCGATGATGGTGTAGTCCAACCGGTCTTCGCTGCCGAAATTGCCCACGGTGCAATAGTCCGTATGGATCCCCATGCGGCATTTCATCGGTTTGGAGATACCGGCTTCCCGCCAGGCACCCTGGAGCGCCTTCATCCGGTCCTGCATGTCGATGGCCATGCGTACGCAGGCAAGTGCGTCCTCGGTCACACCACGTGTTTCCGGGTCACCGAAAAAGATCAGGATGGCGTCGCCGACGTATTTGTCGATGGTCGCGCCGTAGCGCAGCGCGATATTCGACATCTCCGTCAGATACTGGTTGAGGATCGCCGTGAGTTCTTCTGATTCAAGCCGGTCTGCCGTTTCGGTGAAGTCGGCTATATCGGAGAAGAAAACCGTCAGTTTCTTGCGTGTGGACGCAATCTTGACTTCCTGACGGCCTTCGAAAATGGATTGATAGACCTGAGGCGAAAGGTATTTGGCGAGCTGCCGCGAAAGTGCCTCGAGCTTGGTGGATTGATCCGCCAGCTGGTCCTCGACCGCTTCGCCATGCTCGATGGTCGCCTCGTACAGGAGGCGCAGATCTTCCAACTCGGATCGCAGATAGTCGTTCTCTTCCTGCAGGGATTGCAGCGAGGTCGTCTGGTCGGCTTGCCCGGTATCATCGGAGCTTTGGGCAGCTGTATCTACACTCTTGGCCATTTCATTCCGCGTCGAAAAGGTCTGGTCTCATTGTCTGATTTATAATGCTGAACTTTAAAGAATCACTGTCGGATCCATGAACTATCTTAGCGGAATATACAGGTCAGGCGGGGGAAAATTGTAGCACGCTTCAGAGCGCCAAGTTCCCGGCAAGCCTCGTCGTCAAACCATGTTTGCATAGAAGTGATCGGGCGGGAGCATAGTTCCGCCATGTCTTGATTGGCGAATGGAAAGGTCCGCCGCATAAAGATAGTAGCCATTCTTTCGTGTTAGGACTTCAACATGTTCCCCACGGTGACCTCATGAAGGAAATCGAACTCAGATTGGCGCTGGTGTTTTATGGCGGCGTTTCGCTTGCCATCTACATGCATGGCGTAAGCCGGGAAATCCTCAATCTTGTTCGGGCGTCGAGCGTTCGCCTCGACCGCAAATCGAACGGTTCTGCCCAGGAAGCACCCGATCAGGAGCTTCCTCCGGTTCAAAGCGCCTACAAGGATCTGCTCGATCTGTTGTCCTCCGTTGCCGACATCCGGGTGGTGGTTGACGCAATTGCCGGTGCGTCTGCAGGTGGCGTCAACGGCATCATGCTTGCGCGGGCCATCACTCACGACCTGCCACTCGACAGCCACAGCGAGATGTGGCTGGAAAATGCCGATGTCACGCGTTTGGCCCGGCCACAGGCCGGTTTGTCCCGATACCTGAAGATTTCCATTTCGCCGGTGCTGGACCAGCTGATTTCCACACGGCTGACAAAGCAGATAGAAAGCGCGGAAACGCGCGAGAAGCTGCGACTGTTCATGCAGGCGCGTTGGTTCACCCCACCGTTTTCCGGTGAACGGTTCATCGGCTGGATGCTGGATGCCTGCCAGAAGATGGAGGACGGTGCCGTGCCCGGCCGCAGTCTGATCCCGCGTGGTCAGACGCTCGACCTGTTCGTGACGATCACCGATTACAACGGCATCAAGCGACGCATTCACCTGGACGATCCGGACTATGTCGAGGAGTGGGATCATCGCCGGATCCTGAGTTTCCATGCCGCGCACAGAATGCCAGGAGATATCGAAAGCCAGTTCGATGCCGACAGCATTCCGGAAATTGTCTTTGCGGCTCGTGCGACGTCCTCGTTTCCAGGGGCGTTCCCTCCTGCAACGGTTGCGGAAATGGAGCGGGTGCTGGTCGATCACGACCTGACGTGGCACAACCGGGATGCGTTTCTTGCAAGAGGGCTGAACCTGACGTCCGAGACAGCCGGTCAGCATTGTTTTGTCGATGGCAGCGTCGTCATGAACAAGCCCTTTGCGCCGGTGATTGACGTTATTCAGGATCGGCCGGCGGTGCGCGAAGTTGCCCGGCGGCTGATCTATGTGGATCCGTCACCGGTGGTTCCGGTCGAAACGGATAGCACCGTTTCGGAGCTGCCCGGGTTCTTCCGCGTGATCCTGGCTTCGCTCGCTCATATTCCGCGCAATGAGCCCATCGGCGATGATCTGAAAGAGCTTGAACAGAACAACCGGCGCAGCCGCTGGCTGTCGCAGCTGATCGATGATGCGGGGCCGATGGTGGAAAAGGCGGTGGCGGGCATTTTGCCAAAGCGGCGCCGGGTAACACCTGACATTCTTTCGTTATGCCGGAAGCAGGCAACCGTGGCCGCATTCGAGCAGGCAGGGTTCGCCTTTCTCAATTATCAGTCCCTGAAACTTCATTCCCTGGCTGAGCGGCTGGCAGGCCTGACGGCGCGGCTCAGCGGGCTGGACAGTGCACGTGGCCAGGAAGAAGCCCTTCTGGGACTGTACTCGCGTCACACCAGCCGCCTGACAGCCGAGAGCAAGGACATCCTGGGGCGTACGGACCCGCATGTTGTTGCCTTGTTGCGTGGGCTGGATGTCGACTACCGGATACGCCGGCTTCGCTTTGCGGTGCGCAAGCTCAACGGCTTCTATCACTATCGTCCGGGCTCCGACTTACCGCCGCCCAATTTCGAGGCGCTCGATCAGATGAAGGGATTGCTCTACGAGCAGATCGATCATCTGGGTTGGCGCTGGAATGACCGCTTTTTCGGTGGCCGCAGCCGGGAACTCGCCGAAACGTTCGTTCGGGCGGCGGAAGCGGGTGGTCCGGACGCTGCCGAGCATGTCCAGCCAATGCTGAAATCCCTGACACAGATGATGGGGCTTGCCGATCTGGACAGGCTGCAGGACGAACTCTTTGCCGAGACGGCCCGAAACCTTCTCGACAAGAGCCGTCACACATCCCTGATGGGAACCTATATCGGGTTCGGTTTTTTCGATCTGATCACCTTTCCCGTATTGCAGCGCAACGACTTCTCGGAGGTGACGGAAATCCTGGTCGACCGCATCAGCCCGACCGATGCGGCAAGCCTTTATACGGAAGGTTTCGACCTCAAGGGCAAGTCCCTGAATACGTTCGGTGCCTTCTTCAATCGCAGCTGGCGGGAACATGATTATCTGTGGGGACGTCTCAACGCCGCCGACAGGCTGGTCAGCATCGTTCTGTCTGCGGCAGGTGAGGGCACTTTGCCGCAGATCCAGGTAAACCAGGCGCGCGCACGGATCTTTCTGGCGGTTCTGGAAGAAGAACGTGGCAAACTTTCTGATATTCCAGAGGAAATAGACCGGGTCGACAAGCTGGTCCGGTCGATCTATCCCGATTTCGCTCATGTGACGGAAAGCGTCTGACCGGGTAATATTCATAATTTGGCAAGTCATTCCTTGACGTGAGGTCCGCTCTTTCGCTACGCACAAAAGTGGCCAGGGAATTGCGCGTGGATATTTGAGTTGATGACTTTTATTGCCGAACATTTTGGGACCGGCCCGGAGGTGTTTCTGGGTTTCTTTCTGGTGCTTTACGCTTCCAGCTTGATCGTGCTGTTCACAACCGGCCTGACCATGACGGTGATGAACAGGCGTCACCCTGACCGCAAGATCCAGAAGCGCCAGCCGACCCACGATGCCCTGCGCGATATCAAATCTTCTATGGGGCAGCTGTCGATCACGAGCTGCTGCCTTTCCATCGGCCTTTATGCCCAGCTGCGTGGCTGGACGCTGTTCGACCCCGTCGCGTTGTCCTGGTGGTCGGTGCCGTTGTTCTTCGTCATCTCGCTAGCCCTGCACGATACCTGGTTCTACTGGGGGCACCGGATCCTGCACACCAAGATGTTCTACCGGTTCCACAAGCCGCACCACATGACGGTGACACCGACAGTCTGGTCCAACGATGCAGGCTCCAGTGTGGATACGCTGTTCGCCCATTCCTATTATGCGCTTGTGCTTTTTGTTGTGCCAATTCCGCCGCTGGTTTTCCTGGGCCACAGGTTGTTCGACCAGGTGTCGGCCGCCATCGGCCATTGCGGCTATGAGCATTTCGCAAGCCCGAGCGCACGCAAACCCTGGCCACTGCTGTGCACGCTCTACCACGACCAGCATCACCAGTATTTCGTCTACAACTACGCCAACTACTTTTCCTTCTGGGATCGGTTCTGCGGCACTATCCATCCGACCTATGACGAGCGGGTGGAAGGGTTCGAAGCGCTTTATGCCGGCACCGGCAAACAGGAAAAATCATGATGGGGCTACTCGTCGATTACCTCATCGTTCTGGCGCTCACCTACGCGGCCATGGTGGCGGTCTATTTCGCGACAGGGTTCACCATGATCGCGATAAATGCCCGTCATCCTGACCGGCGGATCCAGAAACACCGTGACGGCATGAAACGCCAGGCAGAGGAAATCCGTGCCTCCATGAAGGCGTTGGCGACATCTTCCGTCCTGCTGTCGTCCGGATTTTTCGCTCAGACCCAGGGCTGGACGCTGTTCGCTCCGCTGGAACTCAGCTGGTGGTCGTTTCCGCTGATGTTCGCCGTTTGCTTCGTCCTGTTTGATGCCTGGTTCTATTGGGGGCACCGGATTCTTCACTGGCCGTCGCTCTACAAATTCCACGTACCTCATCACCGCTCGATCGCACCGACGGTCTGGAGCAACGACAGCTCGACCACGGTCGACACCCTGATCGAGCATTTTTTCTATTTTCTGGTCTGGTTCGTGCTGCCGGTGCCGGCCTTGAGCGTTTTTGCCCTGCGGTTGTTCGACCAGATTTCAGGCATGGTCGGCCATTCGGGCTTTGAATATTTCGCGTCCAAGTCGTCGCGATTCCCTTCGCCGCTGATTTGCACGACGTTCCATGATCTGCATCATTCGCAGTTTCACTACAATTACGGTAACTTCTTCTCGTTCTGGGACCGGATCTGCGGAACGGTGCATCCGAAGTACGATGTGCTGGTGCGGTCCATGGAAGAGACCGGCGAAATTCCGGATTCGGAAGAAACGAAAGTCAAGGCAACCGGGTAAGCCCGCACAGTACTCACATGTGTCAGCCAACCGACCAAATGGATGTATGAAGAGATATGCTCGATCAGGCGCTGACGATATTGCTTGAATTCCTGCCGATTTACGCAGCGTGCTACGCTGTGAACGTGTTCCTGTATTTTGCGACCGGCTGGGTGCTGGTGAAGATACAGAACCGGCACCCGGAGCGGCGTATTCAGCAGAACCGGCGTGGCGAAAAGCGCATGTGGAAGGAAATCCGGGCCAGCGTCTATTCGTTGACCGTGACCGCGGGCTGTCTTGCCGGCGGCATCTTCCTTTCGATGAAGGGCTGGACCCTGGTCGCGCCGCTGGAGCTGACCTGGTGGTCTGCAATCCTGATGTTTGTCGTTTCCATCCTTGCCTTCGACACCTGGTTCTACTGGGGCCACCGGTTCATGCATACGAAGGCGATGTACCGTTTTCATGCGGAACATCACCGCTCGGTCGCGCCGACTGTTTGGAGCACCTATTCCGACGATCTGGTCGATGCCTTTGTCATGCAGAGTTATTATCTGTGGGCGGTCATCTTCCTGCCGATCCCGATCCCCGTGCTGATCGTTCACCGGCTGTGGGACCATTTCAATGGTACAATCGGCCATTCCGGTTTCGAATTCTGGGCGTCGCCGATGTCGCGCATGCCTTCGCCGATGGTCTGCGTGACTTTTCACGACCAGCACCATTCGCGCTTCCGCTACAATTACGCCAATTTCTTTTCGTTCTGGGACCGTGTCTGCGGCACCATCGACCCGAAGTACGATGAGCAGGTCAAGGTGTTTGAACAGATGGGCGAAAAATCGGCTGCAAAGCCGGCGGCTCCCGGCGAATAGGGCTTTCCCTGGCCCGGCAGATTCCGTGATGGTTCACCCATGCACGGATTGAACTCGGCGTATTCAGGGGCGACTGGGACCAGTTAGAAGCGGGGCGACAGTTTGAAACATCTTTTGCTGGTGATGCTGGGCGGTGGTCTGGGTGCGGGCGGACGGCATCTGGTGTCGCTTGCGACGCTCCGTTTGTTTGGGCCGGGTTTTCCTGTCGGAACTCTTACTGTCAATGTCGTCGGCTCACTGGCCATGGGGCTTTTCATCGGTTGGCTGGTTCGCCATGAGACCGGCAACCTGCAGTCATTGCGCTATTTCGTGGCGACCGGCTTCCTTGGCGGCTTCACGACGTTCTCCGCGTTTTCGCTCGACACCTCAGTGCTATGGGAGCGCGGCGACACGCATCTGGCACTCATGTATGTTCTTGCCTCTGTCGCCTTGTCCATTCTTGCCGTGTTTGCCGGACTGATGATCATGCGCCAGGTCGCAACTTAAGAATTCCTTCCCTTTCGGGCCGATTCCGCCTATACGCTGCGGAACGAATTTTCCCCCCGCCTTGATGCAGGGGCGATGGATGCGCGTCACGGCGGCAGGCCGGATGCCGAATTTGAGAAAAACATGTCCGCGATTGAACAGAAACAAGTGTCCGCCGATGAGGCGGGCATGCGCCTCGACCGTTGGTTCAAGTCCCATTACCCGGGCCTTGGATTCGGTCATCTGCAGAAACTGCTGCGTACGGGGCAGGTCCGCGTCGACGGCAAGCGTGCCGAGACGAACACCCGTATCGCCAAGGGGCAGATGATCCGTATTCCACCTCTCGGGGTGGAACTTCCGGCGGACGACAAGAAGAATGCCAAGCCGAAATCCACCAAGCTGATTGCTGACGACCGCAAGGCCATTGAGGACATGCTGCTGTTTGAAGACAGCCAGGTAATGGTGCTCAACAAGCCGGCAGGTCTTGCTGTTCAGGGCGGTTCAGGCCTCAAGCGCCACCTGGATGGCATGCTGGACGCCTATACCGACCGCAAGGGCAACAAGCCGCGTCTGGTGCACCGTCTTGACCGTGAGACCTCCGGCATCATTCTGGTTGCCCGTACGCGTCAGGCCGCGCAGGAACTGACAAAGGCCTTCCGTCACCGGAATACCCAGAAGATCTACTGGGCAATCCTGGCGGGTGTTCCGAAGCCGTTTCAGGGCCGCATTTCCACCTTCCTGGCCAGAAATGACGGCGAAGAACGCATGCAGATCGTGCGTCAGGGCGACGATGAGGCACAGCACGCCGTGTCGCTCTATTCCGTCTTCGAAAAGTCCGGCCAGAAGCTTTCCTGGGTGACGATGAAGCCGGTGACGGGCCGAACGCACCAGTTGCGCGCACATGCGGCTCATATCGGCCATCCGATCATCGGTGACGACAAGTATTTCAATATCGAGAACTGGGAGCTGCCGGGTGGTATCCAGAACCGGCTGCATCTGCTGGCGCGCCGGATCGTGATCCCGCATCCGTCGGGCCATGGCACGATCGATGTTTCGGCACCGCTGCCGCCACACATGCAGCAGACCTGGAATCTGCTCGGATTTGATGCAACGGACTATGATCCGGAAGTGGATGATCCGGACGACGCGCTCAACAAGCGCTGATAGCGGTTCTCTGCTTTGGCAGAAGTCTAGCTGCCGGCGGCGGGATAGACCTTCAGATTGAAGCTCTCGTCTTCCGCCGGTGGCTGAAAGTGGCTTGAGATCCGGTCGAACTCGGCCTCGGACACCGAGAACTCGTGCTTCCCGGCGGCATTGCGCTGGCGAAGGCGTTCCTTGCAGACCTCATCCGGCACATCGAGAAAATGAAGCTGATGCTTGCACTCGACCTTGTCGGCAATGGCACGCATCCATTGCCGGCTTTCTTTCGTGTTGGCATGAAAGTCCAGTACCACGGAAAGACCGCTTTCCAGCAGGGCTGCCACATGCGGCGTTATCGTTTTTCTCAAGAGTGACGAACAGCGGACAAAATCTGCGAGGCTGGACATCTGGTCAGCGTAGAGACCGGACAGCCAGACGTCTTCCCGCAGGAGAATGTTGCCGGGACGTTCGGCAAAGCGATCCGCCAATGTCGACTTGCCGGAAGCAACCTTGCCGCAAAACAGATGCAGAGTTGGAGCGTCGTCAGATGGTAGCATTTGATGGGAGCTCGCTGTCGGATGTTTGCAAACCTGGTGGACGTAATCAAACGCCCTGAAACAGTGCACCCAGGATCACCGACGCAAAGGTGATGCACACAACGCCCGCCACCAGTTTCCAGGCATCCGAGCGTTTCTTGAGACCAGGCCAGCCAAGCGGTTTGATCACCTGGATCGCGGCAATCATGAACAGCAGCAACAGGATGATCTTGGTCAAGAAAAGCTCCGGGCGGGCAGGGCGCTATGCTGCAACGGCAGTTGCCTGATTGAGGCCGTCAGACCAGAACGTGCTGGCGGCCCCATAACGATGAAACATCCCGCTCTCGACTGAAAACGGGATGTTTAGAAGGCATATCCAATCCGGCAGTTGCCTGCAAGGTCAGGCTCCGGTGCTCCGCTGAAGTTTTGCCATGTAGGTCGGCAGCTTTTCCATCGACGGAACGACGATCAAGGTCTTTACGTGGCCGCGTTTGAATGCGTTCAGGAACTTGTTGTAGTCCTTGAAGGCAACACAGCCATGGGACCCGATGGAGCGGCGCAGCAGACGCGTATGGGTCAGCATGCCGTCACGGCCTTTCATGGCAGCACGGTCCTGCGGCAGCATGCGAATGGCTTCCACGCCATGGAAACGGCGTTCGCGCATTCTCAAGTTGTAGATGTTGGGCGGCGTCGGACCGAGCATCTTCACGTGTGAATATTTCGGATTGTCCATCCGGTGTCCGATACCGGAATGGGCCTCAAGCTTGGTTCCGTCCGGCATGTGAACGGTTGCGGCGCTGATGTCATAGACGGCGATCTTGCTGCCTGCACCGGGAAGGCCGGGCTTGGCGCTGCCGAACAATTTGCCGAGACCGCCGAACACTCCGTTTTCATCTTCTTCCGGATTTCCTGGCGTTGCATAGGCCAGAACGGGAGACGCTTGTTCAGGCTTTTCCCTGCCTTCAGGACGGTTTTCTGCAACCACCGGCGCGCTGCGGCGTGGCGGTTCGGGTTTCATGTCCGGGGTCGGTGGCAGAATGGCGCCGGGTTTGGCCGGATTACCCGCAGCCATGGCAATGTTCACGGCCGTCTGTTCAGGCTTTGCAGCAACATTCGTCTCTGCTTCAGCCGTGGTGCCGACGCTTTGTAACGCTGCGACCTCGACATTCGGCGCAGCGTCATCGGCTGCCGGTTCATCGAGCGCGGTAACACTTGTGGTTTCTGAAGCAGCTTGATGGGCCAGAAGTGTCTGGGCGAGTTTCAGCCTTGCGAGCTTGGCGGCAAGGGCCACCTTCGCAGCCTTTTTAGCCTCGGCTTCGAGTGCCGCGGCTTCCGCCTTGAGCGCTGCTTCTGCTTTTGCAGCTATTGCTGCGGCCTGTTCGGCGGCTTTTTGGGCTGCAAGCGCGGCCTCCGCTTCGGCGGATTGCCGTTTTTTCGTTGTCAGCGCCATCGGGGCCAGACCAAGAGAAGCTACGGCAGGGGTTGTCTGCGCAAGCGTCAATGTCTTCTGCGGCTCAGTGCCGGCGGCAACAAAATGAGACGGGGCGATCGAGGTTCCAAGATAAGTGGCGGTTCCGGCCAAACCGGATATCACCAAAGTTGCCCCCGCGAGGATCGTATAAAAAGTCCGGCTGGTCTTCCGGGATTTTGCTTGCCCCTTCAGGCCGACCTTTTGTTTCTTCTGAATCATTCAGACAAAACCACTCTGTTACGCCGGTCTTGTTCGACCGCGCTCCAAATTCGTATCCTTTGGTGACAATCTTGCCCCAAACGTTCATGCCCACCCGCCTGCAGCAGTATCGTCGATCATGGTAACCAAGTTCTTTACGATAAATATGCAAGCAGCCAAGAGACCGGTAATCACTCTAAAGAGGCAATTTTCGGGCGGTTTTTCAAAATTGGCGATATCCAAAGATTGAACGTCAATTTGCCGCAGACTGTGGAAGTCTTTGCCTATTGTTGAATTTACCAATCAATGACGTAGATGTCGGCAAAACTTCCAATCCGGGGCAGTGTCAAATGTGCTCTTGACCCCCGGAGGAAAACCCGGCACATGCGGGCTACTTTCCGTTCGCTTGGCACAGGATGCCCATGTATCTGATCATCTTCGACGTCGACGGCACGCTGGTGGACAGTCAGAAAACCATTTTGCAAGGCCTGCAGGTCGGTTTCGAGGCTGCGGGCCTGCCCATGCCTGACCGGGAAACGGCGCTCTCAATCGTCGGACGGTCGCTGGACGAGGCTTTTCTGGATCTCGTTGGACCTGAACACCAGGACAAGATCCCGGTGATGTCCAACGCCTATAAACAGGCGAAGTGGTCCCGCAGGAGGGAAGGGTTGGATCTCGACCCGCTTTATCCGGGTGCTCGCGAGGCTATCATCCGGTTGAATGCGCGTGACGATGTCCTTCTTGGAATTGCCACCGGCAAAGCGATGCGTGGGGTCACGCACATGCTGGATACCCATGATCTGCATGGACGCTTCGTGACCGTCCAGACAGCTGATACCTCACCCTCCAAGCCTCATCCGGACATGGTGCTGCGGGCAATGGCGGAGACCGGAGCGGACAGGACACGAACCATCATGATCGGTGATACCGGTTTTGACATGGCGATGGCCAAGGCCGCCGGCACACATGCCCTGGGTGTTGCCTGGGGTTATCATGATCATGACCGGCTGAGTGCTGATGGTGCAGACAAGATCATCCAGACCTATGCCGAGCTGGATTTGACACTTGGTGAACTTCTGGATTTCGACAAGGAAACAATGTGATGCGCGACTTTCTTGAAACCTTGCAGGAAGATGCGGCCAAGGATCCGGAGCAGCGGGCGCGCGAACTCTCCAGGCGCGAATTGCCTAAGCGTTTCTACAAGGAAGCAACCCATGTTGCCGTGGACGGCGGTTTCGCGATTCATCTGGACGGAAGGCCCGTCAAGACACCGGGCAAGGCGGCCTTGTTGCTGCCGAGTGAGGCGCTTGCTGCAGCGGTTGCCGCCGAATGGCAGGCTCAGCAGAAGGAAATCAATCCGGCCACCATGCCGCTGACCCGGATTTCCAATTCAGCGCTTGATGCAGTCAGCATCCGGTTTGGCGAAGTGGCTGACGATATCACCCGGTTTGCCGGCAATGATGCGCTGTGCTACCGCGCGGACGATCCGCAAAGCCTGATCGACACCCAAAGGCGCATGTGGGATCCGGTCGTGGACTGGGCAGGCGGGTTGCTCGGCGGCCGTTTCGTGCTGATCGAAGGCGTCATTCACGCTGCCCAGCCGGAACCGCTGCTTGTCGCCTATCGGGCCCGACTTTCCGACCTGACCCCGATGCGCCTCGCAGCGCTCCATACGATCACCAGCCTGACAGGCTCAGCGCTCCTGGGGCTTGGTCTGCTGGAAAACTACCTCGACGCCGATGCCGCCTGGACGGCCGCTCATGTGGAAGAGGACTTCAACATCGAGCGCTGGGGCGAAGACGCGGAAGCTGCTCTCGTCCGAGCCTACAAGCGCAAGGAATTCGACGCGGCGGTTCTGATCCTGCGAGAAGCGTAACAATTTCCCTGCGATGTGGTGTGGAGCGTATTGGCTTCACCCCAAGTAGAACGTCGTTGCCATCAGAAAGAAAATGAGCACGCCGAGAACGTCGTTGGACGAGGTGATGAAGACACCGATGGCCATGGCCGGGTCGATGCCGATCTTGTCCAGAATGATTGGTATGGTGGCGCCGACCATGGTTGCAAGCGTGGTGACGCACAGCAGTGACAGCGATGTGGCCAGGGCAAGGTGCAGCGGGTCTTCCAGCGGCACGATCAGTGAAGCCACGAGTACGAGACAGCCTAGGATCGTGCCGGCGATAGCGCCGTTGAAGAGCGCCGCCACCATTTCCTTCAGCAGGCGGTAGAAGATGTCGCCGGACCACAAGGCTCCGGTCGCAATGCCTTGCACCGCCACAGCGGAGGCCTGCAGGCCCGCGTTTCCGGCCATGGACATGGTGACGGGAATGAAAGCGGCCAGGATGGCGGCTTCCGCCAACTGGTCTTCATAGGAACCGACCACCGTTGCAGCAACGCTGGCCCCCACCAGACCGGCCAGCAGCCAGGGCAGGCGGCCGCGTACTATGCGCAGCACCGTGTCATCCGACCGGGCTTCTGAGGAAACGCCGCTCATCAGCAGCATGTCCTCGTTGGCTTCGTCCGAGGCGATGCGTGTCAACTGCTTGGGCGTAATCCGGCCGATCAGGTGGCCTTCTCCGCTGACGACCGGCACGGTGCGCATGTCGCGTTTTCGGGCGAGCCGCAGCACTTCTTCCTGGTCGGTATCCGTGGACACGGCAATCACGTCGCGGTTCATGAAGCTGGACAAGGGTGCGTCCGCCGGAGCGAGCAGAAGCTTGCCGACTTCCACTGTTCCGGTCAGCTTGCCGTCGGCATCGGTCACATAAACGGTAAAGACCTTGCGAATGCGGCTGGCTTCCGCGCGCATCTGCGCGACGGCTTCGCCGGCGGTGCAGGTTTCGGGAAGGGCAACGAACTTGCGGGCCATCACGCGGCCCGCGGTGTCGTCGGCATAGGAACCGCGCGTTGCGATGTCTTCCACATCCGGCAAGCGCGCGATCAGTTCGTCCGCGACATCGTCCGGAAACTCGTTGAGAATTTCGATGGCATCTTCCGGATCGAGACCGGCGAGAATATCCCGAAACTGCTCAAGGGTGGATTCTTCCATCAGAATCGAACGGAATTCCGGTCGAAGCTCGGCAATGACCTTGATCGACGGGTTGGCCGGCAACCACTGGAACAATTTGCGGGCATGTTTCAGGCGCAGCCGCGTCAACAATTGCATGACGTCGACGGGGTCCCAGCGCTTGAGCAGTTCGACCAGCTGCGTGCGCTGGCCCAACTTGATCATCTCGCGCACGGCCCGGAGCGCAGCATCATTGATTTCCAGCGGTTCGTTAGCCGGCTCCCTGGTCCATGCGGTTGGGTCAAGCTCGGCGACGTCGCTGGAATTGCTCATGGATACTCACTTTCCGGAAGGGTCCGGTCCGCTTCTACTGATCGATTGTGACGTCCGCCTGACAGTTTCCTGCCGGATCAGACTTCAAATTCCTCAATATCGGCAAAGGCCTGCCGCAACTTGTCTGACCAGCCCCGGGACAGTTTCTGGAAATACGGGTCGTCCTGCTGAATGCGCACCTGGCGGTTGGTGGAAAAGCTGTCGGTGTTGTAGAGCAACATGTCGATGGGCATGCCGACGGACAGGTTCGACCTCAGCGTGCTGTCAAAGGACAGCAGCACCAGCTTGGCCGCTTCACCGAGGCGCATGTCCGCACGCGTGACCCGGTCCAGGATCGGCTTGCCGTATTTGTGCTCTCCGATCTGCAGATAGGGCGTGTCTTCACAGACCTCGATGAAGTTGCCGGCCGCATAGATCTGGAACATGCGCGGTTCCTCACCCTTGATCTGGCCGCCCAGAATGAAGGTGACGAAGAAGTTTTCCGCACTTGTTGCAAGGGCTTCGCCGTCGATCGCCTTGACCTCACGAACCGCACTGCCGACGAGGCGGGCAACCTGGAACATGGTCTTTGCGGTCATCAGGGTCGCCCGGTCGCTTTCGGCAGACGTGATGTGCTCACTCAAAAGCGAGACGACAGCCTGGGTGACCGCAAGGTTGCCGGCCGAGAGCAGGGTGATCACCCGCTCGCCTGGCTCTTCCCATACGTGGAGTTTCTTGAACGTGGCAATGTTGTCGACACCGGCGTTGGTGCGTGTGTCCGCGGCGAACACCAGCCCGCGATCCAGTTTCAAGCCAACGCAATAGGTCATTCCCAAGCCCTCAGACTGCGCCAAGACCCGATGCTGGAGCCCCTAAAGGGCAAGCATCCATCAGGCAGGGCGCAGGTTGCCCTTTAACATCTTTTGCTGGAGTGAGCCTGTTCGGGCGGTTTGAAAGACACTTACTGCTGTTGCTGGAATGCGGCCTGGGCCACATCGACCTCAACATGCAGGTTTTCCTCAAGCCCGCCAAAACGGATCCCCCTGATAGGGGCAGCTGAACGGGAATCCAGGCCCACCGTCAAGCGGATATAGCGATCGGTCGGACACATTGCGTTGGATATGTCGAATCCGGTCCAGCCAAGACCGTTTATCATCACTTCGGCCCAGGCATGATGGGCTTCCGAAGCCTGTTCGTCTTCCAGCAGCAGATAGCCGGAAACGTACCTTGCCGGAACGCCGATGGAACGTGCGGCGGCGATGAAAATATGCGCGTGATCCTGGCAGACGCCTTCTCCGGCGGCCAGTACGGCAGTGGCCGGAGCATGCGTTTCGGTGACGCCCACCTTGTAGTCGACCTTGTCGCGGATGGCATGCATCAGAGCATGGAACCCGGCAATCTTGTCATGCCCTTCCGCGTTGGCCGCCAATTTGCGGATCGCCTGGTTGGATTGCGTAAGCGGAGTGACTCTTGTGTAAATCCGCGGTGGGATGCCGGCATCCGGTTCGTGGCCGAGAATTCCGTTGGTATCCGTCGTCTCGACAATACCGCTGGCGGTGATCTCGACGTCCTCGATCGGCTCGCTACGCGAAACCATGTGAACCTGGTTGCCGAAAGCGTCCTTGTAGGTCGTCGCCCGTTCAATGCCGGGTGCTTCGATGGACCATTCGACAACTCTCTGGCTCGGGCCATCCTCGGGCGTCAGGCGCAACTGCTGCATGGCGTTGGCGAGTGGCGTCTCGTAACGGTATCGGGTCGTATGTCTGACAGTCAGTCGCATGCTGCACCGGTTCTGCGGGGTTCCAGGGTCAGGCGAAATTGTAGTCTTCGCAAAGCTGATGGGCGAAAAGATTGTTTTTGTTGATGAAATCCGAGAGGAAGTCATGCAGTCCCTGCTGATAGATTTCGTGCATCTGCTTTTCAGCCAGGTCTTTTGCCATGTCCGCTGCCATGTCCAGGCTTGGTTCACGCGAACCATAGAACTGGGCCAGGTCTTCCGCGGTATCGGCCATCCAGTCGTAGCAATGGGCAAGGGACCGGGGCATTTCCGTTCTGAGGATCAGAAACTCGGCAATGTTGAACGCTTTCAGTCGGGCATTCGGATACGCAAACCGGTAGCTTCTCCGCCCGGACAGGGCTCGCAGGATCGCGGACCACTGATAGTGCTCCAAAGAGCCGTCACCGATGATGTCGCTGTCCGGCAGCAGGGTCCAGTAGTAGGTGTCGAGGATGCGGGCCGTGTTGTCCGACCGTTCCACGAAATTCCCCATCTGGCTGAAGAAATAACCGTCGTCGCGCAGGATCGTGTTCAGCAGCGCGCCGCGGAACAGGTGCGCCCGCTGATTAACCCAGGCGAGAAAGTCCGGCAGTTTTTCCTGGGTGATGGATTGCGGGTTCACATCGGTGAACTCGATCCATGTGGTGTTGATGGCTTCCCAGAGTTCAGCCGTGATGCCGGTGCGAACGGCGCGAGCGTTGTTCCTGGCAAGTTCCAGGCAGCTGCGGACGCTTGAGGTGTTTTCCTTGGAAAAGATCATGTGGGCCGCCACGTTGCGGCCGTTCAGTTCCTCGTATTTCTGCTTGTATCCGGTCTCGCACCCCGCGCAGGCGAGGGCGAAGGTCCAGTGGGTTCCGTCCTCCTGACCCGAATGGGAGATGATGGCGCCACGACAGGCGACCTCAAGGAGACGGGAAACATTCTGGGCACGCTCGTGGTAGCGCGACATCCAAAACAGCGAAGAGGCGGTTCTTCCGAGCATCTGGTTCTCTCAGTCCTCAAGTACCCAGGTGTCTTTTGTGCCGCCACCCTGGCTGGAGTTGACGACGAGCGAGCCTTTCTTGAGGGCAACCCGTGTCAGGCCACCTGGCGTGATGCGGACCTGATCGCCGATCAGCACGTAGGGGCGCAGATCGACGTGGCGCGGGGCGACACCCGAAGCGACGTGTGTCGGGCAGGCCGACAGCGCCAGGGTCGGCTGGGCAATATAGTTGGAAGGGTTGGTTTCCAGGACTTTCCGGAATTCCGCGATTTCCCGCTTCGATGCGGTCGGACCGATCAGCATGCCGTAGCCGCCCGAACCGTGGACTTCCTTGACGACAATGTCCTCAAGATTGTCCAGAACATAGGCGAGGTCATCCGGCCGTGAGCAGTTCCACGTCGGAACGTTGTTCAGGATCGGTTTCTGGCCCGTGTAGAACTCGATGATGTCCGGGACATAGGCATAGATCGCCTTGTCGTCGGCAATACCCGTTCCCGGCGCATTGCAGATGGTGACGTTGCCGGCGCGATAGGCATCGAAGAGGCCCGGCACACCGAGCATGCTGCCCGGATTGAAGGTCAGCGGATCGAGGAAGGCATCGTCGATACGCCGGTAGATGACGTCGACCTGCTTCGGTTCGCGCGTTGTGCGCATGTAGACATGTCCGGCATCAACGAACAGATCCCGGCCTTCCACCAGTTCCACGCCCATGGAATCAGCCAGGAAAGCATGTTCGAAATAGGCGGAGTTATAGATGCCCGGGGTCAGGACAACGATCGTTTGCGAAGACTTCGAGGGATCCGGTGCGACGCTTTCCAGCGTCTGCAGGAGGTTCTCGGGATATTGCTCCACTGCGGCGACCCGGTGACTCTGAAAGAGCTCGGGGAAGAGACGCATCATCGTCTCCCGGTTCTCCATCATGTAAGAGACACCTGAAGGCGTGCGCGTGTTGTCTTCCAGCACGTAGAATTCGTTTTCCGACACGCGGACCAGATCGGTTCCGATGATGTGGGCATAGACCTTGCGGGCAGGGGTGAACCCGGCCATTTCAGGCAGGAATGCCTCGTTCTGCAGCACGAGCTCCGCCGGGATCCTGCCTGCGCGCAAAATTTCCTGGCGATGGTAGATGTCGTGCAGGAAGGCGTTCAGAGCCCGCACACGCTGGTCGATGCCTGCAGACAGGCGCCGCCACTCCGGAGCCGAGATGATGCGCGGGATGGGATCAAACGGGATCAGCCGTTCGGTAGCTTCTTCCGCTCCATAAACCGCGAAGGTGATGCCAAGTCTGCGGAAAATGGTTTCAGCGTCGCGGCCCTTCTTGGTCAGAAAGTTGGCTGGTTTGTCTTCCAGCCATTTGGCGAGCCGGGCGTATGGCTGGCGCGGCTTGTTGGCCTCGTCGAGCATTTCATTGAAGAAAGTGCGTTCGTCCGCCATTGCCTCCCCTTTGCCGATGCTTCGTTCTTGGGCAATCATGGCAAAATTCTGAAAGGTGTCAAAGTTCAATGTCGCGGCGACAGTGCCTGCAAATTAGGCAACGAGCTGAAATTCATCGAAAAATCCTGAGGTTCCCTCAGGTTGAATATATTTTTTTCGACCACTGAAAAAGGATTTGAAGGCGGTGTTTTTCACCGCTTGCGCATGCGAACTTCGCCAAAATGATGGGCTCAAATGAACGTTACGGCATCCTTGCTGCGGGACGGGGCCGGGAAAGACGAGTGGCCGGATCGGTGGGCGTCTGCTACCCGCCAAAACCTGCCAGACCGGAGTGGTAACATCTGCTTGTTCAGTCAGACAGAAGTTGTGTTCAATCCAATATGCACAGTCGATGGGCAGTTCGGGCAGCATGATCGAAAACCGATTTGCTGCCCGGTGCGTGTGCGGACAGGTGGCCGGGGACAGGGTGCTAACGCATCAGTGTCCTGCCGACCGAGATCACCGAAACGTCGCCGTATTTGCGTCCTGTCCAAACGTGCAGGCCCGCACCGACACCTAGCATCGGAATTGTGTAGAGACCTTTCTTGACGAACCCCTTGTTCTTGGTCAGTTCAATCGCGGCATGGCTCAGTTCCTCGTATTTCTCCATCGTAGTGACGATCTTGCCGATGCCCTTGATGCCCTTGAGGACGTCCCCCAGCTTTCCGGCAATCGCCAGATCGAGGTCCCAATCAGACCATTCGCCCTTCTTGTTGAACTCGCTGGGCGTCTTGACACCATGTGCCACGATGACGATGCCGCCGACGCTGCCTCCCAGGCCGCCGCCGATTTTCCAGCCGTCCGCCATAAGGTCAACGTAGTCGACATAGCCGTTGTCATCGGCGCTGGCCCGGTAAAGGCGTCCATTCCAGTTGTACCGCCCGACAGCAACAAGGTCGCCTGAATGGCTTTCACCGATGCCGACCCACAAGGTGGAAGCCGCCTTTGGTTTGGGCTTCATCTTCTTGGGCGTTTTGATGACCTTCGGATTGGGCGGGGTCGGCAGGGAATGCACGTAAATCATCACGGCACGGAACTGTCCGTCTTCAACGCCGTCTTCCTGACCCATTTCTTCAGCCAGGGTTTCGCCAAGTCCGTCGACCAGATCGAACGGAAAACAGGACAGTAGGCATTCTTCGAGGAACGTCTTCACGGCATTTGCCCGCTTCATCGACAGGGCCTTGTTGAAGGCTGCCTTGCCGCTGCGGCTGGAAAGTCCGACGATACTGATGCTGCCGTTGCCCTTCAGCAGCGGTACGACGTTTCTGCGAAGCCAGTTCTTGTGATCTTCCTTGAGGTTCGCCTGGCTGACGTCGAAATATTGCAAACGCGCGAGCGTGATGACACCGTCACGGTGATCAACAACATAATTTCCTGACATTAATGTACTCCGTTAAGAATGGGTCCTGGACCTGAAATGAGATTTCTCGAGTTTGAAAATCGTGCTTCAAAAAAGGGCACGTATTGAAGTGATCCTGGTCTGTCCTGGCGCGCGGAAACGTGAGGGCAGGTTTGGGATCGGGCAAAGCGTGGCCATAAAGGCTTTTGCCGGACATTCGTCAAGCTCTTCGTCCAGCTTCTGTGGGCGTTTGGCTGGGAAGGTTCACGGGGCGTAGTTTCCCCATAAGCCCATGTGCTGACTAGGCTCTGTCGGGGGATCATGCTACGGCGTGATCCAAGCTCAAGTTTTGGGAGGACCGGATGAAAGAAGTTCTGGCCGAATTGGAACAACGCCGCGAAACCGCGCGGCTGGGCGGCGGACAACGCCGCATCGATGCGCAGCATGCCAAGGGCAAACTGACTGCGCGTGAACGTATTGAAATTCTTCTGGACGAAGGGTCCTTTGAAGAATTCGACATGTTCAAACAGCACCGCTGTACCGATTTCGGCATGGAAGAGCAGCATATCCCCGGCGACGGCGTGATCACCGGCTGGGGAACGGTCAACGGTCGGACCGTTTACGTGTTCTCCAAGGATTTCACGGTCTTCGGCGGGTCTCTTTCCGAAACGCATGCGGAAAAGATCACCAAGCTCCAGGACATGGCCCTGCAGAACCGGGCACCAATCATCGGCCTGTTCGACGCAGGTGGCGCCCGTATTCAGGAAGGCGTCGCGGCTCTTGGCGGTTACGGCGAAGTGTTCCAGCGCAACGTTCTGGCTTCCGGTGTCATTCCGCAGATTTCGCTCATCATGGGACCTTGCGCAGGCGGCGACGTCTATTCCCCTGCCATGACGGACTTCATCTTCATGGTGCGTGACACGTCGTACATGTTCGTTACCGGACCGGACGTGGTGAAGACCGTGACGAACGAGACGGTGACAGCCGAGGAACTCGGCGGCGCGTCGATCCACACCACCAAGTCTTCGATTGCGGACGGTGCCTTTGACAACGACGTCGAAGCCCTGCAGGAAATGCGCCGGCTGATTGACTATCTGCCGATGAACAATCGTGCGGACCTGCCGGAACTGACGAACTACGACGACCCGGAGCGGATCGACACCAGCCTCGACACGCTCATTCCGGACAATCCGAACAAGCCCTACGACATGAAGGAACTTGTTCTGAAGACAGTCGACGAGGGCGACTTCTTCGAAATCCAGGGCAGTTTCGCGGGCAACATCCTTACCGGTTTCGGACGGATCGAGGGTCGCACTGTCGGCATCGTTGCCAACCAGCCGATGGTTCTGGCCGGCGTTCTGGATTCCGATGCCAGCCGCAAGGCTGCAAGGTTTGTCCGCTTCTGCGACTGTTTCAGCATTCCGATCGTGACCTTCGTCGATGTTCCAGGCTTCCTGCCCGGCACGTCGCAGGAATATGGCGGCCTGATCAAGCACGGCGCCAAGCTGCTGTTTGCCTACGCTGAAGCTACGGTGCCGAAGATCACCGTCATCACCCGCAAGGCCTACGGCGGTGCTTACGACGTGATGAGCTCCAAGCACATCCGCGGCGACATCAACTACGCCTGGCCGTCTGCTGAAATCGCGGTGATGGGCGCAAAAGGGGCGGTCGAAATTCTCTACAGATCCGAACTCGGCGACAAGGAGAAGATCGCCAAGCGGACAAAGGATTACGAGGACCGGTTCGCCAATCCGTTCGTTGCTGCCGAGCGCGGCTATATCGACGATGTCATTCGCCCGCATTCCACCCGCCGGCGTGTATCCAAGGCCCTGGCCCTGCTCAGGTCCAAGCAGGCGGATATGCCATGGAAAAAGCACGACAATATTCCGCTCTAGCAAGAAGAGCCGATTTGCATTCATTCGCTCGGTTCCGGAAGACGATCGCTGGTCCGCAGCAGTGACACACGAGATTGTATCAGGCCGGATTTTCCGGCCTGTTTGCTGTCTGCAAGATCAATCCCAACGCGAGAGACCGCGCGGGAACAGAGGTTCCTTGCATTCGAACGCGACAGGGCAGCGTGGTGTATCCCGCGTCTGGCCGAACTGCGTGAACAGGACCTGGTTACGATCGCAGTAGCTAAGGTTCGAAACAAACATCGAATAGGTATACTGCCCCGTGGTGAAGACCACGGCACCGTGCTGGCGCACCATGTTCTGCGCCTGGGCACAGGTCATCTTGCGAAGGTCCGGTCGTGCCTCGGCCGCCGTCGACATGACAAGGCCGGGAAGGGCAAGCGCTGCTGCGCAAAGAAGCATTTTCCGCATGAAAGTCTCCTGACGTGCCGTTGCCACCGGAAAGAACGCTCTGAAGGTTTAGTCTAGCAGAACAGTCCGGAAAGTTGGTGACAGGAGAAGTGTGCACCAACTTGTGGTGCGCAAATGTGATTGCGAGCACACAAAATCGCCGGTCAGGATTTTGCCTGGAGTTTACTGCGTATTACGGGCCATCTGGCTGGAACATACAGACCCCGCCATGGCTTCTCGCACACCGTTTAGGGAAAAGCCCGAATAGCGTCTGTCTTCCAGTTGCACGGCGAATTTTACCGATGAACGCAACCGGTGCCAGAAATAGGTCATGTTGTCGGAACAGGCCGGGCAGTCATTGTAGATGTAACCGTCGTTTCCTGCCTTGAACTTTATCAGCTTGTGATCCAGCTCGACCAGGACTGTGGACCCGGGGTCCGGCCTGCGGCCCTTGATGCGCACGCCGATAAGGGTGTTCCTGACGGCATGATTGGGCGGGCACCAGATCGTGAATCGCGCTCCTGATGAGCTTTCGGTCCAGTAGCGCTCGTAGCCATACGCCGTGTCTGTATGCCACTTGCCGTATTCGGCTGCGGCTGCCGGCAAGCTCGTGGCCAGTGCAAGGTATAAAAAAGAAAAGAAGGCGCTGCGCATCGAGCCGTTTCCGTAATCTGTCACCGACGAAAATTACAGGTGTTCTGTTAAAAGCCCTTCAATCAAGAAAGTAATTTGGCGGCCTGGCATGCCACGTGGCGATGGCCAGGCCGCCCTGCCTCAGGACCTGGGGTGTTGTTTCTGCCAGTCGGTCGGGCAAACGTTTCCGGGAATGATCTTCTGGGCGCCACGCAGGGAAAATCCGGCATAGCTGTCGTCCTGGAATTTCACCGCAAGGGAATGGGATGACCGCAAACGGTGCCAGACATAGCCGAAGCTGTCGGAACACGCGGCGCAACCCGTTTCCACGTATCCCTGCTCGTTGATTGGCAGCTCCAGGATCTCGCGGTCCATGATCAATTTGATCCTGCTGCGCGGTGGCGGCATTTTTCCGTCGATATCAATATGAAGCAGCGTGCCGTTGATCCGGCGTTTCGGATGACACCAGACTACGAAGTTCGCGCCAAGGTTGTTGGTGGTCCAATAACGTGTAAAGCCATTGATTTCGCCGCTCTTCCACTTGCCTGCGGTTTCCGCCAGTGCGGAAGTTGGTAGTAAAGCACTCGCGATAATTGCCGCTGAAAAGATGCGTTTCATTTAATTGTTCCCCATTGCCTTGGTAATTCCTGCAATAAGTTTATTAAAATTCGGATAAATAGACGCTTTCCCGCCGAACTACCTTCGGTCGGTCCTTGTCGCGGCATGCCGTTTTTGAGTGTTTGGGCAACTATCCGCAAAATCACGTCTCGCCCTTTGGATAAGTTGCGTGCCAAAGTGGCGCAGCCTACAAAATGGAAAATCGTCCAGCTGGGTGGAAATTCATGTTCTCCAAAATACTAGTCGCCAACCGTGGTGAGATTGCCTGTCGCGTCATCAAGACGGCCCGCCGCATGGGCATAAAGACAGTTGCGGTCTATTCCGATGCCGATCGCGATGCCCTTCACGTGGAAATGGCAGACGAAGCGGTCCACATCGGTCCCGCGGCAGCGTCGGAATCCTATCTGATCGCCGACAAGATCATCGCGGCCTGCAAGGAGACCGGAGCTGAAGCCGTGCATCCGGGCTATGGCTTCCTGTCCGAACGCGCCAGCTTTCCCGAAGCGCTGGCGAAGGAAGGCATTGTCTGGATCGGCCCCAATCCGCGCGCCATCATGGCGATGGGCGACAAGATCGAATCCAAGAAATTCGCCAATGAGGCGAAGGTCAGCACGGTGCCGGGCTATCTTGGCGTAATAGAAAGCCCGGAGCAGGCTGTCGAAATCGCTGCGGACATTGGCTACCCGGTCATGATCAAGGCGTCCGCGGGTGGTGGCGGCAAGGGTATGCGCATCGCCTGGAATGCGGACGAGGTGCGGGATGGCTACACCCGCTCGAAATCCGAGGCGGCGTCTTCCTTCGGCGACGATCGGGTTTTCATTGAGAAATTCATCGAAAACCCGCGCCATATTGAAATCCAGGTCCTGGGCGACAAGCACGGCAATGCGATTTACCTGGGCGAGCGTGAATGCTCGATTCAGCGGCGCAACCAGAAGGTCATCGAAGAGGCGCCGTCGCCTCTGCTCGATGAGGAAACGCGCCGCAAGATGGGTGAGCAGGCCGTCGCGCTTGCAAAGGCCGTCGACTATGACAGTGCCGGCACGGTCGAGTTCGTCGCCGGGCAGGACAAGAGCTTCTTCTTCCTGGAAATGAACACGCGCCTGCAGGTGGAGCACCCGGTGACCGAACTGATCACCGGTATCGATCTGGTTGAGCAGATGATCCGCGTTGCCGCCGGTGAAAAACTGGACCTTGCCCAGGAAGACGTCAAGCTGAACGGCTGGGCAGTCGAAAGCCGTATTTATGCGGAAGATCCCTACCGCAATTTCCTGCCGTCCATTGGCCGGCTTGTGCGCTACCGGCCGCCGGCGGAAGAGGCCAGCAACGGGGTTACCGTCCGCAACGATACCGGCGTTGTCGAGGGCTCTGAAATTTCGATGTTCTACGACCCGATGATCGCAAAGCTGATCACCCATGCGCCGACACGGGCGGAGGCGATCGATGCGATGAGTTCAGCTCTGGATGCGTTTTACGTCGACGGTATTCAGCACAATGTACCGTTTCTGACAGCGCTGATGAACCATCCGCGCTGGCGGTCGGGCGAGTTGGCTACCAGTTTCATCGCAGACGAATATCCGGACGGCTTCGAGCCGGCAGTTCCCGATGACGAGGCCTATGCGGTTCTTGCAGCCGTTGCCCTGTCCATGGGGGCGTTGCAACGCGAGCGTCTGGACCACCTGCCCGGGCGGTTGCGGGCTCATTCCGGTGCCATTCGCGAGGATTGGGTGATCAAGCTCGACAAGACCTATGTTCCGATCCGGCTTGCTGCCGGGTATCCGGGGACGCCCGTCGAGATCGATGTCGCGATCGGCGATGGCCCCGTTGTCAATGTGGAGGCTGACTGGGCGCCAGGTGATCCGCTCTGGTCCGGCAAGGTCGGCGCGAAGGATGTGACGGTGCAGGTCCGGACCCTGCGCGGTGGCTACCGCCTCGACTGGCAGGGCTATTCCGTGGTCGCGAAAGTGATGACACCGCGGATTGCCGAGCTGGATGCCTTGATGCCGGAGAAGCTGCCGCCGGACACGTCGAAGATGCTGCTGTGCCCGATGCCTGGTCTGGTGGTGTCCATCGCTGTGGCCGAGGGACAGGAAGTCAAGGCAGGTGAGCAGCTTGCCGTCGTTGAGGCCATGAAGATGGAAAACGTGCTGAGAGCGGAGCGCGACTGTGTCGTGAGCGCCATCAAGGCAACGCCCGGCGACAGCCTTGCCGTAGACGCCGTGATCATGGAGTTTTCCTGATCCGGGGTGATTCACCTAACGCAGCCTGATTGACAGGCATCGGATACTGCCGATATTCAGCGGCCTGCGACCATCCGGTCCAGGCCGCTTTCTTTTTCAATACGTTGCGGGGCATCATGACGACTTCGACCATCCTGTTCGATCTGGACGGAACCCTGACTGACCCCTTTGAAGGCATCACCCGTTCAATCGGGTATGCGGTTGAAAAGATGGGTGGGCAGGCACCTGACGTGGAAGAGCTGCGCTGGTGCATCGGGCCGCCGCTCTGGGACAGCTTCAAGGTTCTTCTGGGAACGGAAGACAAGGCTGTGCTGGATCAAGCCGTGGCCTTCTATCGTGAGCGCTACACGGTGACGGGACTGTTCGAGAATTCGCTGATCGAGGGTATTCCCGAACTGCTGACAACTCTCAGGAAAGACGGGTTTCTTCTTCACGTCTGTACCTCAAAGCCCCACAGTTACGCAGGTCGGATCGTTGAGCATTTCGGCCTGATGGACTTTTTCGGCAAGGTCTACGGTGCAGAGTTGGACGGCACGCGGTCCGCGAAAGCCGAGCTGATCGCGCATATCCTGAGTGAGGAAAACATCCAGTCGTCGGAGGCGGTCATGGTTGGTGATCGCAAGCATGACCTTGTCGGAGCAAACGCCAACGCAGTGGCGGGCATTGGCGTGTTGTGGGGCTACGGTAGCCGTGAAGAACTGGCCGCCGAAAATCCGGTATTGATAGCAGCCAGACCTCAAGACATCGCCGCGTATTTCGCGACCCGCTAATGGCCTCCATTCCGACACGGTGGCAATGAGAGTGGCTTCTTGCTGCCGGCAAACTTTCTTAACTCCGAATTTATCGATTTTCCCGTAGGTTAAGCTCAAAGGAGTGCGCCTTGGCAGAACGGATGCATGCAACGGATACCCAAAATACGTCGGTACCGTCTGAAAAGGCGGTTGACGTCGGGTATTATTCGCCTGCCAAAAGACCGCCACCGTCGCTTCCAGCCGGTTACGTCCTGCACCAGGTCACTGTCCAGCCGCTCTCCTCTTGCCCGTTTCAGGTCTGTCTTCTGGATGTCGGGGCGACGGGGGCATTGCCGACCTGCGATTTTCACAGAATACGGGATACGACCCTCATCATCGCTTGTTCGTCGGGAGAACTGGCAGCAAAAACGCAGCTGACATTGCTGGAAGGCGGGGTGGATGATGTTGTCGACGCCGATGACGCGGACCTTCTGCTGCTTGCCCTTAAACGCGCAGAACTCGTGATCGCGCGGCAGGGTGGGCTGTTCCGAAAATGCCGCGATCTCGCCATTGAGAGGGATAACCTTCAGTCTGCAATCGATAACCTGCCTTCACCCATCTTCTTCAAGAACCGGGCCGGCATCTACAGCGGCTGCAACAAGGCTTTTGAAGCGTTCATCGGTTTGCCGGCCAGCAAGGTGAACGGCGCCAGTGTTTACGACGTAGCGCCAGCTGAATTGGCAAAGGTCTATGAAGCGGCCGACGAAGAGCTGATGCAGCAGGGGGGTGTTCAGATCTATGAGGCGGACGTTTGCTATGCTGATGGCGAGCGCCGAACGGTGACCTTCCACAAGGCTGTTACCCGTGACCGGGTCTCCGGCGAGGTGAACGGCCTTGCTGGATCCATGCTCGACATCACTGAACGCAAACGTCTGGAAGAGCAGCTCAAGTGGGCAGCAGAGCGCGATGCCCTGACAGAGGCCTACAACCGTCGCAGGTTTTTCGAGCTGGCAGCTGCAGCAAAGGAACGGGCACAAAAGACGCCAGTCAGCCTGTCCATCCTTGTGCTGGACGTTGACCATTTCAAACTGATCAACGATCGATACGGCCATGCCTGCGGCGATGCAGCGCTCAATCATCTTGTCGGCCTGCTGAAACGTGAACTTCAAGAGCCGCATATCTTTGCAAGGGCGGGCGGTGAAGAGTTCTATTGCCTGCTGGAAGGGTGCGACCTCAATGAGGCCTTTGAAATCGCCGAGCGCATTCGAAAGGCCGTCGAAACCGTGCCCCACTTGCATGATCAGCAGCTGATCTCAATGCGGGTCAGCATAGGGGCTGCCACCGTTGGAGATGGCGAGAAAATCAGCCAGACCATCGCCAGGGCTGATGAAGCGCTATACAGCGCCAAGCAGGCCGGCAGAAATCGGGTTTGCGTGGCCTGATGTGCCGTTGAGGTGCCTTTCGGCATGCATCCACTATTGCATCCTGTCTATTTCAGGGATACTGAAAGCTCTTGGAGAGCAGTTCTCGGGGCGGGGTGAAATTCCCCACCGGCGGTATCGGGGAAACCCGGAGCCCGCGAGCGCTTCGGATAAAATGTTCGAAGGTCAGCAGATTCGGTGAGATGCCGGAGCCGACGGTTGAGGTGGCGTCAAGCGAAGCCGCCCGAAAGTCCGGATGAGAGAGAACTTGACCGCCGCCATTTGTTGATGGCCGGTGGGCGTGTGTCTTTTGAGACTGTTCTGAACGATGACGGAACGGATCGCAGATAGGACGCCCATGTCGACCAAATCGAAGAAGCCCATATTCGCCGCACTTGCCATGATCGGGGCAGGGGCTTCGTTTGCAATCGTGAACGGCGCCCTGCAGGCCTCGACCATGCAACTGGGCGTGCCATCAACGTCCGCGGCCTTCTGGCAATATGCGCTGGGCCTTTTCGTTGGCCTGCCATTCGTCCTGCGGCGCGGCTTTTCCGCCTTGAAGACACATCAGATCGGATGGCATCTGACGCGGGGTGTTCTTGCAGTGATCGGGATCCAGTTGTGGGTCGCAGGTCTTGCGCAGGTCGAGATCTGGCAGGCAATCGCCTTGGTGATGACTTCGCCGTTTTTCGTGATCATTGGCGCCAAGCTGTTCTTCAGGGAACGGGTTGGCCTGATCCGGTGGCTCGCGACGTTGGCGGGCTTTTCCGGCGGCATGGTGATTCTGGAGCCCTGGACGGAAGGCTTCAGCCTGGCAGCACTTTTGCCGGTCGGGGCAGCTGCATTCTGGGCAGGAACTTCGCTCGTCACCAAAAAGCTGACTGCAACTGAAGATGCCGATTCCATCACCATCTACCTGCTGCTGCTCCTGACACCGGTAAATGCACTGCTTGCGCTGGGAGAGGGCGGTATCGTGCCAACCGGTCCGGCGCTGTGGCTGCTCGTGGGTGCCGGCGCCCTGACTGTGCTGGCAAACTACCTGCTGACCCTCGCCTACCAGAAGGCCGATGCGGCCTTCGTGCAGCCTTTCGACCACCTGAAGCTTCCGCTGAATATCGCGGTCGGCTTCTTCGCTTTCGGCTTTGCCCCGAGCGGTGCATTCTGGCCGGGAGCGCTGGTGATTGTCGGTGCATCGCTGCTGGTCATGTTGGACGAGCAAAAGCGCGACACGCAAGTGTCCACAGCCTGAAGCACACGCAGACGTTTGCGAACAGGCAGGTTTGCACTAAGCTTTTGCAGCATCGCGAACTTCGGAGACCTGAATGACCGCCGATCCATTGACCGTTCACGTGCTGATTGAGGGCAGGGTCCAGGGTGTTGGGTACCGCGCCTGGTGTGCGGGTGAAGCTGAAGACAGGGCACTGGCCGGCTGGGTGCGCAATCTCAGCTCCGGTGGGGTCGAAGCCGTGTTTTCAGGCCCGTCCGATACCGTTGTCGACATGCTGGATGTACTCTGGCATGGGCCGTCTCTTGCAAGGGTAAACCTGGTCAAGGACCTTGAGCCGGTAGAGCCCTGCTCGGGCGCCTTCGAGGTGCGCGATACGGCTTAACCGGCTGTGGCCAATCGTCTTTTCTATATCAATCGCGACATTGGAAGTTGAGTTGTCACGGAAATATCGCAATGATCTGATCTTTCAGATGAAGCAATCGGTGCCGCACTGTTGGTGCCGAAACGTGAAACCGGGAGATTTTCAGTGAAGATTGCGATACTTGGCGGTGATGGTTTTGTCGGCTGGCCCACATCCTTGCATTTGTCAGATCAGGGCCATGAAGTTCATATCATCGACAATCTGAGCCGTCGCTGGATCGATGCCGAGCTTGGTGTGCAATCGCTGACGCCCATGGATTCGATCCAGGAACGCACGCGGATCTGGAAGCAGGAAACCGGCAATACAATCCGGTTCCACCTGATCGATATTGCCCGCGACTATGAAGTGTTCAAGGCCTGGCTTGCAGACAACCGGCCGGATGCCATCATCCACTTCGCCGAACAGCGCGCTGCGCCTTATTCGATGAAATCGGACCAGCACAAGAACTACACTGTCAACAACAACGTCAATGCCACGCACCATCTGCTCAACGCGATGGTGGAACTGGATCTTGATGCGCATCTTGTCCACCTCGGCACCATGGGCGTCTACGGCTATTCCAGTGTCGGCGCGGCGATTCCCGAAGGCTATCTGTCGGTTGACGTCGAGACCCTGAACGGCTCCAAAGCGGCTCAGGAAATCCTTTATCCGGCCAACCCCGGCTCGATCTATCACATGACCAAGTGCCTGGATCAGCTGCTGTTCCAGTTCTACGCCAAGAACGACGGGCTAAAGGTCACTGACCTGCACCAGGGGATCGTGTGGGGCACGCATACCGAACAGACCCTTCGACACAAGCAACTGATCAACCGGTTCGACTATGACGGCGACTATGGCACGGTTCTGAACCGGTTCCTGATCCAGGCAGCCATCGGCTATCCGCTGACGGTTCACGGCACCGGTGGCCAGACACGGGCTTTCATCCATATCCAGGATTCGGTTCGCTGCATTGAACTGGCGTTGAAGAACCCGCCGAAAAAGGGCGACCGGGTCAAGGTGTTCAACCAGATGACCGAGACCCACCGGGTGCGGGATCTGGCAGAGCTGATCTCCCGTCTTACCGGCGCGAAGGTTGCCTATCTGCCAAACCCGCGCAAGGAAGCGGCAGAAAACGATCTGGTTGTCGAGAACAAGCAGTTCCTGGAACTGGGCCTCAATCCGATCACGCTGGAAGAAGGTCTGTTGAGCGAGGTGGTGGACGTCGCTAAGAACTTCGCCTACCGCGTCGACCGCAGCCGAGTACCGGCAGTGTCCGCCTGGACCAAGGAAATTGCCGACGAGATCGAACGGGATCCGGAACATCCGCGTCTGAAATCCGTGTCCTGAGGCCGGGAATGCAAGACACTCCTCAGTTCGACAGGGCGCCTGGAAGCACATGTGCCTATGTGACACTGGTGACGAACCGGGACTATGTGCTCGGGGCGACGGCGCTTCTGCGCTCGCTCCGGCATTCGGGAACCGAAGCCGACCTCGTGGTCCTCTACACGCCCGGGGTCGGTGAGGCGGATCTTGTCGCACTTGCGGAATTCGGACCTCGGCTTGGCCGGTGCGAGCGCCTGCCAACGAGCGAAAGCTTCAACGCGCGCCATGAACGCGGCCGCATTCACAAGGCAGCTCCCTTCACAAAGGGCGGCAAGCCGGTCTTTCACACGCCTCTGGACAACTTCGTCAAGCTGCGGCTGTGGCAACTCGAGGAATATGACCGGGTCATCTTCATCGATGCCGATGCCATCGTGCTGCAGAACTGCGACAAGCTATTTGGCTATCCCGAGTTCTGCGCAGCGCCCAACGTCTACGAAAGCCTGCAGGACTTCCACCGGCTGAACAGCGGCGTCTTTACCGCCCGGCCGAATATGGCCACGTTCGAGGCCATGCTGGCGCGTCTGGACAGGCCGGAGGCCTTCTGGCGGCGTACGGACCAGACGTTTCTGGAAGACTATTTTCCCGACTGGCACGGGTTGCCGGTGTTCTTCAACACGCTCCAGTATGTCTGGTTCAACCTGCCGGAACTCTGGAACTGGAAGCAGATCCATGTGCTGCATTACCAGTATGAAAAGCCCTGGCAGGAGGGGCATGAAAAGACCGCCAAGTTGCGTCCTCTGATCGATCTCTGGCAGGCTTTTGCGACCGGTGTCGGCATTCCGGACGATATGGCCGGTCTGCCCGGTCCTCTGGAGTGGGCTGCAAAGCAGGCATCCTGATGCATGTTCTTCTGACGGGGGCAAGCGGGGTAGTTGGCCGGTTCATCCTGAAGCGGCTGCTTGACGATGGCTGCACGGTCACGGTTCTTGGAAGACGCCCTGTTGACGGCGTTGCGGCAGCCTTTCGGACCTATGACCTTGCTGACCCGGATCCTCAACTCCCGCAAGCCGATGCACTCGTTCATTGTGCACTGGTCCATGAGCCCGGCAAGTTCCGGGGCGGTGAGGGGGACGATCCAGAGCGGTTCAGGAAGCTGAATGTCGACGGTACCCGGCGTCTTTTTGAAGCGGCCGCGAAGGCGGGCTGCCGGACAGTCGTTTTCCTCTCCAGCAGGGCTGTTTACGGCGATCACCGCCAAGGCGAAAAGCTCGCGGAAACGGATGAACCTGCACCCGATACGCTTTATGGCGAGGTGAAACTTGCAGGGGAAACGGCACTCAAGGCGTTATGCTGCCAGAGTATGAGCGGCATCGTTTTGCGCGCGACCGGTGTTTACGGACCAGGGTCAGGCTCGGCAGACCACAAATGGTCAGGGCTTTTCAGGGACTTTGCGGCCGGTATTCCGATTGCCCCGCGCAGGGGAACGGAAGTTCACGGGGACGATCTTGCTGCTGCCGTTGCCCTGGTTCTGGAAGAGCGACGGGTAAATGAAGAACCATTTCAGATCTACAACGTCTCGGATCTCCTGCTCGACCGCCAGGACCTTCTGGCACTTTATGCTGCCGAAGCAGGTTTGAACCTTGAGGTGCCGGCAGCATCGAACCAGGCGCCAGGCGAAATGACGACAGACCGGCTGCGGGCACTTGGGTGGTCGCCTGGCGGAACTGAAAAGCTGAAAGTGTTTCTGCGCTCAATAGCTAGGCGCGGTGCGGCCGGCACATGACGCTCAGCTTGTGAGCAAGCTTTGTTTGCCGGTTTGGCAACAAAAAAGGCGGGCACAGCGGCCCGCCTTTTCCATTTGCCTTTGTGCCAGATCAGGCAGCGCGGATGTCGTCGAAGAAGCGGTCGACCTTCGAGCTGAGGTTGGCGGATTCGCTGGTCAGTGCCTCTGCTGTAGACAGAACATCCGCGGCGTTTCGGCCGGTCGACTGAGCGCCGCTGGAGACCTGGATAATCGTCTCGGAGATGGCGTCCGTACCGGTGGAGACTTCGTTGACGTTTCGCGAAATCTCGTTGGTTGCCAGGCTCTGCTGTTCGACCGACACAGAGATGTCCTTGGAGATCTCGGACATTTCTGCAATGACGTTGCTGATATCGCGGATGGCTTCAGCAGCGCGGTTCGAAACGGTCTGCATCGCCTGGATCTGCGTTGCGATTTCCTCTGTCGCCTGGGCAGTCTGGTTGGCCAGGGATTTCACCTCCGATGCAACAACCGCAAAGCCTTTGCCGGCTTCACCGGCGCGGGCCGCCTCAATGGTGGCATTCAGCGCCAGAAGGTTGGTCTGGGCGGCAATGTCGTTGATCAGGCTGACGATCTGGCTAATCCGGTCGGTGGTCGCCACCAGGCTCTGTACGGTCTGATCCGTCTGGGAAGCCGCGCTGGAGGCCCGTTCGGAAATGCCGGCCTGCTCTTCAACACGCCGGGCGATTTCGGCGATGGAGGACGTCAGCTCCTCGGAGGCTGCGGCCACCGAGCGGACATTGGCGGCGGTGTCCCCAGTGGTCCGGGCAGCCGATTCCGCATCGGTCGAGCTTTGTTCGGAAGTTTGCGCCAACTCTCGGGCGGTGCGTTCCAGTTCTTCTGTGGCGTTGGAAACGGTTTCCAGAACGCTGCGGATTTCCTGGTTGAAACCACCAAGCAACTGGTCGACGGTTGCTGCCCTGCGATGCTTGGCTTCCTGCTCGGTGGCGCGTTCGGCTTCCAGGCGACGCTGTTCCTTGCCGTTGGTCTTGAACACCTCCACGGCATTGGCGATCGAGCCGATCTCGTCGTTCCGCTCCAGGCCCAGGACCGGGGTTTCCAGATCGCCTTCCGCAATCTGGGCCATTGAACTGGTCACGGACGCGAGCGGACGGGCCAGCAGTGTCTGGAATAAGGTACCAAGGATGGCAAGCATCAGCACGGTTGCAATCACGGTCGCAAAGAGTGCCGAATAACGGAAGCTCGTCAGGCTTGCAAAAGCGGCGTTCCGATCAACGGAAAGGCCAATCTGCCAGTCGACCGGCAATCCGGTGACCGGAACGAACTGGACGATACGGTCGCCATCAACACTGGACGCGTATTGCGGTTCTGCACTGACCTTGACCTGCTCGTTGGGGAAAAGCTCACTGAGCGGCTTGGAAATCATGTTGCTGTCCGGGTGCACCAGGATGGTGCCCTTGGAATCGGCCACAAAGACGTAACCGAGGCCGCTCATGTTCGACGAGGCGAGCATGTTCGCCAGGGTGGTGATGTCAAAGTCACCACCGACCACACCGGAAAGGGTGCCGCCGGTTTTTACCGGTGTTGCAGCCGTCACGATGAGATTGCCGGTTGAGGCGTCCTGATAGGGAGCAGTGATCACGGGTCCGCCTTTTGCGACGGCATCCTTGTACCAGGGGCGCACGCGCGGATCGTAGCCTTCGGGCAGATCTGCCGGCGGCCACATGTTGAAGGCACCGTCTGCTTCCACGCCGAAATAGGTCGCGCTGAAATTGCTGGTCAGGGTCTTTAGGTCGAAGAACTCGGGTGTTACCTCGGGCTGCTTGGCAATGCGTTCGGACAACGCCTCGATGAGCATCATGCGCGCTTCGAACCAGTTTGTGACGATATTGACTTCCGACTGGCCGACACCGGTCATGTAGTCACGAACTTCGTCGGTCTTTGCGTTACGCTGAAGGGTGTCGTTGAAGAGGCCGAAGCCGGCGAAGATCAGAACAATGACGCCGGCGGCGGCCAGCAGGATTTTGGTGATCACGCTCCGACGGGAGCGAACTGAGAGAGCCTGGGTCACAAACTTCATTCCCATGGTTGAGAAGGTTTGTGTCTGTATTCGCTCATCTGAATGAAGGAATACTAAATCTGACCGGTAACAAAACGGTCTTCGAACTAAAAAAGCCAAAACTTCATGGAATTTCGAATGTTACTCGCAAAAATAACAATGGAATTTCTTGAGGTTGCTTTTTGGCCTTTGTTGCAACTCGAGCTTGAACTCGATATTACCTAGAGTTCAGTGCGTCTGTTTGAAGCCTGCGCCGCGCGAGTGGCTTCACACGGAAACCGTGGGGCCAAATATCTTTTCAAATTCGGCCCGCAGGACGCTGTCGTTTTCGGCCATGGTAACCGGCAGGCCGAGATCCACGAGACTGGTCACGCCATGTTCGGTAATGCCGCAGGGCACGATACCGTCAAAATGATCCAGTTCAGGCTCCACGTTGAAGCTGATGCCGTGGAACGTGACCCATTTGCGCAGGCGGATGCCGATTGCGGCGATCTTGTCCTCGACCGTCGCCCCGCGGTCTGGCCGACGCACCCAGACCCCGACGCGGTCTTCACGGCGTTCGCCGCGAATGTGATAGTGCCAGAGCGTGCTGATGAGCCAGGCTTCAAGTGCGGAAACAAAAGCCCGCACATCCTGCTGACGCCGCTTCAGATCGAGCATTACATAGGCTACGCGTTGCCCTGGCCCATGGTAGGTGTGCTGTCCGCCGCGGCCCGTCCGGTAGACCGGAAAGCGGTCGGGAGCGATCAGATCGCTGTCCTTGGCGCTGGTGCCGGCGGTGTAGAGCGGGGGATGCTCCAGCAGCCAGACCTGTTCGTCGGCTTCGCCGGCAATGATTCTCTGGACCCTTTCATCCATTTCCCGAAGAGCGGTCTCATAATCGACCAGTTCGTCGGAAATCCGCCATTCGACCGGCCGCGAGCCGGAAACTGGCAGAAAACTGAGGGAAAGAGCGTCTCTATCGGCGGGTGACATGTGGATGACACTTCATTGTTTTTTGAGCTGGCTTGCCATGCCGTGGTATGGTTAAGCGCTGGCGGGTCAGTTGCCCTATTTAAGGATCAAGGCGTCCGATGACTACCTTCGATGAAATCAAAGTCGATATTTCCGTCGTTCTCGGGGAGAACGAGATGCCTGTCCACCAGTTGCTCCGCATGGGGCGTGGCGCCGTTATCGACCTTGATGTGGCCGAAGACGACGATGTGAAGATCTATGCCAACAATACGCTGGTCGCCAAGGGGCAGGTGGTTTTGCTCGGCGAGCGGATAGGCATCTCGATCACGGAAGTTCTGATGCGTCCGCCGGACATCCGACCCATGCGTACCGATGGCCCTCTTTGAGGGACTAAAGCATTTCTGCATAAGAAAAATCGCGTGCCTGTGAATTAATGCAAAAAGGCCTCTTGCGCCCCCAAATTCCTTTTGCTACATGGAGCGCCTCGATGCTGAGAGGCGCCGGGAACAATCGAATATGCGGTCGTGGCGGAATTGGTAGACGCGCAGCGTTGAGGTCGCTGTGGGGTAAAACCCGTGGAAGTTCGAGTCTTCTCGACCGCACCATATTCGAAGCATTTCTACCGATGCTTCCTCAAAAGGCTGCCCCTCCGGGCGGCCTTTTTGCTTTTCCGCACTGCCCGCAAAATACCTGATTGCTCTGGGAAAATTCAGATACCGGCTTTTTGGGTTTGTTGCGATGTGCTTTTCTGCAAGGAACAGCCTCAGCGGGCTACTGGCAAAAACCGGTCCGGCACATTCATGCGAAATCGAAGGAAGCCGCACGTGTTCAATTTCCGTTCCATCAGTACTTCGTCCTGTGCCGCAATGATGACCCTGAGCTTGCTGGCAGGTCCGCTTCTGGCGCAGGAGCAGGAGGCAATGGTCCCGGCCGGCGCCATTGCCGGTGCGGTGACGTCTCCCGTCGACGGCGACATCAATCGCTTTCGCGCAATCCTCGTCGAAACGGAAGAAGGCGGCGATCTCTACGTCTTTACGGACGCAGGAGAGGGCTGGAAACAGGTTGCCCATGCGAAAGACATGGTGTGGCGTGGCGGCATGTATGGCCAGGAGCCCTGGATGGAAGCAAACGAACACGGTTCGTTGAAAATCTATTCGGAAAACTCGGCCGTCGGACGCAACCGTTGGGAACAGGTCCTGACCATTGCCTATCGCAACGGCGTCTTCCGGGTCGCCGGCTACACCTATTCCTACTACGATACGCTGGATCCGGATGCCAACGGACAGTGTGACGTCAACCTTCTGACGGGCAAGGGAGTCCTGAACGGGAAGAACTTCAAGACTTCACTCGGTGCCTTGCCGGTACAGGATTGGACCATGGATACGCGGCCGCCGGAGTGCGAGGTCGAGTGATGCGGCCTTTGCGGCGAGAGTGTCCGCACTGGCTGTGGAAGCGGTTCTGAAGGGTTCTTGATGACGCTTTGTCGTGTTGTTGTCCGTCATTGAGAAGACACGGGAGGGATGACATGTCCGATACCGCAAGGCCGGATTGGCGCTGGGTGATCCGCGGCATGATTCTGACGCTCGTCATCTGCCTGTTGCTGATACAGCTCTTCCCCGAAATTTACGCAGTAAAGGATTTCTGGCTTGTCACTGTGCCGAGTGGCGCCTTTTGGGGCAGCTTCTTGTCGCGTCTCTTGAGCGAACCCGGGCTCTGGAAACTTCTCGTGACGAGCGCGGAAGGGGCTGCGATGATCGTCGTGCTGTTTCTTGTGGTGTTTCGTCCGCTGGTTGCCTGGAAAGCGTATCTGGTCTGCGTTGCCTTGACTGCCGTCTCGGCAATCCTGTTTTTTACCTACGTCCTTCCCGCAATGCCGAACAGCACGCTGCTCATGGTCTTGACCGGCAGTCTCTATTCATCGTTCCGCTATGGCGTCACGCTTGCGCTGCTCTATGCGCTCGCGCTCACGTCGGACACAGCGCCAACCAATCGGCAGCTTTCCGCCCATGCGTGAAGGTGTGAGAAAAGGCCTTGCGGAGCGACTGGTGTCCCTCCGGAGCAGGTTCGTTTTCGTGTGGCTGGCAATTGCATTTGTGTCGCCGGCGGCATTTGCGCAGTCGCTTTCCGTTTATCCTGCCGTTGACCCGGGCAGGTTTGGCGCGATGACGTGCCAGCAGCTTTGGTATGTCGAGCAGGAGGTGCTGGCTGCGGGCAGAGTGTGTCTTGCCAGCGAGAGAGCGCGCCGCGCATTCCGCCGTGCGGAGCGATGCATTTCCGATGACGAGGCCATTCTGCCACAGGACACCCGTGACTATCTCGATCACTTGCGAAGCGTTGCAGCGGACAAGGGGTGCAGCGGCCCCGAGAGGCGCTGAAGGACTTCAAGGAAAGTTGGCAGGCTTTTGAACCAGAGCGGCATTTCCGAGTTAAGTCTGTGGACCGGTTTCGCTTTTCCGGTGGCGCTTTGCCGCCGCAAACGCTAGATCTGGTGAGGAGTGTCCGGTGCCTTTCGCCGGAAGAGTTCGTTGCGTTTTGAGGGGAGGCGCCAGATGAGTGAAGCATCCGAGCTTGATGTCACCGCCTCTTCCGTTCCCGACATTCCGGTGCGCGACGAGGATGAGCATCTCAATCGCGAATTCATTGCGGCTGTTGAAGCGGCAATCGAGGCGAACGATCAGGATGGCCTGAGACACCTTGCCGCCGATCTTCACGAAGCCGACACCGGTGACCTTCTCGAGACGCTGGATCCGGAGGATCGGGCGTCCTTTATCCGGCTTCTGGGCGAGGACTTCGACTATACCGCGCTGACCGAGATCGATGAGGCAGTGCGTCTGCAGGTTCTGGAAGACCTGCCGACGGAAGTCATCGCCGAAGGTCTGGGCGATCTCGATTCGGATGATGCGGTCTACATTCTGGAAGACCTCGATGAGGACGACCAGGCTGCTATTCTGGAAGAGCTGCCTTATGCGGACAGGGCCCAGCTGCAAAAAGCTCTGGACTATCCGGAAGAAAGCGCCGGCCGGCGCATGCAGACGGAATTCATTGCGGTTGCCCCCTTCTGGACCATCGGTCAGACGATCGACTACATGCGCGAGGCCCGCGACCTTCCGGACAGCTTCTACGAGATCTACGTGGTCGATCCGACGTTCAAACTGCTCGGATCCGTTCACCTGGACAAGATCCTGCGCACCAAGCGGGACGAGAAGGTCACTTCCATCATGGAGGAGACTCGCCAGGCGGTGCTCGCGACGGAAGATCAGGAAGAGGTCGCCCGCCGGTTTGAGCGCTACAACCTCGTTTCCTCCGCTGTTGTGGACGAGAACGACCGCCTGGTCGGTGTTCTGACGGTTGATGACATCGTCGACGTCATCCAGGAAGAAGCGGAAGAAGACCTGCGTGCCCTGGCCGGTGTCGGTGACGAAGAGATTTCCGATAATGTGATGACCATTGCGCGCTCGCGGCTGACCTGGCTGGTCGTCAACCTTGGCACCGCCGTGCTTGCCTCGGTGGTGATTGCGCTGTTCGAGGACACGATCGAGGCCATGGTGGCGCTGGCGGTGCTGATGCCGATCGTCGCGTCCATGGGGGGCAACGCCGGCACTCAGACCATGACCGTTGCCGTGCGTGGTATCGCGACCCAGGAACTGGGTGCGCGCAATCTTTTGCGCGTTCTCAACCGCGAAATTCTGGTGAGTGTGTTCAACGGTGTTGCCCTGGCCATCCTCATCGGGGTGACCGCCTGGATGTGGTTTGGCAGTCCGGGACTCGGCGTGGTGATTGGCGGTGCGATCGTGATCAATCTGCTGTTCGCGGGTCTCTCCGGCCTTCTGATCCCGATCGCGCTCGACAAGATGAACGTCGATCCGGCGATCGCCTCGAGCGTCTTCGTGACGACGGTGACAGATGTGGTCGGTTTTTTCGCCTTTCTCGGCATCGCGGCGCTTTGGTTCGGCCTGCCGTTCTAGCCTCCAATCGGCAGGCCTCGTTTAAAGGTCAGTCACCGCAAACCAGAACCTTCTGTCGCAGACATGCGGCCGTTCGGTGATGGAAGGCATCGCGATAAGCGCTGTCCGAATAGAGTGCGACCAACGCGGTTAAATCGGGATAGGCGCCGATAGCGACCAGATCCCAATCCTCGTCCTGCCCCAGGAACATGCCCTGAAACGGTCCGACATAAAGGAACCGTCCACCAGCCCGCTCCATGGCCGGCATGCTTGCGGCCGCATAACTGGCAAAGGCTTCCTGGCCGGTCTGGCCCGTCGTTCCGTCCGCATATGTTGCGGCGGCATTCAGCTTGAAGAAATTGATCAGGGTTACGGGTTTGTCGCTCGCCCGGCTGAGGATCTGCGTCCATTGGCTTTCCGTCGGGCTGGTACCGTCGGTTCCCGAGCCGTACCAGGTTACGAATTGGGCTGACTGTTGCTTGACGTCCATGAGGCTTCTCCATAACTTTACACGTGTCAAATTGCAGGAAAGTTTACACGTGTCAAGTCAAGCCAGGGTGCAACGCACGCGCGCGGAAATTCTCGATAGTGCCTGGACGCTCATCTCGCAGCGGGGCGCGGACGTGTCGCTGGCGGAAATCGCCAAGGCGGCAAAAATCAGCCGTCAGTCCGTCTACGATCACTTTGGTTCGCGTGGGGGGCTGATCCTGGCACTCGTCCGGCGGGCTGATGAACGTCTCGACATACGGGCGAAACTGTTTGCAGCCTTTGACAGGCCACAGCCGCATGAACGGCTGAATGCTACCGTTGCTGTCTGGATCGGCTTCGTGAAGGAAATCTACCCAGTTGCCTCGGATCTTATCCGCCTGCGAACCACCGATGCGGACGCATCGGCGGCGTGGGAAGACCGGATGTCGGAACTGAGGCAATGGTTGCTTGTGTTGACCGGATCGCTGGAACGTGACGGTGCGCTGCAATCCGTCTGGACAGCGAAGTCGGCTTCAGAATTTCTTTGGGCGTCGTTCAGTGTGCAGGCGTGGGGTCTGTTGACACAGGACTGCGGCTGGGAGGAGGGCGAGGCGGAAGCTGTCCTGACGAGGACACTGCGGCAGGCATTGCTGACGGAAAAATGATGCCGTCGAGATTGTGTAGGTGGGTCAATAAAAGCAAACGCACCTGCCAGTGAGAAAGTAACACCGGTTCACAGGAGTGGAGGGCATGCCTGGACTAAGGCTGCTTCCTGTCGAATGTTTTGGTGTCGAATTCAACAAACACGACGCCATGGAGGGGAATGCCGGCCGACCAAGACTTGAGCTGCGCTGCAAAAGGTCACGCAGACCTGTTATTGCCAAAACAAAAGGCCCCGAGATTTGTGCTGGTGCAGCAACCTCCCGGAGCCTGTTTGATGGCTACTCATTTTGCCTGCTGCTCAATGGCGGGTATCACTCCAGGCCAGCTTTACGCAAATTGTCCCGAAGCGTCATGACCTTTGCCTGAAGGTCGATGACTTCTTCCAGTTTCAGTCCGGTCGAAGACATGATGCAGGTGCTGAAATGTTCTGTCTTCTTCTGCAAGGCGCGCCCCTTGCGGGTTAGTTTCAGGATAACCTGGCGCTCGTCCTTGATGTTGCGCGTGCGCGTTACAAGCCCCATGGCCTCAAGCCGCTTTAACAGTGGCGTCAGCGTGTTGGTGTCGAGCTGCAGCTTGGACGTGATTGCACCAACCGGAACGTTGTTGGTTTCCCAGAGTACCGTCATGGCCAGGAACTGCGGGTAGGTGAGCCCGACTTCCTTGAGCAACGCCTTGTAGACGCCATGCATCGCGTGGTTGGCGGAATACAACGCAAAACACAAGTGCCGGTCGAGCGGCAAGCTGCCATCATGGATTTTCTGACTGTCGTCGTCCTGGTCGCTCGCAGGGTCATTGACAGCGGATGCAGCCTGCTCGGTGCCGGGATCTTCGCCAGCCTGCGTTTCCGCAGAAACGTCAGGCGTCTCTCCGGTATCAGCTATCTCTTGGCTGACAGGCGTCTCGGCGACGGAAACGTCAATTTCCGCTTCGCGTGCGTCATTGCTTTCAGCGCCGGAAGCCGCTTCCGCCTCAGGCTTGGCAGCGGCCTTCTTGCGCTGTTTCTTCTCAGACTTTTCGGCTTTTGCCGGCTTGTCTTTTTTTTGTTTTTCAGTCGCTTCCGGCGCGGAAAATCCAATCGCGTCCAGCAGGGACATCTGGTTTGTGGTCTCGCTCATTCGCTCCTTATAAATCGCGCGCGATATGGTCGCAACTGTTGACGAACTGCAGGCGTGTGTATATGTGGGTAATTTATATCGTGTACGATTAAAGCTTATGCGATAAATATGGCTAGATGACTTGATATTTGAGAGAAGGAGCCTGCAGATGGCTGTTGATGTGAAATATGAAACCAGGGCAAAGGCCACCGGCGGCCGTGATGGTGCGGCGGAGACGTTGAGCGGATCCTTCAAGGTCAAGCTGGCGACGCCGAAAGAACTCGGCGGCGCAGGCGGCGAAGGCAATAACCCGGAAGAGCTGTTCGCAGCCGGATATGCAGCCTGCTTTATTGGCGCGATGAAATTCGTCGGCGGGCAGGAAAAGATCGCAGTCCCGGCTGATACGTCCATCACCTCGACGGTTGGCATCGGTCCGCGTTCTGAAGGCGGGTTCGGTCTGGCGGTCGCGCTGGAAGTGTCCCTGCCGGGTTTGGACAAGGCTGTAGCTGAAGACCTCGTTGCCAAGGCACACCAGGTTTGCCCCTATTCAAACGCCACCCGGAACAACATTGACGTCAAGCTGACTGTCGTCTGACACGGATTGTCCGGTTCGAGCTTTTGTGGTCGAGCCGGACCTCCTTTTGGGCTTCTGTTGGTGGAAAGGAGCTTTCGTGAGCCTCTTTGTTATCGATCTTCACTACACTGCTGATCTGCGGGAAATAGATGCTCTGGCGGAAGAACACAGGTCCTTCCTGCGGGATCAGTATGAGGCCGGCCTATTCCTGGCATCCGGTCCGAAACAGCCGCGAACCGGTGGTGTGATCCTGGCGCGCGCTGCTGACCGTGTCGAAGTCGAACTGGCGATCAACAAGGACCCATTCAAGTCGGCGGGCGTTGCGGAATATACCGTTACGGAATTCAAGCCGGTCATGCACGCACGGAACTTCCCGATTTGACGCAATCACGGGCGATCACCTCTGTGCGGAATGCAGCCGCCACACGACAATTCCAGATGACGATGGCGATTTGAAAGAAAACCTTGCCGGGTAACCTGAAATTCCCGGCGGATGGGTGTTAAGAAGGGCCGACTTGTCTCACGCGGAGAATTAAGAACATGCGGCCGAAGCTTGATGGCATCTTGGAAACCGCCGTTTATGTCGACGACATGGAGACGGCTCACTCCTTTTATTCCGAAATCCTGGGATTGAAGCGCATGGTCGCTGGAGAAAGGCTGTTTGCCTATGATGCCGGCCCCGCGCAGGCGCTTCTGGTGGTTCATCGCGGCCACACCGGGGAGGACGTTGAGACGCCGGGAGGTGTCGTTCCCGGGCACGATACGTCGGGTCACAGTCATTTCGCGTTTCGCATTGGGTCCGACCAACTGGAACCCTGGCGGGCTTACCTGGGCGAGATGGGTGTGAAAATTGTCAGCGAGGTCGTATGGCCGGCAGGCGGCACCAGCCTTTATTTCAACGACCCGGACGGCAATGTCCTGGAGCTGGCGGCAGCCCCGCTCTGGCCGAATTACCTATCGTGATTCTTAACAGTTTTGCGGCAGGGTGACGGCGTTTGAAAGTCATAACAGGTGGCGCAATGAATTTCTTGCAAGCGGTCCTGCGGACATTGTTCTACGTTGCCGTCGGCGGGGTGATTTCGATTGTCGGAGCGGCGTTTTTCTTCATGAACTGGGAGCCTGACCGAAACCAATACACGATCCGCGGCATCGATATTTCGCACCACCAGGGTGATATCGACTGGGCGCAGGTTGCGGCGGACGACATTGCCTTCGTCTACATGAAGGCAACCGAGGGCGGAGACTTCAAGGACCGTGCCTTTGCCCGCAACTGGGCCGGGGCGGGCGGCGCGGGTCTGGCGCGTGGTGCCTATCATTTCTTCAGTTTGTGCAAATCCGGCCGGGAGCAGGCGCAAAACTTCCTGTCGGTTCTGCCGCAGGACAGCGACATGCTGGCTCCGGTGGTGGATCTGGAATTCACCGGGAACTGCGCGCGCCGTCCGCCGGCCGAGGAAGTGCTGCAGGAAATCAGTGATTTCGTTGCTCTGGTCGAGCAGGGGCGCGGCAAGCAGGTCATCCTTTACGTGCCGGAGGACTTCTATCTGGACTATCTGAAAGGCAAGGGCCTGAACCGCCGTCTCTGGACGCAGTCGATCTGGCATTCTCCCGGCTATGTGTCAGACTGGTCGCTCTGGCAGTACCATGACCGGGGCACGATCAAAGGCATTTCCGGTGATGTTGATCTGAATGTCCTTCATCCAGAGAAGAGCTTGGATAACCTGAAATCCTGATTGCTCAAGTGCATGAAATATAAGCTTTAAAATAGACGTGTTGACTTTAACGTAAAAAGACGGAACTGTGCGCTCCAACAAGGAGCGGGCATGCAGCGTTATTACACCATCACCCAGCTGACGCAGGAGTTCGACATTACCACCCGAACCCTGCGGTTCTACGAAGCGCAGGGGCTGGTGTCGCCGACGCGCCGGGGCCGTCAACGCCTTTACACACCGGGTGATCGTACCCGCATCAAACTGATCCTTCGCGGCAAGCGTCTCGGGTTTTCCCTGAACGAAATCAAGGAAATGATCGAGATGTACGGCAGTGCGCCCGGTGAAACCGGCCAGCTGCGGCTGCTCCTCGACAGGATCGCCGCCCGCCGGGCAGAACTTCTCGAAAAACAGCGTGATATCGAATTGACCCTGGTTGAACTCGACGATGTCGAGGCCGGTGCAAAAGCGCGCATGGTCGAGCTTGAAACAGGCCCGGGCCAACTGTTTGGCGCCGATGCGACCTCGGAGGACAAGTGATGGATCTTTCGCCTCGAGACGAAAACTGGGAACCCCGTGTGCGGGCCAGTTTTGCCGCGCAGAAATTCATGACCCATCTGGGGGCGAAGATGGTTCACGTCTCACCCGGAGCGGTCGATCTGGAAATGACGATGCAGCCGGAACTGACACAGCAACACGGCTTTTTTCATGCCGGTGCGACGTCTTCCATTGCGGACAGTGCGGCAGGCTATGCAGCTCTGACGCTGTTTTCCGCCGGCTTCGGGGTGTTGACCAGCGAATACAAGATCAACCTGCTCAATCCGGCGAAACAGCCGGTGCTTCTTGCGCGCGGGCGGGTTGTCAAACCGGGACGAACGCTGACCATAGCCAAGGCTGATGTCTACGGACTGGACGACGGCGCACAGGTGCATGTCGCAACGGGGCTGTTCACGCTCATGAGCGTTGCCGGCGTCAAGGACTGAAGAATGACCGATATCACCATCAGGCCGCTGGAACGATCCGACAAGCCGGGCTGGCTCGAACTCTGGATGGCCCATCTTGCATTCTACGAGCAGGATCTGGCGCCGGAAGTGACGGAAACCCTCTTTGAACGACTGCATTCCGATGCAGGCCACCGCGCGTTCGTGGCAGTTCAGGAGAATGAGCTGGTTGGACTGGTCCATTACCTTTTTCACGATAGCACCTGGGCCAGTTCGTCCACCTGCTATCTGGAAGATCTGTATGTCAGCGAAAAGCTTCGTGGCGGCGGAGCCGGCCGCAAGTTGATCGAGGCGGTCTACAGGGCCGCGACCGAAGAACCGTCTGCGAGCGGCAAAGTCTACTGGCACACACATGATCACAATACACGCGCCCGGCAGCTTTACGACCGGATCGGCGTTTTGAGCGATTTTGTCCGATACGACAGGCCTTAAGAACTCTGGGAGGTAATCAAGATGATCCGTAACGATTTTCCGGGTTTCAATTTCGATCTCGGCGAAACCGCCGATATGCTGCGCGACACCGTTCGGTCCTACAGTCAGGACCGGATTGCGCCTCTGGCAGAAAAGATTGACCGCGAGGACTGGTTCCCGCGGGAGCTCTGGCCGGAAATGGGAGAACTTGGCCTTCACGGGATCACCGTGGAGGAAGAATGGGGCGGTTCGGGTCTGGGCTACCTGGAGCACTGCATTGCCATGGAAGAGGTCAGCCGGGCGTCCGCCTCCATCGGCCTCAGCTATGGCGCCCATTCAAACCTGTGTGTCAACCAGCTTCGCCGCTGGGGAAGTGACGACCAGAAGAAGCGCTATCTGAACAAGCTCGTGACCGGTGAACATCTGGGCGCGCTGGCCATGTCGGAACCGGGCGCTGGCTCAGACGTCGTTTCCATGAAACTGAAGGCGGAAAAGAAGGGCGATCGGTACGTCCTCAACGGCTCCAAGATGTGGATCACCAACGGTCCGTCTGCCGATACGATGATCATCTATGCCAAGACCGATCCGGAAGCCGGGCCGAAGGGCATTACCGCGTTTCTGGTCGAGAAGAGCTTCCCCGGTTTTTCCGTCGCGCAGAAACTCGACAAGCTCGGCATGCGTGGGTCCGAAACCGGTGAACTGGTGTTCCAGGATTGCGAAGTGCCGGAAGAAAACGTCCTCGGCCAGGTCGGCAAGGGGGTCAACGTGCTGATGTCGGGTCTGGACTACGAGCGCGCCGTTTTGGCCGCAGGGGCCGTCGGCATCATGCAGGCAGCCATGGACGTGGTCATTCCCTATGTCCACGAGCGCGAGCAGTTCGGCCAGCCGATCGGCACGTTCCAGCTTGTTCAGGGCAAGGTCGCCGACATGTATGTGACCATGAACGCCACCAAGTCCTATGTCTATGCGGTTGCCAAGGCGTGCGATCGGGGCGAGACCACGCGCGAAGACGCTGCTGGTGCAATCCTCTACGCTGCTGAAAATGCAACCAAACTGGCTCTTGATGCGATTCAGTTGCTTGGTGGCAATGGCTACATCAACGAATATCCGACCGGGCGTTTGCTGCGTGACGCCAAGCTGTACGAGATTGGTGCGGGAACTTCCGAAATTCGGCGAATGCTGATCGGACGTGAGATCTTTAACAAGACCGCCTGATCATCGAATTCGGAGAATGGCATGAAACAGACCCGGCTTCCTGAAAAGCCCGACGCGAAATCTCCGGCAGGGGCCGATATCCGTTTCATCATGGATGGGCCGACAGGAAACATGATCCATTCGACTGTTCCTGTCGGCCAGACCAACCGCGCAACACGGCACAGGACCGTGCACGAGTTCTGGCATGTGCTTTCCGGCCATGGACAGATCTGGAGGTCCGACGATGCCAGCCAGGGCGTTGTCGACCTGGAAGCCGGTGTCTCCATCGATATCCCGGCAGGAACTGCTTTCCAGTACCGCAACACCGGTGAAAGCGTTCTGCAGTTCATCTGTATCTCCATGCCTCCCTGGCCAGGGGATGACGAAGCCGAATTTGTTGATGGGCCCTGGGAAGCGACGGTCGGCAGTACCTGAGACCAATCGGGCTACCGAACCGATCCGGCTTTTTCTACGTATCGCTGTCACGACAAAAGTGAGGCAGTGAATGACGTCAATTGCGGTAATCTTTGGGGCCAGCGGCGGAATTGGCTCAGCCATGAGAGACCACCTTGAAGCGGGCAGCGGCTACGACAAGGTCATCGCCCTTCATCGAACGTCGTCACCACCTCTTGACCTGCTCGACGAACGCATGATCGAGGCCTGTGCCGACAGGGTTAGGGAGGAGGGGGATGTTCGATTGCTGTTCGATGCCACCGGAGCTCTCACCTTGGGCAGTGCCCGTCCGGAAAAGAGCCTGCGCGAACTCGATCCTGAAGTCCTTGCCCGTTCATACGCGATCAACGCCATTGGACCGGCACTGCTGATGAAACACTTTTTGCCGCTGCTCCCGAGAGAGGGAAGAAGCGTCTTTGCGACGCTTTCGGCCCGGGTCGGTTCGATCGGCGACAACGGTCTTGGCGGATGGTTTGCCTACCGGGCCGCGAAGGCTGGGCTCAATCAACTGGTCCGTACGGCGTCTATCGAGCTGGCACGCAAAAATCCCGCTGCTATCTGTGTTGCGCTTCATCCCGGTACGGTGAAAACGCCCTTGACCGAGAACTTTGCGAAAACCGGTCTCGACGTGCAGGAACCGGCTGTTGCAGCAGAGCGTCTTGTCGATGTGCTGACCAGTCTTAAACCTGCCGACACCGGTGGATTTTTCGATCAAACCGGCAGGCCGATCCCCTGGTAGGCATGGCCTGGGCTTGAATCCCGACGTATTGCGATCACCAAGCGTTCATCGTCTGCTCAATTCAGGTGTTGGCGGGGAAACCTCTCGTTTTTCAATGCCTCAATTTCAGAAACCCCGCTCGCTCGCTTGCTCGATTTTGGCACATCCTTGCTAGCCGGTGACAGGAGGGCGCTGCACGGTCGACAAGCAAGTTAATTGACAACATACCAACTGGTCGGTATGATTGGCGTATGACAGAGAAACCTCAAAAGACTAAACGGCCGGATGCGCGGATCAAGCTGCTGGATTCGGCACTGCTTGTGATCCGCATGAAGGGTTATACGGCCACCACCGTCGATGATCTGTGCCGGGAGGCGGGCGTTACCAAGGGGGCCTTCTTCCACCACTTTCGTTCGAAGGACGATCTGGCAGTAGCCGCTGCTGACTATTGGTCTGAAACGACCGGGGCTCTGTTCGAGAAGGCGACCTATCACGATCCCGAAGATCCGCTGGACCGGGTGCTCGGCTATCTCGATTTCCGCAAGGCACTGGTGCGGGGCGACGTGACTGAGTTCACCTGTCTGGTCGGGACCATGGTCCAGGAAGTCTATGACACGAACCCCTCCATCCGCGATGCCTGTAACCGCAGCATCACCGGGCACGCTGCAACACTGGTCTCCGATATCGCAGAAGCAGCTGAAGCCCGGGGCGTTGAAATTCCAGGTGGTGCGGAAAGCCTGGCACTTCACACACAGGTCGTGATCCAGGGGGCATTCGTGCTGGCAAAGGCAGGCAATGCGCCGTCGATAGCAACTGACAGCATTGATCATCTGAAACGTTACGTCGAACTGTTGTTCGGCCGGTCTGGAAACGGGAGAGCGCAATGAGTGAAGTCGAAATTCGCAAGGAAGGTCTGACGCTGGAACTCAGCCGCGTCATTGCCGCGCCGCGCGAGGCGGTCTGGCAATGCTGGACCAATCCCGAATTATTGAAGCAGTGGTTTTGCCCGAAGCCCTGGTTCGTATCGAAGGCCGACATGGACGTCCGTCCGGGAGGGCGTTTCAACACAGTGATGGCCGGTCCGGAAGGGGAGCTTTTCGAGAACGTCGGAATGTTTCTGGAAGTTGTCGACGGTGAGAAGCTGACATTCACAGATGCCTATTCGGAAGGATATGTGCCGCGGGAAAACGCGTTCATGACCGGGTATGTGGAACTGGCAGATGTTCCGGGTGTTGGTACGCGCTTCACATGGGGGGCTCGCCACACTTCGGAAGCAGGCAGGAACAAGCACCTGGAAATGGGTTTTGAGGAAGGCTGGAAGGCCGCTTCCTCTCAGCTTGATGAGCTTGCTAGGTCGATTGCCATTGAGGGTTTGCAAACTACTCCTGCGTTTCCCGCCAAGGTGCGCACTTGCCTGTTCTTCAGTGAAAAGGGCGAGGAAGCCGCCAAATACTACACGTCCCTGTTGCCGGATAGCGTGATGGGCTCGGTCTTCCGGCCGGATCCGAATGGACCTGTGCTTGTTGCCGAGTTCACCCTGGCGGGCTCACCTTTCATGATCCTGAACGGCAACCCGGATATGCAGCCGAGTTACCTGACCTCGATTTCCATACTGACGGAAGATCAGGCTGAAACGGATCGGCTTTGGCAGGCGCTCCTTGCAGATGGTGGGGAAGAAGGGCAGTGCGGCTGGTTAAAAGACCGCTACGGTGTTCACTGGCAGATCGTACCGAAGGCGTTGCCTCGGCTGATGCATGCAGGCAATCCGGAGCGTGCCGGCCGTGTCAGTGCTGCCCTGATGAAGATGAGAAAGATCGACATTGCCGGGTTGGAAGCCGCTGCCTGAATTGGAGCATTCACGCAGCTCGTTGTCTTGATTGCCCAACAAGGCTTGAGCGAAGAATGAAAATCCGAAACGCCGCCTGTTGAGCGGCGTTTTGCTTTTGTGGAACAGACACTTTCACCGGGATTGCCGTCCCCGTTCTTTCCGTGCAACTTTGCAATCCGGAGGAGTGGATATGACACATAACGATCCCGTCCACATTCAGCTTGCAACCCTGGAGCGCTGGGCGGATCTGGTGGATTTGTTCGGACCGGAGCGGGGGGCGTCTGGCGGTTGCTGGTGTATGTGGCCGTTCATGCGGGGCAGGGACTGGAAAGCGATGACCCGTGATGAACGGCGCGATGCATTCCAGCAGAAAGTGGACACTGGTCCGGCGCCAGGGCTTCTGGCCTACCGCGGCAATCTGGCCGTGGGCTGGATCGCACTCGGTCCGCGCATGCAGTATCTGCGTTTTCAGCTTGGCAAAACCACCCAGCCGCTGCCCGATGACAGCGAACAAGCGCTGGCGGCGACATATGCCGTCACCTGTTTCTTTATCAGAAACGGACATCGCAAAACCGGGTTGATGTCCGTGTTGCTCAATGCAGGCATTGACCACGCCAAAGCGCAGGGAGTGCATCAACTGGATGCCTGTCCAATGGAATCGGAAAAGCCCCTTCAATGGGGAGAAGGCTTCGTTGGTATAGCAGACGTCTTCCGCAGGGCAGGTTTTGTCGAAATCGCACGCAGAAGCCCTCGGCGGCCGCTGATGCGCAAACTTCTTTGAATGGATTATCCGAATGACCGGTGAAACCGACCTTGCCACCCTGATCTCCCAGATGCGTCCGATGCTGGATCCGGAGCCTTATGTTTTCTGCACCTTTGCTTCGAAATCCATGACGGACCTCGCGGAATATGACCCGATCGGGCTCTTTGCGGAAACGGAAGGCCTGACAGCCATCCTGCCGGTGGAGCGTGCGCGCGAACTGGGTTTGGCCGAGGCCGAATGGTTTCGCCGGATAACCCTGACAGTGCATTCGTCACTTGAAGCCGTGGGGCTGACGGCGTCGATCTCGGCTGCATTGGCCACTGAGGGTATTTCGGCAAATGTGGTCGCAGCCTATTTTCACGATCATGTTTTTGTGCCCGAAGAGCGCGCCGATGATGCCCTGGCAGCGCTGCGCAAACTCGCTGGGGACATCTGACACTGCTTTTCTTAGTTGGCCGAACTTCGGGCTGGGTGGCGAATTCGGTGGATTTTCCCTTGCAATTTCCGGTTTGCCTTCCCATTCCTAAGCGGGAGCAAGCGGGGTAAGAGCATGCAACGGGTCAAGCGGCGTCTGGCGGCAGTTATGTGCGCAGACGTTGCGCAATATTCCAAGCTCATGGAGCGGGATGAAGACGGAACGCTGGACCGGCTCAAGGCCTATCGGTTGGTGATGTCTGCGCTGACCGAGCGTCACAATGGACGTATCGTCAACACCTGGGGTGATGCCGTCATCATCGAGTTCGCCTCGGTGATGGAGGCCGTTCAATGCGCCGTCGACATTCAGAACGAGCTTTCCGTTCGCAATGCGGACCTTCCGGACCTGAACAGGATGGAGTTTCGCATCGGTATCAATCTCGGCGACATCATGGTTGAGGGCGAGGATATCTACGGCGACGGTGTGAATGTTGCCGCCCGTTTGCAGGAAATCGCGCCGAGGGGCGGGATCATGCTCTCCCAATCGGTCTATGACCAGGTCAAGACCAAGATGGCGCTGGGCTTTGAGCCGCTTGGCCCTCAACATGTCAAGAACGTTACCGATCCCGTTGAAACCTATTGCGTACGTATTGGCGGTCGCAATGCGCCGGAGGAAAAAAGTTCCGGGCAGGAGACGAACGGAACTGCGGAGCGACGCCAGACCGAAATTCCAAGACCGGAATGGGAACGAGACACCCAGGCGGTTGCCTCCGGGTTTGAACAGGCGCGCCGTTGGTTGAGGGCTCAGCCAAAGCGGGTGCGAAGCTGCGTTTTCATGATCGGCCTGTTTTTCGTGATCAACCTGCTGACATCTGGCTTGTCCACATTGTGGTTTGTCTGGCCGTCCCTGCCTTTCGCAGCCATGCTGGTTTGGTATCTGCTTGTCGGGCGACAGGAAAAGCGCTTCGGCGAGACGACGAGACCGGGTGATTGAGAGAGGGCAATGTCACCTGTTGCCGATCTGATAACTCTTTTCACGCTAATCAGGGTCTGATGATTTGCGAGTGCAACTGACTTCGCTTACACATGGACCAACGCGGGGCGACGAAACATTCCGTCAGCCCATCGAAAATGCCGGCTCGGCCGGCCCAACAGCAAAGGGAGCTTAATCCTGCGCATGAAAAACTATTCGACCACGGTGCCTGCACGCCTCGACGATGAAGACGAGGATAAGCCCAAGAGCCAGCCGTCGATCCAGGTCGACAAGCATCTGTTCGAAGCGCGCACAGTCCTGATCACCGGCCCGGTGACACAGGACATGGCCCGCGACGTGTGCGCCCGGCTTCTGGCGCTGGCGCAGGTTTCCAACGACCCGATCACGGTCATTGTTTCGTCTCCGGGCGGTCATGTCGAATCCGGTGACATGATTCACGACACCATCAAGTTCATCGCACCCGAGGTCCGTATCCTCGGCATGGGCTGGGTCGCCAGCGCCGGTGCGCTGATTTACGTGTCCGTTCCCAAGGACAAGCGTTTCTGCACGCCGAACACTCGCTTCCTGCTTCATCAACCGTCCGGTGGTGCCGGCGGCATGGCTACGGATATCGAGATCCAGGCCAAGGAAATCATCAAGATGCGCGATCGACTGAACAAGATCTTCGCGGCGGCGACTGGCCAGCCGATCGAACGGATCGAAAAAGACACCGATCGCGACTACTGGATGAGCCCGGAAGAGGGTATCGACTACGGTCTGGTCGGCAAGATCGTCACGAGCGTGGACGAACTGGGTTGATCCCGACTGACCTGACTGCAAACGTAGAAACGCCGGCAAATGCCGGCGTTTTTTCTATCCGAACCGATCAGAGGCAGATCGGTTCGGGTTCGACGGAATAGACCATTACCGGTGCAACCGGCTTGGGGTTGAGCACATGCGGCCGAAGTCGGGACATGAGCTCACGCAGGTGCTCTTCGTCTCCGGGGGCAGGGGCGCCGTCGAAGATGACTGCGACAAGGTGATCCACGAAGCGTTCGTAGATGTTGTTGCAGGTGCAGATCGGCGCCAGCAGTTCACAGACGGGCTTGCCGTCGTAAAATGGCGCTCCACCGGCAAGGAAGATCAGGAACTCGGTCAGATCGTCCGAGTGTTCGAATTCCGGCAGAAAGTTGGTCACGTCGAAACACGGGTCCTGTTCCAGTCTCGCTTTGAGGCGAGGCATTGCCCGCATGATCGCCGTGCGACCGCCTAATTTCATATAGAGTGTCATCTGGCTAACCCTCATTGATCCTTCATTACGATGTCGCCAAGATGACTCAGAAAGCGTGCCAGCCCTGTGACTCCGATCACGGATAAACCCTTTGTCAAAATCACCAGTGCCCGCTAATGGCGAATTGGTGTGGTGAAAACAGCCCCTAAACGGCCGTTTTCAACGGTTTGAGCAGGAAGATGTCGGTAAAATGTGACAGGCGCGTTACAGGACCCGTAATCAGCGGTCCGTTAGTCCCCGCGGAGGCATCGGCGTCCACATTGTTAAAAATAGTGAGGCATCTAAGGAAAGCGCGCGGTAGTCGGATCGGCGAAAAGCCTGACCAAATCGAAGCCTGCCAGCAATCGCCAAAGTTCGGATTAACTTCACAAATGCTGCGAATCGATGCGCCCTGACTTCCGGCATTCGCCGGACTTTCCGCTCTCGATGACCGCTGTCGTGGGGACAGCGTCCCCGGCGATGAGGCGGGCTCTGCCGGTTTCCTTTGCCAAATAAAGATTTCTGTCAGCCCGTTCAAAAAGCGAGGCAGGGGTGTCTTCTGGCCTTTTTTCCGCCAGACCCGCGCTTGCGGTATAGGCGTATCTCCTGCCGCGCGCGAACATTGGTGTCGCGTTCAAGAGATCAAGCATGCGACTGACGACAATTGTCGCTTGCTCCAAATTTGTTTCCGGCAGGATCAGCGCGAATTCTTCACCACCCACACGGCAAACGACATCCGTCTGGCGAAGATGTTCCAGACATCTTTGCGCAAAATGAACGAGGATTTCATCTCCAAGCTGATGGCCATGGGCATCGTTGATCGACTTGAAATGGTCCAGGTCGATAAGGGAGATGCAGAAATCGTGGTCATAGCGAGCAGATCGACTGTATTCCTTGTCCAGTTCCTGGTCGAACCCGCGGCGGTTGGCGATACCGGTAAGCGGATCCGTGAGTGCCAGGTTTTCAAGTTCGGTCCGCTCCTGGCCGAAATGCAAGATCTTGTTGTTGAGCGACGAAATGTCGGCATTGAGCGCGGCAAACTTGCTGGAAAGGTTCATGCTCTCGTCGAAGCGGACAAGAACGGCGCCGTCAATTCCGGTGCCCGGCACAGACAATCTGTGGCCGAAAGCAACGCTTTCATATCCGGACAGAAGTTTCAGGCGCACCGGTACGGGAGTGGTTGATGACCTGCACATCGACAGGTAGTCAGCCACCTGCGCTGTATCCCTGACCTTGTCCGAAAGTTGTTCACCTACACTAATTCCGGCAAGAGATTTGGCTGCTTTATTTGCGAGAACCACGCGGCCGTAATCGTCCAGCAGCAGAATAGGCTGGGGCATGGTCTGTACAAGGGCCGATATGATGGCAGTGGACCTGGGCACGACTATCGAACCTTGTAGAATTCTTTGCCGTTGACATCGTTCTCTGCGGTCGGAGCCAGGTGGACAACAACACGGCAGTCAGTATCACCACGGGCAATTGACCTGTCGATCTGGACCCTGGCGTAGCCATGGCAATCTGCAGCAATTCTTCCGAACACGTTTGTCGTCATCATGCAGAGGGAAGGGCGGTCCTTGACGCGATCCCCGAACGGGCAGCGGGCGTTCTTGAGGATCAAGACCTTGTCGTCTTCGTATTCGACACTGAACTGGCCGCCGATCCGTCGTTTCAGGTCAACTAGGACGTCTGCCAGCAAAGGCCTTGGGATCTGTTCAAGATGCAGGGCAGACTTGTAATCGGAATTGACCTTTTCACCGATGCGGTTGGCTACCAGTGCGATGAACCCTTCCGCCTCGTTCAATCCGACAATTTCCTGCAGTGCTCCGCTGAGCTCTCGAATGATCTGATTGAAGAAGTCGGTTGTCTCCAGAGGGATCTGTGCCTTGGTGATTTCCGGCTGCTGCTGGTCCACTTCAATCGGCAGGCTCATGAACGATCCTCCTAGGGTTGCAATCTTACGTTGGGTGAATTTTCTTTCGAATCAATTAAATCATTGAAATAAAGAGATAATAACAGTGCAACCTGGAGATTTGTGACAATGCGAGGGCGAACGTCTGAACCTCGAACATTGTCGTAATTGTCATGCGGGAGAACGACTAGAAAATCCGGGCCAAGGCCGTGAAAACCTTGTTGGCTCAAAAGCTGTCAGCATGTGTTTCAACTTCGGCTTCAAGTCTCAATATTGTCGATTTCGCCGTATCTTTGTCACGCATCGGGCCCGCAACGATTCGGATTTTCAAGATGTATGTTTACCTATCCAAGATCGGCGGATTTCTGATCCTGCCATCCAATTTTCTCGTTGTTCTTCTGGCTTTGGGATTGGTGCTCAGCCTTACGTCAAAGTGGCGGCGCAGTGGACGGTTTCTGACTTTCGCCGGTTTCCTTGGTTTGGTGGTTTGCGCTTTCTCACCGGCAGCCAACTGGTTGATTGTGCCCCTCGAGGACCGTTTTCAGCGTCCCGGCACTTTGGAGAATTATGACGGGATCATCGTTCTGGGCGGTGCAGTGGACACGGTGGTGACCGGCGTGAGGGGCGACACGGCGCTGACAATGTCCGCCGAGCGCATCACCATCACTGCGCGGCTGGCCAAAGCGCTGCCGGAGGCGAAGATCATCCACACCGGTGGGCAGGGCATGATCGTGTCGGACCAGGCAACAGAAGCCGAAGGGGCTGCACGACTGTTTCGAGACTTCGGCATCTCTCCCGATCGCGTCATACTGGAAGACAAGTCCCAGAACACCTGGCAAAACGCAGTCTACGCAAAGGATATTGTGCAACCGCAGCCCGGACAGCAGTGGCTTCTTGTCACTTCGGCCTATCACATGCCGCGCGCCATGGGAGTGTTCGAAAAGGCCGGTTGGACCGGGGTGACGGCATATCCGGTGGACTATCGCACGCGTGGACCGCAGGACAAGTCGCTCGGCTTCGACGGTGCTTCAAAAGGCCTGCGGCGCTTTGATATCGCCTACCGGGAATGGGTTGGTCTGGCTGTCTATTGGATGCTTGGCAGGAGCACGGAATTCTTCCCTGGTCCGTGAATGTGCAAAACCCTTTCGACTGTCAGCGACTTTTGAAATTGAACCTCTTTTACTGTGCGGAGCGTGTTCCCATATACTGGGCTCAATCAGGGATTTGAAAGGACGTGGGCTGATGGTCCTCGAAGCGCCGATCGTTGCGGCAGACGTCGTACAATGGCTCTACAGCGATGCGCCCCAATTGAAGGGGACGCTGGAAATCGTCACTGAGATGGCGAAACGTCTGCGCGCCGGAAAAGTTCCGGTCGATCGTGTCACCACGGGGATCTGGGTGGTGCATCCGAACGTGCGCGCGGAAAGCTCGATCTGGGTCAACGGCCAGACACCGGAATTGCGCCTTCACACTGCGGAGAACAAATCGCAGGACGAGTACCAGAAAAGTCCGATCAAGCGCGTGCATGAAACGCAGAAGGCCGTTCGTGTGGAAATCGGCAAGAAGCCGGCTGTCGCCGACGAATTTCCGATCACCGCAGAGCTGCACCAGGAAGGCTATACCGACTATATCGCACTACCCATGCGGTTCTCCGACGGCTCGGTGAAGGTTGCGAGTTTCGCAACCAAGACACCTGGCGGATTTTCTGGGTCGCATATCGGCGTTTTTGAATCGCTGATCCAGCCGCTTGCCCTCGTGTGTGAACTAAAAACACTACGCCGCACCGCAGAAACCGTTCTGGACACCTATGTCGGCCCGCGGGCGGGTTCGAAGGTTCTGGACGGCACCACGCGGCGTGGAGAAGGCGAATGGATCAAGGCGGTTGTCAGCTTCGCCGACATTCGTGGGTTCACGCGTCTTTCCAACACGCTTCCGGCGGACAAGATCGTATTGTTTCTGAACAAGTATTTCGGAGCGATGACAGCAGCTGTCGAAGCCCACGGTGGCGAGGTGCTGAAGTTCATTGGCGATGAAGTGATGGCGATCTTTCCGTATGAAACCGAAGAGGAAGCCAGGGACGCCTCGGTGCGTGCGCTGATGGCAGCACGTGAAACGCTGACGCGGATCGAGGCGATCAACACGGCCCGAACCTGTTCGGTCACACCTGACCTGAGCGTTGGAATTGCCCTTCATGCAGGCGATGTCTTCTACGGCAATGTCGGCAGCGAAACGCGGCTGGACTTCACGGTCGTCGGCCCTGTGGTCAATCTTGCGGCCCGTATTGCAGAGCTTGCAAAGGACCTGCAGCGCCAGCTTCTGGTCTCGGATGCCCTGGCCGATATCATGGGGTGCCGGTCGGGCCTTTATGGCCGCTATCAGGTGAAGGGGTTTGATGAACCCGTATCGGTGTATTCGCCGGATTTGTCCGCGGATCCCAAGTTCGGATATTGCCCCAAGAGCACAGCGGCTCTGGCCTTGGAAACGAACTGACGACGTAGCAGGACCAGGAGAACGGCGAGGGTGGTTGCGGCAAATACATAAGGCCCGGCGAACCACCCAAGGAAGCCGATCGAAAAGAACAGCGCTCGCTGGCCGCGATTGAAATGGCGGCCGGCGAGAACGCCCAGCTCTCCGGCCTGCGCAGCCATTTTCGCGATCACTTCGTCAGATGCCTGACCTTGTTGCGGGACTGCGCCCATGACGATACTGGCATAATTGAAGAGCCGGTACGCCCAGCCGAATTTGAAAAATCCATAGGCAAAGATCAGCATCAGGGCGAGCACCTTGATTTCCCAGAGTGCTCGGCTGTCGGCCACCGGGATGGACAGGTCACCGGCGACCTGAACGATGCGTTCCGTTGCATCCAGAAGCGCGAAACCGCCACCGATCGCCAGTAGGGACGTTGACGCGAAGAAGGCGGTGCCTTGCTGCAGACCTGACATGATAGACGTGTCCATGATGCGGACTTCCCGCAGGCTCATGGCACGCATCCAGCCTCGTCTGTAGGTTTCCATGGCGCTGGACAAAGTCTTTTTACGCAGCGGACTGACATCGATCAGCAAATTGAAACCGAGCCAGGCAAACAGAAACCAGGCGGCTGCTGCCAGGTCCATATTCGAGAGCGCGTGCATCCTGATCCCTTTTGATTCTCCGGTGGCCGAATCCGGCCATGGTCTGTCTTACCAGACTTTTTCCTTGTCCCTAACAGGCAGCACCGAGAGGACTAAGTGGCTGAATTTCCTGATGCGAAACGAGGAATGCAAAAATGCGGGATCAGCTGCTCTTTTTTTGCGCTTGCGAAATGGTAATGGATCGTTTACCTCCTCGCCTCAATGGCGCCATATTTGAGGTCGGTGGGACCCGGCGTCGCACAACAATATGTAGGGTTTTTATGGACGAAAACGTGCAGAAATCTTGTTGGAGCGTCACTCTCTGGACTGTCGCTGCAGTGGGCCTCGCATTGACGATGGTACTTCTGTTCAACGATGTTGAAAGTGCACAACAAGCCGTCGCCGCCGCCAAATAAGCCAGCGGGACGCAAGGAAAACAAAGGCGCAGCGTGAGGCTGCGCCTTTTGTCGTTTTAGCGGACATTTTATGCGAGCTCGGTATTCTCCGAGCTGGGAAGGCGTCGCTCGAACTTCGGGTTTGTCAGTTTCCGGCAGAACTGGTTGAGAACGAAATCTCAGGCCTGTCCGACGGCCCGTAGGACTGCCTGAATTCCATTTGCCGCACCACTGTCCTGTTGCCGGGATGGCTGATGAGGAACGCGGTATAGGCTCTTTCACCCAGAGGCAGCAGTACAAGCTGGACGGTGCCGGATCCTGGCCAGTCCAGTTCCGCGCCCCAGGCCGGAACATCTTCCGGATTGTCTTTCCCGAACAATGCCTGAATGTCGATGTCATGAAGCAGGGACGTTCCGTTGGCGTCCCACGTCAACGCAGCCAGGCCTTGTTCCAGCGGAAACAGGCTGAGTTTGGCGCCGTTGATCTCGACATCAAGACGGTTGGTGGCATCCCTTTCGATCAGGGCCGTGCCTTCGCTCATGTCGGTTGCCAGCGCGATGCGTTCCCCGTTGCTTTGAACGAAACCTTCTGTGTTCACCACCTTGAATATGCCAACGGGGATGCTTTCCGCCTGAAGTGGCAAAACGGAAACGAGAAAGACCAGCAACGATGTGAGTGTACGTAACACGCCCGGACCCTGTATTGAGCTTTTGTCCGGACCATACACCTCCAAAACTTTAGAAAGTCTTTGTCCAATACCGGACTCGGCTCGCTAAGCTGCTCAAAACTCAAGGTTATCGTCTATTTTGACTGGGATACCACGAGGTCCTCTATTGTCGAATGTTCCGGTTGCCAGCCGGTTGCCCTTCGGGCATGGCTGACGTCGACGGATTGCGACAAGGCAAAACCGGCGGCCCAGTCGGTCAGTGGTTCGGCTGCTTCAGAGGCCGGAACCGTTACGATTTCCAACGGCAACCCGTGGCGGGCTGAAATGTGAGATGCCAGATGACCGACCGAGATGCCGGGAATGCAGCTCGCGATCAGTGACATCCGGAACCTTGCGTTCTTGAGGGCAAGAGCATAAAGCGCGGCAAGGTCGTTGATTTCAACAAGCGCCCATTTGGTTTGCGACGTCGCGCGGGTTTCGAACGGCCTGCCTTCCTTCAGCGCGGCGGTCATCTCGGCAATCGGTCCGGTCGTCTGGCTGCAGGCGAGGGCCGGATGAATGACGGTCAGATTGAGATCCGTTCCGTGTGACAGGGTCCTGATCGTCTCGGTCATGAAGCGAAACGCAGGTAAGGGGGCGAACTGGGTTTTCTCGGTCAGCAGGCTGTCGCCTGTCGTTGCGGGAAAGAGCCAGATGCCTCCGGTGTAGATAATCTTGAGCGGCTGCTTGCGGTGCCTTGATGCCTGTTTCAGCGCAAGCATGCTCTGGCGGTCAACACGGCCCATGTCTTCAGAAAAAGTTGCACCAAGATGGATGACGGCATCGCATGAGGCCGCCCGTGATACCCAGCTTTCCGGTGCTCGCAGGTCGCCCGGGTAGGCGCTTGCACCGAACGCACGCAGCTTTGCCGAGGACGCGTCAGAGCGGGCCAGACCGATTACCCTGGCACCATCCTGAACCAGCCGCTTTACCACGGCAGAACCGATCTCGCCGGTTCCACCCGTTACAAATACTTCCATGGGCAAAGAGAACCCCGTTCTTGCCATCGGCGCAAGCTGAAGCTGCCTGTGAAGGTGGACAATCCACCGCCGTTTCTCGCCACAATCTTGACCTTGGCGGGAAGCCTGATACGTCAGAAGCATGACCTTGCATCTGGTAAAACTGTGCGTCGGCGCGGACAGCGTCGAGTCTCTTCAGGCCTGGATCGATTTTCGTATGGACAATGCCCGCAAATCGGGACTTCCGGCGGAAACGATCCATACGACGCGCATGGTGCCAACCCGCAAGGACGAGCTTCTGGACGGTGGTTCTCTCTATTGGGTGATCAAGGGCAGGATCCAGGTGCGTCAGCACCTGATCGACATCAGGCCGTTTACGGATCAGGCGGGCGTCAAACGCTGCGACCTGGTGATGGAACCGAGACTGATCCTGACCCAGTACCAGCCCAAGCGGCCGTTTCAGGGCTGGCGATATCTGAAGGTGCAGGACGCGCCGGCGGACCTGAAGGCTGGTGGTACGGCACACGCCATGCCGGAAGACATGCGGCGGGATCTTACGGAACTCTGCCTGCTTTGATCCGCTGATATCAGCCTGGATCCGGCAGGGCCTTCTGAAGATGCGTGACCAGTGTGCCGAGTTCCGGCCAGCCGCGCCCGAGGCCCGGGTTCTCCTTCTTTCGTGTCATGGCAAGGTGGGCATAGCCATGCACCAGCGACCACACGAGTATCTCGATTTCTTCCGGGTCAGTCCCTTCAGGGATCAGCGGGGCGCATGTTTCGCGCAGGATGGCGTAGGCCCTTGAGGCGTGCACCGCGAATTCCTCGTCATCCTCATTGAACTTCTGTCCCGAAAAAATGAACAGGAACAGCTCCGGGTGGCCGGTGGCGAAATCCAGATACCCCTGGCAGATCGCGCTCAGTCTTTCTGTTGCCGCAGGAGGGGACGCATCGAGGCGTTGTTCCATCGCCTGGCAAAACAGGGCGAATCCGCGCGCTGCAATCGCCGTCGACAAACCTGCGATGTTCTTGAAGTGATAACCGGGCGCAGCGTGTGACACACCTGCCTTGGCGGCGCATTCACGCAACGAGAGCTTGTCCGGACCACGTTCTCGCAGAAGCGCCACGCCTGCATCAACCAGGGATTTTCGAAGACTGCCGTCTCTTTTGCGACGAGAAGGAGGAGGAGCTGTCATGTGATCTTCATCGGCCATTCGCTTGACAGTGTCAAGTTTCGCTCTATCTTGACACTGTCAAGTTTTGTTGGAGGGTCGGTATGTCGATGGTTTCAAAGTTTGCAGCAAACGTGGCTTTTTGGACGGCAGCTGTGAGCGCCGCTCTGGTCGCCGTGGCTTCATTGAGGTTTTTGGCGCTGGGGGTATCCGCTTCGATGGAATTCGTGGCGCATAACCTCGATGGAAATGCGCTGATGCTTTACGCCCATATCGGTGTTGCACCGATCGCACTTGCGTTGATGCCGTTTCAATTCATGACAAGGTTGCGAGCCAGCAGGCCGAAACTGCATCGCTGGCTGGGGCGGGGGTACGTCGTGTCAATCCTGGTCTCGGGGATAGCGGGACTTCAGCTTGCCTTTCACACGACTGCAGGCCCCTTCGCTGCAACAGGCTTTGCGATTCTTGCGGTCTTGTGGCTGGCGACGACCGGTATCGCGTTGGCCTTTGCCTTGAGGCGGCAATTCCCGCGTCACCGAGCCTGGATGCTGCGTTCGGCAGCCCTTACATTTGCTGCCGTAACATTGCGGGTCTATCTGGGGAGCAGCATGGCGGCGGGGGTCGATTTTGAAGTCGCCTATCCGCTTATCGCCTGGCTGTGCTGGGTGCCTAACGTCCTCGTCATGGAGGCATACCTGCAGATGGCTCGGCCCGGAAAGACACGCCTGATTTCAGCGGTAGCGTAAGAACATGATCGGCTGCGACATGTCGCATCCGACGGCTTGAGGCTTGCCAAAACGACAGCTCCGACCCAAGTTGAGTGTCACCAACTGGCAGAAGGAGGCGGCCGTGAACGTCAAGACCGGCAAAGGCGCGGTAGACCCGAGGGTCCGGCAGGACGCTAGCGTGCCTTCAGCCGAATCCGATGTCGCTGCCTTTCTTCAGAAGGCCAAGGAAATTGCTCCGCAACCGGGCAGCGACGGGCGACTGGTTTTTGCCCTGGATGCTACCATGAGCCGTCAACCGACCTGGGACCAGGCCTGTCAGATTCAGGCGGAGATGTTTCAGGAAGCCGGCAAGATTTCAGGCCTCAGCATCAAGCTTGTCTATTTTCGCGGCTTCGGTGAATGCCGGGCGTCCCGCTGGTTTTCCAGCGGCACTGAGCTTGCCCAGGCCATGAGCCGGATTTCCTGTCAGGGTGGGCGTACCCAGATCCGAAAGGTGCTCTCGGCTGCGTTGTCCGCTGCCAATACCGAGAAAATCGCGGCGCTGGTCTATGTCGGCGATTGCATGGAAGAGGACGTGGATGCCCTGTGTGACAAGGCCGGCCAGCTGGGCATGCTTGGTGTGCCGATGTTCCTGTTTCAGGAGGGGCGTGACAGCGTCGCTGAGCGCGCGTTTCGCGAGATGGCCAGACTGACCAACGGCGCCTTTTGCCGGTTTGATTCCGGGTCGGCCCAGCAACTGGCTGATCTTTTGAAAGCGGTTGCCGTTTTCGCCAGCGGAGGCCGGACAGCACTCCAGCAGCTGGAAAAACAAGGTGGCAAGGGCGCAACGCTCCTGCTGCAGCAGCTACCATCGGCCCGCTAGAGCCCGGAAAGCGCCGCGCTTGCACTTCCTTGCTGTAGCCGGTGCCGCAGGTTTACATAATCGGCAACTTTCAACACGTGACTGGAGTAGGGCCGGAGCATCCCAATATGATGGTCCCGGGCCGGCGAACGGGGAACCTACCGCCACATGATTTATCTGATTATCGGCTTGATACTGCTGACCGCCCTGTTGACGCTCGGCAACAAGTTCGTGAACGCCAATCCCGCAAATCTGGCCAGAGGACTTCGCCTCTTCGGAGGTGCGTTTCTGATGGTGCTGGCGCTAGTCTTTGCGCTGACGGGCCGGTTCGTGTTTGCCATCCCGTTGTTCGGGCTTGGCTTGTCGGTGCTGGGCATGTCCGGGCTGAACTGGCTCTCGTCAGGCTACAAACCCCAGAAAACCTCCGGACAACGTTCCCGCGTGCGGACCGCTATGGTGGAGATGGAACTCGATCACGATACCGGTCACATGACCGGGACCGTGCTGGCAGGCACCTATCAGGGGCGCGAGCTGGATCAGTTGACCGAAACGGACCTGGAAGCCTTTTGGCGGGAAACAGCCCAGGACGGTCAGAGCCAGAAGTTAGTCGAAGCTTATCTCGACCGCAGGCTTGCCGGTTGGCGTGAACACTTCCAGGCGGATGGAGCAGAGCGGCAGGGAAGCGCGGCGAGCTCTGGCCCCATGACAGATGAGGAGGCCTACCAGATCCTGGGGCTTACGCCCGATGCCGGGGACGCGGAAATTAGAGCCGCGCACCGCAGGCTTATGATGCGGGTCCATCCCGACCAGGGAGGCTCCGGTTTCCTCGCGGCGAAAATCAACGAGGCTAAAGACACGCTTCTCAGAAGACATTGACGGCATCCGTTACGCGGTTACTGGTAGATGGCGAAGCAAGCGTATTTTGCCTTTTTCAAGCTTTTGCAGGCATTCCACGCAGCTGTTTTCGTGTCGAAGCCGACGAAGCGGGCCCGGTAAAGGGTCTGTCCGTTGGTGTCGACGGGTTCGGTGTAAGGGACCCGGCCGCGAAGGGCGGATCCGGTCTTGGCCTTGGCGTTCTTAAGCATCGTGATGGCCTGGCCTTCGGATTCTGTTGCGGCGATCTGGACCTGCCAGCCCGGCTCGACATCGCGGGTGTCGCTGGTTGCAACCGTAACGCTGTCGTCATCGCTGCTGTTGTCGGCAGCAGTGGCTTCCGGTGCAGCAACCGTTTCAACCGGCGTCGTGTTGACCGCGATCGTCTGAACGGAGACAGTCTTGACCGATTGCGCGGAACCGACAGCGCGCTGGCTGTTGTCCGACTTCACGACCTCTGCTCTTGCAGCTTCGATCAGGGCAGTCCGGGAAATCGAATTGGTGTTCAGCGGCTCATCCGGGCTTGAAGGCGGGATCGGCGGCAGAGCTGTTGCGACTGCAAAGGTGCTGTCAAAGCGTTGCTTGACCAGTTTCGGCGGCAGCGGAACGTCGTTGCCAAAGCCGGGAACCGAGGCAGGGGGCTGGGCCGAAGCCATGACTGGCGCATTGGACGCAGTCACGGGAAGGGGGGCCGGAGCCGGTGTCGGAATGGCGCTGGGGTTGGATGGTGCGGTGAATGCCAGCACCATCGGCTCACCCGTTGCAGGCACAGGTTCGCTTCCCGGCTTGCTGTTCGGAAGAGGCGGGTTCTTCAGTGCAACGGCCACGAAAGTCGGTTCAGACGTGCTCTGAGCGATCAGCGGGGCAGTTCTCGGACCGCGGCTTGCCTTGGACAGATAGGAGTTGATGAGCTTTGTCATCTGCGCGTTGCGTGACGCGCCGGTCTTGCCACCCATCACAACGGCCACAATCTGTCGTCCGTCCCGGTTTACAGATGTCACCAGGTTGAAGCCGGAAGCCCGGATGTAACCGGTCTTGATGCCGTCCACACCCTTTACGCGGCCCAGCAGCTTGTTGTGGTTGCCATAGGTGCGTCCCTTGTACTTGTAGGCACGGGTTTTGAAGTAGCCGTAGTACTGCGGGAAACGTTCCTGGATCGCGCGGCCGAGCGTCGCCATGTCGCGGGCAGTCGTACGCTGTCCGCTGTCGGGCAGGCCGTGCGGATTGCGGAAAGTGGTCTTCGACATGCCGATCTGGCGCGCCGTACGTGTCATGCGCTCGGCGAATTTCTTTTCAGAGCCACCAAGGTTTTCAGCGATCACGGATGCGACGTCGTTCGCGGACTTGGTGACAAGTGCGAGGATGGCGTCCTTGACCTTGATCGTACCGCCGGGCTTGAGGCCCAGCTTGGACGGCGGACGTGCAGAAGCGTAGCTGGAAACGCTCAGGTTAGAGTCCAGCGACAGTCGCCCGGCTTCCAGTTCCTCAAACACAAGATAAAGCGTCATGATCTTGGTGAGTGATGCCGGGTACCGGTAGGCGTCAGCCGAGGAGGAGTAAAGTGTCTTGCCGGTCTTGGCATCAACGACGATCCCCGCATATTTCGGGTTGGCCATCGCCGTTGCCGGCACCCCCAGGAGCACCAGGCCGAGGGTCAAGATCTTTGCGGTGCGGGCGAGAGCCCGTCCTTTGCGAAAAATACGCATCCCAAACACAATTACTATCCCATTCTGGGTCACGTGGTTCGTATCTGGAGCGGCACGGTTCGGATCTTAACCCCCTGCGATTCAAAGCCGCGGCCCCGTTGTTCTCCATGTCATTTGATGGAATCACGGTTACGAATGAGTAAATGAATGATCGAAAAAGCACTTAAAAAAATAGTTTTTTGTTAGAGTTAATTGTTGGTTAAAGTTGTGTTTTGCGTACTTGAAAAGAATTGTTTTGATGTAATTCTTATTTCCATTTATTTTATTGGTTAAGAGTTCGTTTATTTCCGACAACTGTTGTTCCGAAGTTGGTCAATTTAAAGAATTTGACTGAAATCTTTCTGGGGCTTTGTTGCTTCCTGCTTCCGGTTGCTGGGGCCGGTCTCGATCAGAGGTATCTGTTTTCCCGGGGGAGCCTGACAGTTTACGCCATGGAAGGATTGTCAATTTCGCGCAATGGTTGTTTTTGCAATGCAAAATCGCCTTGACACTTATTGTGCAGTGCATTACGACAAATTCCCGTAGGTAACGCGATGCGCGCGCCGGGCCGCCCCATAAGGCCGATGCTTGGGATTGGAAACCGGTTCGCCGGAAAAGGGCAGAAAAATGATGAACAACTTTGATGAAATGCAGAAGATGAGCAAAGACAACATGGATATGGCCATGGCGTCCTTCGGCTCCTTCAGCAAGGGTTTCCAGGCCATCGCCGCTGAAATGGCCGACTACCAGAAAAAGTCCTTCGAGGAAGGTTCCGCAGCTGTTGAGAAGCTCGTTTCCTCCAAGTCCCTCGACAAGGCATTTGAAGCGCAGGCCGACTACGTCAAAACCGCTTACGAAGGTTTTGTTGGCGAGATGACAAAGATTGGTGAAATGGTCACCGACATGTCCAAGGACGCCTACAAGCCTTACGAAGGTGTGATGGGCAAGCTTGCGAAATAAGTTTTCCTTTTAGCCGTCGCAGGATGGCTTGAAGTTTCAAACCCGGCTCCGACGAGCCGGGTTTTTTCGTATATGTACAGATTTACAGGCTTCCCGCGCTTCATCCTGCCATTTGCAGCCGGATTTCGAAATGCGTTCTCTTGCCACCTTTTAATCATTAACGGGCAACCTACATTCCCCTTGACCGGCAGCGCAGGGACTACAAATGCGTTGTTGACCTTTATGTTGATGAAATCGACCATTGCGCGAGCGCGGCTTGCGCGGCAGGATTACCACTGAGAATGCGTATTCGCGGCGCAGTCCGTGCTGCGGAAAGCTCTGGACCAGCTGCGCAGGGCAGTGTGTTCAGGATTCGAAATTTGGTGATGGCCGGAGTGATAGAGGCAAAAGAAACGGCAATGTCGGCGGGCTCTGATTATGACAATGACGGTGGCGACGCCGGAACGGTTACAGTCACCCGTACCAAAACAGTAACCAAGCGGCCAAATCTCTATCGAGTGCTGCTGTTGAACGATGACTACACTCCGATGGAGTTCGTCATTCACGTTGTGGAGAACTTCTTCCAAAAAAACCGCGAAGAGGCGACCCGCATTATGCTGCATGTTCACCATCACGGCGTCGGGGAATGCGGGATATATTCCTACGAGGTCGCGGAGACGAAAGTCACCCAGGTGATGGATTTCGCGCGCAAGCATCAGCATCCGTTGCAATGCGTCATGGAAAAAAAGTGAGGACAAACGCACGTGCCTTCCTTCTCACGCAGTCTTGAAAAAGCACTTCACCAGGCTCTGGCCTTCGCCAACGAGCGACAGCAGGAGTATGCAACGCTGGAGCATCTTCTGCTGGCGTTGCTGGACGACCAGGACGCGGCTGCGGTCATGCGGGCTTGCAACGTGGATCTGGAAACGATCCGCCGCAATCTGGTTGAATATATCGAAACCGAGCTGGACAACCTTGTCACGGACAGTGACGAGGACTCCAAGCCGACCGCGGGCTTCCAGCGCGTCATTCAGCGGGCGGTTATCCACGTCCAGTCGTCCGGGCGGGAAGAGGTGACCGGCGCCAACGTGCTTGTTGCGATCTTTGCCGAGCGCGAAAGCCATGCGGCCTACTTCCTGCAGGATCAGGACATGACCCGTTACGACGCGGTCAATTATATCTCGCACGGCATTGCCAAGCGTCCCGGCATGTCCGAGGCCCGTCCAGTCGAAGGGGCGGATGAAGAAGATGTGATGCCCGGAGCTGAAACCGAGAAGAAGTCCAGTCAGAAGACGGACGCTCTTGAAGCTTACTGTGTCAATCTCAACACCAAGGCCACCAACGGCAAGATTGATCCGCTGATCGGACGCGACAGCGAAATTTCGCGCACGATCCAGATCCTGTGCCGCAGATCGAAAAACAATCCGCTCTTCGTCGGCGACCCTGGTGTCGGCAAGACGGCCATTGCGGAAGGGCTGGCGCATCGCATCGTCAATGGCGATGTGCCGGACGTCCTGAAGGATGCCACCATCTTCTCGCTCGATATGGGCTCGCTGCTGGCGGGTACCCGCTATCGCGGCGATTTCGAGGAGCGGCTGAAGCAGGTGGTCAAGGAGATCGAGGACTACCCGGGTGCGGTGATGTTCATCGACGAGATCCATACGGTGATCGGCGCCGGTGCAACCTCTGGCGGGGCGATGGATGCGTCCAACCTCCTGAAACCGGCGCTTGCTTCCGGAGCGATCCGCTGTATCGGATCGACCACCTACAAGGAATATCGCCAGTTCTTCGAAAAGGACCGGGCGCTGGTTCGCCGCTTCCAGAAGATCGACGTCAACGAGCCGTCGATCCCGGACGCGATCGATATCCTGAAGGGCCTGAAGCCTTACTTCGAGGACTTCCACAAGGTTCGTTACACCAACGATGCCATCAAGGTGGCTGTGGAGCTGTCGGCGAAATATATTTCCGACCGCAAGCTGCCGGACAAGGCGATCGACGTGCTGGATGAAACCGGTGCCTCACAGATGCTTGTTCCCGAAGCCCGCCGCCGAAAGACCATTGGCGTGAAGGAAATCGAGAACACGATTGCCACCATGGCCAGGATCCCGCCGAAGTCCGTTTCCAAGGACGATGCGGAGATTCTGGAGAACCTCGGCAAGGATCTGAAACGGGTTGTCTACGGACAGGATGAAGCTATCGGGACGTTGGCCTCTGCCATCAAGCTGGCGCGTGCCGGTCTGCGTGAGCCTGACAAGCCGATCGGCAGCTATCTGTTCTCCGGCCCGACAGGCGTCGGCAAGACGGAAGTCGCTCGGCAGCTGGCATCTTCACTGGGTGTTGAACTGATCCGGTTCGACATGTCCGAATACATGGAGCGGCACACCGTGTCGCGCCTGATCGGTGCACCTCCGGGATATGTCGGCTTCGACCAGGGTGGTCTCTTGACCGACGGCGTCGACCAGCATCCGCACTGCGTGCTGCTGCTGGACGAGATCGAAAAGGCTCATCCGGACCTGTTCAATATCCTGTTGCAGGTGATGGACCATGGCAAGCTGACCGACCACAACGGCAAGCAGGTCGATTTCCGCAATGTCATCCTGATCATGACCACCAACGCCGGTGCCGCGGACATGGCCAAGATGCCGGTTGGCTTCAACCGCATGAAGCGGGAAGGCGACGACGCGGAAGCGATCAACAAGCTGTTCACGCCGGAGTTCCGCAACCGTCTCGATGCGATCATTCCGTTCGGCAATCTGCCGATGGAAGTCGTTTACAAGGTGGTTGAGAAGTTCGTCATGCAGCTGGAAGTCCAGCTGGCTGACCGCGGCGTGACCTTCGAGCTGACGGAAGATGCCGTGAAGTGGCTTGCCGACAAGGGCTATGACAGCCAGATGGGGGCTCGCCCGCTTGGGCGGATCATCCAGGAGCACATCAAGCGGCCTCTGGCCGACGAGGTGCTGTTCGGCAAATTGAAGAAAGGCGGAATGGTCAAGGTCACCGTGTCCGAGGACGGCAAGGGTCTGCTTCTGGAAAGCATCGAGGAGCGTGCGACACCGCCAAAAGCCAAGGCCAAGACCGAAACCAAGGCAAAGCCGAAGCGCCGGCGCAAGCCTGCTGCCAAGGCAGCGGCCGCCAAGGATACGAAGCCGCCTGCAGGCAAGAGCGGTCCGGCCAAGAAAAGCCTTGTGCCCAAGGTGCCGCTGGCGGACTGAGGCCCTGCACAATCAGATCGGAAAGGCCCCGAAGAGATTCGGGGCCTTTTTGTTTTTCGCCTGCACAGACGACGCGCAATGCGCGAAGCGGCCGGGTTGGTTCACGCTCTGGACCTGTCCTCCGACAGGCGTACTGCGCTTGTTCTCATTCATGTTTGGAATTGAAACCATTCAGGAAAATCATTTGCCGCCGCCCGGCTGCTTGCCTAGCTATGAAGCAGACACTTTCGGGAGAACGAACATGAGCGATAACAAGGTTGCGATGATCACCGCTGGCGGCTCCGGCATGGGGGCCGATGCAGCAAGACGGTTGGCTGCAGATGGGTTCCGGGTCGCAATCCTGTCGTCCTCCGGCAAGGGGGAAGCGCTTGCGGAGGAATTGGGCGGGGTCGGGTTCACCGGATCCAATCTGGTTGCAGACGACCTGACCTCTTTTGTCAGCAAGACGGTGGACGCTCTTGGCCGGATCGATGTTCTCGTCAATTCGTCCGGACATGGCCCGAAAGGCGATATTCTGGAAATCTCCGACGAGGACTGGCACCTCGGCATGGATTACTACCTGATGAACGTCATTCGCCCGGCACGCCTTGTCGCCCCGATCATGGCTGCGCAAGGTGGGGGAACGGTGATCAATATCTCGACATTCGCCACCTTCGAGCCGGACCCGATGTTTCCGACTTCCGGTGTGTTTCGGGCAGGGCTTGCCAGCTTCACCAAGCTGTTTGCCGACAAGTTCGCTGCCGAGAACGTGCGCATGAACAATATCCTGCCCGGTTTCATAGACAGCCTGCCGGAGAAGGAAGATCGCCTGGCGCGTATCCCCATGGGCCGCTACGGCCGCTCGGACGAGATCTCAAGCCTGATCGCCTACCTGGCCAGCGACGAGGCGGCCTATATCACAGGTCAGAACATACGTATCGATGGCGGGCTGACGCGGTCGGTGTGAGCTGTTCAGACGGCAACAAAGGGAGTTCGGCAATTCGCGTGCCGAACTCTTTCGCCAATTGGCACTCTGGACAGAAAATCTCCAAAAAGGTAAGGCTACCTTACTAACTGCCCAGAGATGAGTCAGCCTGATGACGGCTCCTGATCAGCCAGATATCGACCAGGAATCCCAGAACCCGCCGGAGCATGCCCGGGTCTGGATGGCGCGTGGAGCGCGGGCGGCGGTGTCTATTCCAGCGTTTATTCTGACTGCAGCTTTTGTCGGGTATGCGGGGCTTGCCCGTGAAACAGGACTGACGCTCTTTGAGACGCTGGCAATGACCGGTTTCGTCTGGGCACTGCCTTCCATCGTGGTTCTGACAGGCGCGATTTCCTCCGGAATGGGAATCCTTCCTGCCGGAATTGCCGTCGCTCTTGCATCAGTCCGTCTGATGCCGATGACCATGGCCTTGATGCCGCTGGTCAAGGTGCCGGGCAAGACAAAGACCTGGCAATTGCTGATCGCGTCTCATTTCGTTGCGGTGACTGCCTGGGTGTTCGCGATGAAGCACCTGCCGGACATGCCGAGGGAAGGGCGTCTGCCGTTTTTCATTGGTTTCGGCGCGGCGGTGACCAGCTTCGTCTTCTGCATGACCGGCGTCTCCTATCTGTTGGTTGAAAGCATGCCGGGCATGGTGGCGGGTGCCTTGTTCCTGCTGACGCCTGTCTATTTCCTGTGCTCGCTCTGGGGGGCGGCAAGGCTCAATGCCGACCGGGCGGCCATGGTCGCAGGACTGCTGCTCGGACCGGTCTTCTTCACCTATCTGCCCGGGCTGGATCTGCTTTGGACCGGCCTTGTTGGCGGCACGATTGCCTACCTCGGAACCAGGATCATGCGCAGGGGGCTGTCGTGATGGAGGGATCAACGGCAGGTGGATTGGTATCCGAAACCTGGTGGCCACTGGTGATGATCATCATCGCCGGCTGGTTTGCAACTGACGTCTGGCGATGGCTGGGTGTCTTTGCTGGTGGCAGGCTGCGTGAAGACGGCGAACTGCTGATCTGGGTGCGCTGTGTTGCAACTGCGCTGGTTGCCGGAGTGATTTCCAAGCTGATCCTGTTCCCGCAAGGTGTGCTGGCAGAAACACCTCTCTGGCTGCGTCTGGCTGCCGCCGGTTTCGGCTTTGCATCGTTTTTTGCAGCCCGGCAACGTGTGTTTGTTGGCGTACTTGCCGCAGAAATCTTTCTCGTTTCCGGTTGGCTGATCCTCGACACGATGGCTTCCTGACACCAAGCGATTTCCCGTGTTCACTTGCCCGCCAGATAGGCTAGGTTGAAGAGAACGGCGATTGCACCCGTTCAAGGAGAGGAACATGGCGGATCAGGTCGAACTCTTTTACGCACCACAGACACGCGCCACCGGCGTACGTGTTCTCCTGGAGGAGCTGGGCGCACCTTACAAGCTGAATGTGCTCAATCTGAAGCTGGGTGAAAACCGGACACCCCGATATCTTGCCGTCAACCCGGCTGGCAAAGTTCCGGCATTGCGCGTTGGCGAGGCAGTCATTACCGAACAGGTCGCGATCTATGTCTATCTGGCCGATCTGTTTCCCGAAAAAGGATTGACCCCCTCGCTGGATGATCCACTGCGCGGACCGTACCTGCGATGGTTCGTGCATATGGCATCCTGTTTTGAGCCGGCAATGATCGACCGCGCACTCAAGCGCGAAGAACCGCCGCATTCCATGTCCGCCTATGGTTCGTTTGACACCGTCATGGAAAGCATGCGTGCCCAGCTGGCAAAGGGACCTTTCGTTCTGGGTGAACGGATGACGGCTGTCGACGTTCTGTGGGGAATGGGGCTGCGGTGGGGAACAATGTTCGGCATCGTACCGGAATTCGATGAATTCACCGCCTATATCGAGCGGTTCGCGGAAAGGCCGTCGGTGGTCAAGGTGCTGCAGGAAGACCAGAACATGGCCAAGGAGCAGGAAGACGCCGCAGTTCAGGCGGGCGTCGCGTAAGATCTTGTCACAGCCGGCGTCTTCTCCGCGATGCGCAGCACCGTCTGCAGTTTCCCTCTCTTCTATCCGCAATCCTGACAGGACAATCTTTTGCCGCGCACTATCTAACGAAACGTCGTTTTTGCGGCACTAAACTTCGAATGGGGGATGATCGGATAAAACGCAGCCGACCTAGAGTTAACGATTGAAACCGGGCGCAAGCCAGATGGTGACTGCAAACTTGGAGGTAATCTGACGATGAAGGACAAGTTCAAAGATACGGAAATGCTGGAAAAACTGGGTGAGGCCGCAAAATCTGGCCGCATTTCCCGCCGTGATTTCCTGAATTATTCCATGGCTGCCGGTGTTGCAGCTTCCGCCGTAACTGGGCTCTGGACCACGAAAGCCAAGGCGCAACCAAAGCAGGGCGGAACCTTCAAGGTCGGCATTCATGACGGCAATACATCAGACACCCACGATCCGGGCACCTATCTCACCATCGCCATGATCGTGCTGGCGCATACTCACCGCAGTTACCTTACCCTGATCGAACCAGACGGGTCTCTTGGGCCGGATATCGCCACCGAATGGACGGCGAATGCGGACGCAACGGAATGGACCTTCAAGCTCAACGAAAACGTTACCTTCCACTCCGGCCGCAAGATGACAGCCGACGACGTCATTGCATCGATGAACCACCACCGCGGCGACAGCACGACCTCCGCGGCCAAGGCTCTGCTGACCGACGTCGCTGATATCGTCAAGGACGGCGACAACACGATCGTTTTCAAACTGTCATCGGGCAATGCGGATCTGCCGTGGCTCATGACCGATTACCATCTGGCCATCTGTCCGGCGAACACCGATGGCTCGATCGACTGGGCTTCGGGCGACGGTACCGGTCCCTACAAGATCGAAACCGGTGACTTCGGTGTCAGGTTCTCGCTGACGCGCCATGACGGCTGGCATCTGGATGGTGCACATTTCGACGGTGTGGAACTGATCATCCTGACCGATCCGAACGCCCGCCAGACGGCTCTGGTTACTGGCGACGTGGATGCCGTTTCGCTTATCGATCTGAAGACGATGGGTCTGCTTGCGCGCAATCCGAACCTGGAGATCGACAATGTGCCGTCTGCCTCGACGCTCACGATGCCGATGTTCTGCGATACGCCTCCGTTTGACAACAAGGATGTTCGCAACGCACTCAAGCTCGCGATGAACCGCGACGAGATCATTGAGAAGATCGCCTTTGGTGCAGCGACAAAGGCGAACGATTTCCACCATTCGCCAGCCATGCCCTATTGGCCGGATGACATTCCCCAACACGACTACGATCCGGACCAGGCGAAATCATTGCTGAAAAAGGCCGGTGCCGAGGGACTATCCATCAGCATTTCCTCTGCAGAATCCATTTACTCCGGCGCGGTCGATCTTTGCGTGCTTTATGCCGAGCATGCCAAGGCGGCGGGCATCGACATCAAGGTCGTGCGTGAACCGAACGACGGCTATTACTCGGATGTCTGGCTGAAGAAGCCGTTCTGTGTGGTGGCCTGGGGTGCGCGTCCGACACCGGATGTGATGTATTCGCTGGCCTACAAGTCCGACGCCGCCTGGAACGAGAGCCATTGGCAGAACGAGCGTTTCAACGAACTGCTGTTGATGGCGAAGGCCGAATTGGACGACACCAGGCGGGCAGAGATGTACCGGGAAATGGCGCTGCTTGCGCATGACGACGGCGGCACGATCATCCCGTTCTTCCGCAACTTCGTTTATGCCCGCCGCAGCAATGTTCAGCATGGTGAGCAACTGGCATCGAGCTGGGAGCTCGACGGTGCCCGTGCCTGCAGCCGCTGGTGGTTCGATAGCTGATTGAGCATCGAGAAAAACGCCCGCCCGGTTTGAAGCCAGGCGGGCGTTGTCTGTTGTGTGCTGAATGGCTGGAGATGCTCGCCTGGCTCAGGCCAGTGCGGCTCGTATCTTTTCTGCTTGCGCTGCCAGCAGGTCATTGTCTGCCATCGCACCGGTGTGGGGTTTCAGCGACACGCCCTCGAAACGTGGAATGACATGGACATGGGTGTGGAACACCACCTGGCCACCGGCAGGCTCCGAGAATTGCTGGATGGTCGTGCCGTCGGCATTAAAGGCCTTGATCACCACCCTGGCCATGGTCTGCGTTGTTGCCATGACCGCGTTGAGATCATCCGGTGCGATATCCAGGATGTTGCGGGAAGGGGCTTTCGGGATCACCAGAACATGACCATCGCCGCGGGGCATGATGTCCATGATCACCAGTGTTTTGTTGTCCTCGTAAACCTTGTGGCTCGGCAGTTCGCCGCGCAGGATTTTGGCAAAGACATTCTGGTCGTCATAAGCGGGTGCGGACATGTTTGCATTCCTGTCTGGTAGGCAAAAGAATTTCGCGAAGCGGTGTTCAGAAACGAGCCACCCCGACACTTCAGGGTTGATCAAAGGACTATCAATCGATTCCGATCAAGAGTTACTCCTGATCTAGTCCGAGATTTCTTGCAGCTGCAAGCCGCGACTGCGGCAGGATCGCCGGGATGAGTTTGCTCAAGCCGCGGTTGTTCAGGAAACGGTTTCGCTGGCCGGTTGGCCAGCATTTGAGGCTTCAGGATCCGTTTGCGATGCGCATGTGAGCTTCAATCCCAGGTCTTCAAGCCTTGTCCTGTCGGGTTTGTAGAACATCCAGTTGCCGATCCGCTTTCCAGTTACCAGGCCTGCTTCCGACATCTTTTTCATGTGTGAGCTGACGGTCGGTTGGCTGAGGCCCACTTTGTCGGTGATGAAACCGACACACACGCCGTCATCCACGAGGTCTCCGTCCCGCTGGCGGGGAAAGTGGGCTCGAGGGTCGAGCAGCCACAAAAGGATCTGCAGCCGCACGGGGCTCGCCAGTGCCGCCATCGCCAATGAACTTGACTCTACATCTATATTGATATTCATCTATATAGATACTCTTCGATATGGATTGGTGGTTCGAACATGGAAAATAGCCTTCTCGGCCTTCAAGCGGAAGCCTTTTCGAACGGCGCGACGCGCGGCGTGCGTTATCTGAAACACTTGCCGGATCGGCGCGTCGGGCCGAATTTGTCTCGTCTTGCCGAGCTCGATCCCGGTTTGCCGGAGCAGGGCGCCGACGTTGGCGATATTCTTGATCTGCTCGAGACCGTAGGCGGTGAGGGCACTGTTGCGACGGCGGCAGGCCGGTACTTCGGTTATGTCATAGGAGGCGCATTGCCTGCAGCCTCCGCGGCCCGGGCCTTGCTCTCCGCGTGGGATCAGGTTGCAGACGGTTTGACGGGACCTTCGGTGATCAAGATGGAAGAAACGGCGGTGTCCTGGATCGTAGGGCTTCTGGGGTTGCCTGAAGGTACTGATGGCGCTTTCACCACCGGTGCGACCATGTCCAATATGGCGCTACTGGTCACTGCGCGCGACACACTGTTGTCGCGCCTTGGCCACGAAAGAGGAGAGGGCCTGATTGGCGCTCCCGGCTTGCGGATTGTCGCCAGCGCCGAAATTCATGCAACCGTGCTGAAATCCCTTCGGATGGCGGGCCTGGCCACAAAATCGATCGAGTGGGTGGAAGTGGACGATCAGGGGCGGATGCGGATCGACAAGCTACCCGAACTGGATGATCGCACGCTCGTTTTGTGCCAGGCAGGAAACGTTTGCAGCGGAGCCTTCGATCCATTTGACGAACTCGGCGACAAGTGTAATGCCGCTGGTGCCTGGCTTCACGTTGATGGCGCTTTCGGGCTGTGGGCAAGGGCCTGCAGCGATACGGCAACGGCGCTCAAAGGGCTTGAGAAGGCAGACAGCTGGGTGGTCGACAGCCACAAGACGCTCAACACGCCATATGATTCAGGCTTGGCCTTGTGCCGCCATCCGCAGGAAATGCAGGCGTCGATGGCAATCGGGGCCACCTATCTGCCGGCGACCGTATCAAACCCGGCCAACCGCGCTCCTGAATTCAGCCGGTCTGCCCGCGGAGCCGAGACCTGGGCAGCGCTGCTTTCCCTCGGCCGGCAAGGCCTGGAGGACATGCTGAGCCGTTTTCACAGTCATGCAAGGCGCATTTCAGGGGATCTGACAGCGCTCGGGTTCGAAGTACCGCATGAGGTGCATTTCAACCAGGTGTTTGCGACGCTGCCGGGGGCTGAAGACGCCTGTGCCCGCATCGCTGGCCATGTTCAGGCTTCCGGTGAAGCCTGGTTCGGTCAGGCCTCCTGGAAAGGGCGACAGGGGTTTCGCATCAGCGTCTCGAACTGGTCAACCCGGACGGAAGATGTCGACCGGCTGATAGCTGCCGTTGCGAAGGCAAAGGCCGAGGTGATGGCCCCGGCCTGATGCAGCTCACTTCGCAGAAGACGCGACCCTGGTCAGGTCCTTTCGGGCCACAGATATGACAGGGTCGCGTTCGAGCGTATGACCACGAATTCTCTCGTCAAATACCTGGTACCGCAGAGATGAATTGCGAGGACGATAGTTGCGTCAGGCGGCTTCGCCCAGTTCAGATCCGTCTTTGACCAGTTTTGCAACCGCTGCGAAGTCCAGCTTTCCGGAACCCAGGACAGGAACCTTGGATACCACACGGACTTCTGCCGGTATCATCAGGTCCTGTGCGCCTCGGGCTTTGGCGCCTTCAACGAAAGCTGCGCGGTCCGCATCCGGGTTTTCCGTCACGAGCACCAGCTTCTCGCCCTTGCGGGCATCCTTGATGGCGGCAACTGCGGACAGATGCTGCGGCCAGATCTGACCCGCCAGGGCTTCCACGGCGGACAGAGACACCATCTCGCCTGCAATCTTGGCGAAGCGCTTGGCGCGGCCCTTGATGATGATGTAGCCGTCGTCATCGATCTCGACGATGTCGCCGGTGTCGTGCCAGCCGTCGACAAGTGGTTCGACGACGCCGGGATTTTCGGCCTTCAGATAACCGACCATCACGTTCGGTCCCGACACATGCAGTCTGCCGCCGGTTTCCACACCAGGTACGGGCTCAAGGCGTGCCTTCATGCCGGGCATCAGTTTGCCGACCGTGCCCGGACGGTTGTACATCGGCGTGTTGAGCGCAATGACCGGTGCGGTCTCGGTCACGCCGTATCCTTCCAGAACACGCAGACCGAAGCGTTCCTGATAGATCTGCCTGGTTGACGGTTTCACCGGCTCCGCGCCTGCAAAACAGTAGCGCAGGGAGCGGAAGTCGTAGGCATGGGCAACGCGGGCATAACCATTGAGAAAGGTGTCCGTGCCGAACAGGATCGTTGCATTGGAGGTGTAGATCAGCTCCGGAACGATCCGGTAATGCAGGGGCGAGGGATAGAGATAGACCGGCACACCGGATATCAGCGGCAGGATGGTGCCCGCCGTCAGGCCGAAGGAGTGGAACATCGGCAGGACGTTGAACACCTTGTCGTTCGGAGTGAAATCGATCCTGGCGGCTGCCTGCGTGGCATTGGACAGGATGTTCCTGTGTGTCAGCACAACACCTTTCGGTGTTCCCTCCGATCCGGAGGTGAACAGGATCACTGCCGTGTCGTCCGCTTGCCTGCGTACCAGGGGGCGACTTTTGGTCAGAAGGCCGCGGATCTTGTCCATGAAGCCGATTTCAGAGCGCAGATCTTCCAGCCAGATGATGCGAACGTGGTCTTCCAGGTTTGAAGCCAGTTGCTCCAGGCGAGCCTGCTTGACGAAGGCGCGGGAAGACAACAGCGTACGAACATCCGCAGCACGGCAGGCAGCGAGAATGTTTTCCTGACCGGCGGTGAAATTGATCATGGCGGGCACCTTGCCGGCAGACATGGTCGCCAGAACGGTAACGGCAGCGCCATTGGCATTCGGCAGCATGATGCCGAGGGTGTCTTCTCCACCGGTGTGCTGCAACAGTTTGCGGCCAAGAACGGAAACGCCTGTCAGCAGTTTGCCTGCATTCAGCTTTCCGGACACCGGATCCTCAACCGCCAGCTTGCCGTAGCCGTATTCTTCGGCCGTGGCGATTACCTTCTCCAGGATCGTCACGTCTTCCGTCAGGCTGGTTTCAAACATCAGTTCGGACATGACGCTGTACAGCTTGGCACCCGCTGCAGCGCGCCGCTGACGTCCCCTCAGTTCGTCGTCGAGGTCCAGGCGGGTAGGTTCCATGATTGTCACCTTCACTTTGGGGAACAGACGCTTGCGGATCTGGCTTGGGTTCAGGTAGGAGAACGGCGTTTTTTCAAGGCCGTCGATACGGATCGGGACGATCATGGCCCCGGTCTTGTCGGCCACCATTGCCGCGCCGTCGTAGACCTTCATCAGGCTGCCGGTGACAGTCAGCCGGCCTTCCGGGAAGATCACCATCGGTTCGCCGGAGTTCACCACCTTGATCAATGCGCGGGTGGCCATGGGTTTTGACGGGTTGATCGGCAGGGCATTCGCAAGGTGCAGGAAGGGTTTGACCCACCAGCGCCGGGCAATGTCATAATCGATGGCGAAGGACGGCTTCTTGTCAGTCAGGGTCAGAGCCAGGCCAGCGTCCAGCAAACTAACGTGGTTCAGCGCCAGGATCGGGGCTTCGCCGGCTTTTTCCAGATTTTCCAGGCCTTTGACTTCCATCCGGAAAATGGCGCGATAGAGGATCGAGATCGCATCGCGCATCGGGTTGGTCGGCAGGATCTTGAGCATCACGATAGCTGCGACCAGGTTCAGCCCGGCCAGCGCCAGAAAAATTGCGGGAACGGAAAATCCAAGTTTCTGGGCTCCTGCCAGCAACAGTCCGCCAACCGTCATCAGGGCAGCGCCAAGGGCGTTGGACGCTGCTATCCGGCGGGCACGCACCTGCGGTTTCGCCCAGGTCTGGAGTGCCGTGAAGGTGGGAACAACGAGCAAAGCTCCGGAAATGGCAAGGCCGGCCATATCGACGCTGAGACGGATTACGCCCTCATGGGTCAGGAACTCGCGCAAGCCAGATGCTGTTGCGGTGGCCGGCAGGCCTGCCAGGGTAAATGCCGCATCCAGGCAGAAGAGCGCCAGCAGAAGCGTTCCGACGGGAGCCGGCAAAAGGACGACGCGGCCAGCCAGAAGCCAGGCGGCAATTGCCGACCCGATGCCGATCGAAACGGCGAAGACGGTCAGGAAATAGGTGACGGCAATTTCTTCGCCGCCCAGGAACGTCTTGACCATCAGCGGCAGAACAGCGAGCACCATGGCGCCGATGAGCCAGAACCAGGCATTCATCATGGCTACCAGGAAGAGACGACGATCGACAGCCAGATCTCTCACCACGCACCATGTGGACGTTGCAAGGTTCCAGTCAATCGTCAGATGAGGGGCTGCTGCCGGTGCGGAGGGAATTTGCCGGCTCAGCCCGTAACATGCGAGAGCCAGGGCTATCATCACTGGAGCAAAGATCAGGGTGGGAGCACCGGTACTGAACAAAAGGCCGGCGGAAATCGTACCGCCCAGGATTGCCAGAAAAGTTCCCGCTTCTATCCACGCATTGGCGCGCGGCAGGTTTGAAGCCGGCAGATGATCCGGGAGCAGCCCGTATTTGACCGGGCTGAACAAGGCAGACATGGCACCAAACACGAACAGCGCGGCAAAGAGGATGGGGAGGGAGGACAGAGCCATGCCTGTCACGGCCAGGCCTGCGCCTGCAATTTCTGCAAGCTTGGTTGCACGGGCAATCCGAGCCTTGTCGAACTTGTCTGCGAGTTCGCCCCCGAGTGCGGACAGAAACAGGAAGGGCGCGATGAAGACAGCCCCGGCCAACGTTATCAGAACACCGGTGTTGTCACCGTCTGCACCGTGTCCACCAACCTGGAACAACACAAGGAACACCAAGGCGTTTTTCAGGAAATTGTCGTTGAATGCAGAGAAAAACTGCGTCCAGAAGAGCGGTGCGAAACGCCTGGATGTCATCAGTGACGCGCTCATGAGGTCCTCCTTCGAAGCAGCTATCTGTCAATCTGCTTCATAACCTTCAATCTTTGAAACCCGGGCGGAGAGTTAGAAACTCCGCCCGGTTTAATTTCTGGATCAGACTTGTTCCGGCTTGCTGATGTCCATCAGCAGTTTTTCCGTCTTTGCGTCTTCCAGGCGGTTATGGAACTTGTTGGCTTCCTCGCGATCACGCATGGTCTTGGTCAAGGTGACCGCTGTATGGACCAGCATGATTGCGGCCATTGCGTAGAAGCCTTTCGCGGAGAAGCTTGCTTCAAGGTTCCAGATGCCCAGGGCCATCATGATAGCGGCAACAGCGAAACTGCCGGCGGTAAAAATGGTCCAGTTGTTGGAATGTTTGACTGTGGGTTCCTGCATGGTCTTGTCCTCGTGTTAGCTGCTTTTTTCCAGAAGAAGCGGAATGTCGGATTTCAGGCGGGCGAGCACATCGTCCACTCTGGTTTTCACAGGCGCGCCGCAACCGGCATCGCCCAGTTTTTCGATAACCGCACTCGGGTTATCCGCTGCCGACAAGGTCTTGAATTCCTGTTCGGCCAATTGGTCGCGTTCCTGGCGTCGGCGGATGTCCTCCAGCTGTCCTTCTGCAATGGCGAGCGCCGACTGGCCTGTACTGGAGCCAAAGGACTGTGCTTTCTGGATCTGGTCGCGAACTTCAACGGTGCGTTCACCGCGCTTTAGGGCGCGCAGACGGCTCTGGGCGCGGTGCAAGGTTTCCGTGAGGCTTGAAAGATCACCGTCGAACGATCGGATTGCCTCTTCGAGCGCCGACTTTTCGTCTTCCAGAAGTGCGATAGCTTCCGCAGCCTCTCTCGCGAGGGGTTCAAGACCTTTGAGGAGGGCGTTGCGAGCCCTGTTCTCCAGATCTTCGAGGGATGCATTGATTTGCCACAGCCGCTTGCGGTCCTGCTGCTGTTCTGCCTTGGCGCGGGCCAGAGCAACCTGGGCAGCCCGGACGGAAGCGGCGGCTGTACGCGTGTTGATGGAGAGGAGAGCAAGAGACTGATTGTCCCGGCTTTCCTCGGCGCTGGTTAGAAACAGCGCCCTCAGTTGGTTCATGAATGGCTCAAACATCGTGCCTCTCTCAAAAGGTGAACGTTGTTCACTATTTGACAAAGCCACATCATTTTGATTAGGTCAAGATGAAAAATGAACAAAGTTCACTTTTGAGGTGCGATACGGTTAATGGCCGGAGTTCAAAAAGCAAAAAGCGAAGAAACCCATCGTCGCGTTCTGGAAGCGGCGATTGCCGCCGTGGAAGCAGGGGGCATGGAAGCGGTCAACATCAGAAAGATCGCGGCTGATGCCGGTTACTCGGTAGGGTCGGTCTACAAGCATTTCGCGGACCAGGATGCGTTGTTGCTTGCGGTCAACTCGGTGACGCTCGGCCGCATCAAGGATCTGATGGCATCGAAAGTCGAAACCGTGGACGAGCCGTTGGCACGGCTCAAGGTGCTGGCTTTGGCCTATCTGGGGTTTGCGCGCGACAATCGAAACCTCTGGATGACACTGTTCAGCCATCACTTGCCTGAAGGCAAGGCGGTGCCTGAGTGGCATATTCAGGAAAATATCGCGCTTCTCGGCTTCATCGCAGCACCATTGCGCGAACTCGATCCAAGCATGCAGGAAGAAGACCTTGCAGCCCGGACACGCACCGCTTTTGCGGCGGTACACGGTCTCGTCACGATCAGCCTGGAAGCACGGTTCGTCGGCCTGTCGGGAGAAAAGCTGGAGCAGGAAATGAACTTTCTGGTCGAGCGCCTGGCAGGGTAGAGTCCCTGGCTGCCAGGCTGGAGATTATCCTGCTGAGGTTTACCAGGCTCTCACCCGTTTCTCCGGTGGCAGCCACATCGGGTCGCCCTCCTCGATGCCGAAAGTCTCGTAGAACGCATCGACATGTTGTAGGGCCGCAAAAGCTCGATAAGGGCTCGGAGGATGCCCGTCACCGGCGACAAGCATGCGCAGGAACGGGTCGGAGGCCTTGGCCGTCCAGAACTGGGCCCAGCCGATGAAACAGCGCTTGGCCGGCGACAGGCCATCTATCTCGACATTTTCCTCAGGGTGCTCGGCCAGATAATCCATCAGGCTTTCATAGGCGAGCGTGATGCCGCCGACATCGGCCATGTTCTCTCGGACGTTGAGCGGACCGTTGGCGTTAAGGCCAGGCAGCACTTCGAAGGTGTTGGCCTGGTCGATGAGTTTCTGGGCTTCCCTGTCGAAGGCCTTTGCATCCGCTTCCGTCCACCAGTCACGGAAGTTGCCTTCCGCATCGTATCGGCGGCCACCGCTGTCGAAACCGTGGGTCATTTCGTGGCCGATGACCGCGCCGATCCGGCAGAAACGCAAGGGAGCGTCCATATCGTGGCTATAGGCTGGCGGCTGGGTGATGGCCGCATTGACCTCGAAGCCGTTGATGGAAGGTGTATAGGCGGCATTGATGACGATCGGCAGCGTTGACTGCGTGTTGAATTCCTCGTGCACGACGGGTTTCTTGATTTTCTCCAGCATGCGGTTCATGGAAAAGGCTCCAAGATTGCGCATGTTTGCAACGGGATCGGCCCCGATCTCGAGTTTGGAATAATCGACCCATTCGTCGGGATAGCCGACCTTGTAGTAGAAGGTGTCGACCTTCTTCAGGGCTTCGGCGCGAGTATCTTCCGACAACCAATCCCGCGTTTCGACGCGCTCGCGAAACTTCCCGTGAATGCGCTCGACCATCTTGATGACTTCGGCTTTGGTCTCGTCGGAATAGTAGGTTTCAACGAAGAGTTGGCTGGCAGGATGGCCGAGGTTCTCTTTCAGGAGGTCGTACAGGTGCTCCTCGCGAGGGCGGTCCGTTCGTGCACCGGTCAGGACAAGATTGAACTCCTTGGCGGGTTCTTCGAAGGCGGATGTCAGGAATTCCTTGTAGTTTTCGATAACCCGATAAGCCGCATAGGCTTTCAGATCTTCAAGCGGTGTTTCCTTCAGCACTTTTGAGAGCTCAGGCAAAGCCCTTGGTTCAAACATGTAGACTGCGTCGGGTTTCTCGAAGCCGACTGTTTCAAGATAGAGATCGAGGTCGAATTCCGGCACCTGTGCCTGGACCTCCTCATAACCAAGTTTGCTGTAGCGGTTGCGTGGATCGTTGCCTTCTTCGGGCGTCAGTATCCCGGCATAAAGCGCTGTTTCTATTCGAAGTGTGATGTCGGCGATGCGAGCGGCATCGTCCTCCGGATAACCGGCGACCTTCATGATTTCCGCCACATAGGCACGGTAGGCAGGAATGCGCGGATCGCCTTCCTTGTTGCGCAAGAGTTCGAGATGGTGGTCCTCAACGCCGAAACTGGGACCTACTGAAAAAATGGCGTAGCGCTTGCTGTCGGCTGGATCTGCACTCGGTGCGAAAATCGCAAACAGGGCAGGTCCGGACATTGCGGCCTGGTCAGCCGCGAACCGGGTGAGGTCGTCCAGGGTTTCCAGGGCTTCGATGGCGTCCAGGTCGCTTTGGATCGGTTCGATGCCTGCAGCATCCATCGCCTCGACATTCATATAGGCCTTGTAAAAGTCACCAACGAGCTGCGTCGGGCTACCCTTGGGCGCTTCCGCGGAGCTTTCGCTTGCTTTTTCGGAAACAGCCGCAAGCTGCTTGATCAGTCTTTCGCCGATAATCGAAAAAACATCCCAACGCGCCTTGTCTGCTGGCCGGTTCACCCGGTCGAGCCACTTGCCTGAGGCATAGCGATAAAAATCGTCGGCCGGATCCACGGAGGTATCCATGTTCTCGGGTGAGAACTGAAGGTCGTCCGGGGTGAGTGGGGGAAGGCCGTTTTCCTCAGCGAAGGCAGATCCGGACAGCAGCACCGCGCTCGTCAGCAGAAGTGGGATAATTTTCATTTCAGCGCCCCCAGGGAAGTCTTTTTACCTTACGTAAGAATAGAGTTCCGGCCGCAGATGGCAATCCGATTACTGCAAGGCTTGTGGCGGCGGCGTTCAAGAGCGAGGTGGCTTCTGGCGCAATCGAACCGACCGAGAGGTGCGCACGGTTTAGCCTTACGTTCCACAGAAGGTTTGATAGGGACCAAACGCCTCCGGGGCAGGAAGGGCATAGCTCTCAAAGCCGGGGCGTTCTTCATACGGAGCTTTTAGAACATCCAGTAACTCGTTGAGTAAAAGATACTCTCCTGTTTCCGCACTCTGGAGTGCCGCTTCCACCTTGTGGTTCCGTGGAATGTAGAGCGGATTGACAAGGTTCATCGCCGCCCTGGTTTCCGCCGGCGCTCTGCCTTCGCTTTCAAGGCGTTGCATCCAGCGCTCCAGCCAGTCGTCTAACTGCGTCGGATCGACAAAAAGTTCGCGCAGTTTTTGCGGGGCGCCAATAGCAGCCTCGCTCAGGTGCCGGAAGTAGAGCGTGTAATCGACCGATTGTTCCTGCAAGACCGAAAGCATCGTTTCGAACAGGTCCTGATCTTCCGCGGTTTCTTCCACCAGACCCAGCTTTGCGCGCATCCCGTTCAGCCAGGATGTGCGGTAGATATCAGGAAAGCGGCCGAGTTCGGCGCTTGCCAGTTCGACTGCCTTGTCCAGATCATCGGGCTGGATCAGGGGCAACAGAGTTTCGGCAAGCCGGGCAAGGTTCCATTGCATGATGACGGGCTGGCGGCCGAACGCGTATCGTCCACCGTGGTCGATGGAGCTGAAAACGGCTGCCGGATCATAGGCGTCAATGAAAGCGCAAGGGCCATAGTCGATTGTTTCGCCGGAAATCGTCGTGTTGTCGGTGTTCATGACACCGTGAACGAAGCCGACAAGCACCCAATTGGCGACCAGCGCTGCCTGGCGCTCGACTACACCCCGAAACAGCCGGATATAGCGGTCCGGCTGTCCGGCAAGATCCGGATCGTGGCGGGCAATGGCGTAGTCGGCGAGCTGGCGGACTTTTTCCGTTTCACCGCGTGCCGCAAAATACTGGAAGGTACCCACCCGCAAATGGCTTGCGGCGACACGGGTCAACACTGCGCCCGGTTTCGGACCATCCCGGTAGATGGTTTCTCCGGTGGTTACCGCTGCCAGTGCTCGTGTCGTCGGGATGCCGAGTGCATGCATGGCTTCGCCGAGGATATATTCGCGCAGGACCGGCCCCACCACAGCCTTGCCGTCTCCGCCACGGGAGAAGGGGGTCGGTCCCGACCCTTTCAGCTGAATGTCCTTCCGATTGCCGGTGCTGTCGATGATCTCTCCGAGAAGAAGCGCGCGGCCATCCCCCAGCTGTGGCGAGAAGCCGCCAAACTGGTGGCCGGCATACACCTGGGCAAGAGGCGATGCGCCGTCCGGCTGACGGACCCCGGCAAAGATTTCTGCGCCTTCGGATGTTTCCAGAAGGTTGGAATCAAGACCGAGTTCTTTTGCAAGTTCACGATTGAACACCACAATCTGCGGCGTTGGCACCTTCGCGCCTTCCCAGGCCACGTAAAAGCCGGGCAGGTCCCGTGCGTAGGAATTGTCGAACTGAAAAATGGGCGGTCGGGCGGTCATGGAACCTACAGTGTGCGGTGGAAATAGCTTTACCGCTTAATATAGGAAGTTATGGCCGTCTGTCCGCCCCGGTCAGGTCGGAAATCGAATTCATGTGAACTTTGAGGGGGGCGGCAGCGCGGCGTGTCACGCTGCGTAGGCCGCCAGAAACACCTTCACCGCTGCAGCAACATTGGTTTCGATTTCTTCTTCGCTCGGCTTCGGGCCGGCATTGAGCAGCATGCGCCTCAGAACGCCCGCCACACACAAATCGAAAAACTGGCCTGCTGCCAGTTCGACATCACAGTCCTTCAACTCGCCGCGGTCGATCCGCTCCTGAATGAAGGCACCAAGGTCGCGTCGGCCCTGGCATGGACCGGCTTCGTAGAGCAGAACGCCGAACTGAGGGAATTTTTCCGCAGCGCCTACCACCATGCGGAGGGTCGACAATTTTTCCGGGTTTGCCATTTTCTGCAGATAACTGCGGCCGATACGGTGCAGATCACTTTTGACGTCAGCCCTGCTGACGAGGGTTTCCCGCAGGATTTCCGCCTGGCTGAAACGTTCTTGCAGGATCAGCGCTTCGAACAGCGCTTCCTTGCTGCTGAAGTAGACGTAGAGCGTGCCTTTGGAAACGCCGGCTTCCTTGGCGATAACCTCCATACTGGCGCCATCGAACCCCTTCGCCCGGAAGACTTTTCGTGCGCCGGCAAGAATCTGTCTGCACTTGGCGTTGTCGGTCTTCTGAGCCGGATCTTCGGCTGTCGCCGGTAGTTCCTGTGTTTCGGTTGTCATCGCAATCTCGAATTTCTGCCGTCTTTCAGTAGTTTATCGCTAGTATTCTGTCAAACACACGGTTTTTCTCAAAAAGCATTCCCATAAATGCAAAGGTCAACTGTTCGGCAGGTGGTTGGTCAATCTCAACACTATCGGCCAACAGGACGAACCATTCAATCTTTCCTGGTCAGACCAGCTGTGTCTGCAAGTCAAAACGCCCCCCAAAAAAAATCTTCGACAGGATCCGACTTCCGGACAGGTGATGCGTCTCGCGTCCCCCTCCCAAAGTGTCTTGTTGCCGTCTCGATCAACCAGGTTGTTGAACAGGGGGCTTTTGTGCGTCGCAAAAATTTCGCCGGAACCCTTGCGTTCGCCAAGGGGATGAACATATAAATGCCATTGACCGAACCGTTCAGTCAATGCCTGGACGGTCAAGAATTTTGGGCAAAGGATACCATCGTGGCACTCAGAGAAGGCCGCAACGAAAGCGGCGCGATCGGTGGTGGGCCGCAGGCTGCGAGCCGCCAGGATCAAGACAACGAGACTTCAGTAGCCTCGAAGAGCGGACAGGCAACACCATCTTCCGCGAAAGACACAAGCGATGACAAAGGCGGGCAGGTGGCAGTTTCGTCTCAGGCACAGGTAACAACCGCAACAACCACCGCAGAAGCGCCTCCACCGAAAAAGAAAGGCAAGGCCAAGCGGGTATTCACGCTGGTTCTGCTCGCCGGTCTCGGCTTTGGCGGATATGAGGCGTACCATTGGTGGACCGAAGGCAGATTCATTGCCAGCACGGACGACGCCTATGTGACCGCGGATATCACCGTCATCCTTTCCAAGGTGTCCGGTTATGTTGCGTCGGTCGCTATCGGCGACAATCAACGCGTGAAAGCCGGTGACGTGCTGCTGAAGATCGACGATGGCGACTATAAGCTTGCCGTCCAGTCCGCAAAGGATTCCATCGACAGTGCCCGCGCAACGGTCGATCGTATCGCGACCCAGATTACGGCTGCCAAGGCCTCCGTGCTGCAGGCTGAAGCGTCTGTTGCTTCTGCCAAGGCGCAGAAGGACGAAGCTTCCGCGAACTTCGATCGTCAGAAAAGACTGGCGGACAACAAGTTTGCGAGCCAGGCAACGCTTGATACCGCCGATGCCACACTGAAAGGCGCGCAGGCGGATCTGGAGAATGCGCAGGCGGCAGTGACGCTGGCCAAAGCCAATATCGATGTGCTCAACGGCCAGAAGAAAGAAGCCGAACAGGCAGTGGTTGCTGCCAAGACAGCTCTTGAGAAAGCCGAACGCGACCTCGCCTTTACAATCATTCGGGCACCGGTCGATGGCATCGTCGGCAACAGGGCAGCCCAGGTCGGCTCCCTGCTGCAGCCGGGAAGCCGAATTGCCGCGATCGTGCCGCTGGCCGACACTCACATCGATGCGAATTTCAAGGAAACTCAGCTCGAGGGAATTCAGCCCGGGGCAGAGGTTGAAATCTCCGTCGACGCTTATCCGGACCAACCGATCAAGGGAACCGTCGAAAGCATTGCGCCTGCGACCGGTTCCGTATTCAGTCTGCTGCCGGCAGAAAATGCGACCGGCAACTTCACCAAGGTGGTTCAGCGCGTGCCGGTGAAGATCAAGGTTCCGGAAGAAGAAATAACAAGCGGACATCTGCGAGCTGGCATGTCGGTGGTTGTCGAAGTCGACACCAGAACAGGTGGCCAGAAAGCCAACGTCGCCTTGTCGGCGCTCCACTAGATCTTCAGGTGCGGGTCAAGGGTCCGTATCAAATCAAGTCCTCCCCGCGGCCTCCAACCGCACAAGCCCGGTATCCGCATCTTGCGGATGCCGCCCCTTTGAAGAGCAGACCGCCGACAGCGTCAGCTGCGCGGATGTTCCAACAGTATCGAATGATCGGCCACAGGCCATTCCGTCTCTTTCGGCTGAATGACCGCCGGTTCAAGGCTACGTCACATGAGCGAGACGGCACAAAGCGCATCCATCGACGGACGCAAGCTGTTCACCTTCCTCTGCATGGTGTTCGGCATGTTCATGGCGATTCTGGATATCCAGATCGTGTCCGCGTCCCTGTCGGAAATCCAGGCCGGGCTTGGGGCTTCCCAGGACGACATTCCCTGGGTGCAGACAAGTTACCTGATAGCGGAAGTCATCATGATCCCGTTGTCCGGATACCTCTCGCGCATGCTGTCGACGCGCTGGATGTTTGCGCTGTCAGCGGCCGGTTTCACAGTGATGAGCCTGATGTGTGCCACTGCCTCCACGATCGAGGAAATGATCGTCTATCGTGCCTTGCAGGGGTTTCTCGGTGGCGGCATGATCCCGACGGTTTTCGCGACAGCTTATCTGATTTTCCCGCGTGAAAAGTTCAACGTCATCTCTCCCGTGATCGGTCTTGTCGCAACGCTGGCACCGACCATCGGTCCGACGCTCGGCGGTTATCTCACCGAATTCGGCTCCTGGCACTGGCTGTTCCTGATCAACGTGGTGCCGGGCATCTTCGTTACGCTTGCCGCTGTTACCCTGATCGATTTCGACGAGCCGGATCTGTCTCTGCTCGATCATTTTGACTGGTATGGCTTCGCGGCCATGGCCATCTTCCTCGGTTCTTTGGAATTCGTTCTTGAAGAAGGCTCGGGCGAAGACTGGTTCCAGAGCGGCGAGATCGTTTTCTTTTCCGCAATCACTGTGCTGGGCGCTGCGATCTTCTTCTGGCGGGCTTTCACGGCGCGAGAACCCATTGTCGATCTGAGAGCCTTTGCCGACAAGAACTTCGCCATGGGCAGTCTTTTCAGCTTCATCATGGGGGTGGGGCTCTACGGCCTGACATATCTTTATCCGGTCTATCTGAGCGGCGTTCGCGACTACACCTCGCTGCAGATTGGCGAGACAATGTTCGTGAGCGGTCTTGCCATGTTCCTTACAGCCCCGATTGCGGGGCGGCTGATGTCCGTGCTCGATCCGCGTGTGATGATGGCAATCGGCTTCTCCGGCTTCGCGATCGGCACCTACATGGTAACCGGTATTACGCACGACTGGGATTTCTGGGAACTGCTGGTTCCGCAGATCCTGCGTGGCTGCTCGCTGATGCTGTGCATGGTACCGATCAACAATATCGCCCTTGGTATGTTGCCGCCGCAGATGATCAAGAACGCATCTGGCCTGTTCAACCTGACCCGGAACCTGGGAGGTGCCGTCGGTCTTGCGGTGATCAACACGCTGCTGACCAATCGGCAGGATTTCCACTACGAACGTATTTCCGAAACGGTCAACTGGTCGCGTCCCGTCGTCAATGAGACATTGACCAACATGACACATGCGTTCTCGGAACTGGGTCAGAATGCGGAAACGGCGGCATTGAAGACGTTGTCTGGCATCGTCACCCGCGAAGCGTTCCTGCTTTCCTTCTCGGATATTTTCCTGATCCTGACAGGCTTGTTCCTCGCTCTCGTTGCCGCGCTCTATTTCGTGGAACGACCGAAACCGGCACCTGCCGGTGGTGGCGGTCATTGATTTCAAGATAGTGGATCATCCGGACGAGAGCTGCCGTGTCGATCAGGCCTTTCTGTCCGGTCCGAAACGAATTCTTCGTTGCATCCGACCGCTGCCAATTCGCGTATTGGCCGGTCTCGATGGTGGCGGATGATCGTCAAATGCGGCTTGTGCACTGACGTCACCCTTCGTTGCGGTTTGGCCTTGTGCAAGCCTGTCGGCCATCCATCGGGCAACCTGAGGTGTCGCGACACTGGTTCCGTCGAGAGACACCAGCGACCCGCAGCGTGATCCGGCACTCAATATGCCTCGCAGGACCGGTGTGTCGTCGCTGACCGCGGCTGCATCCGGACCATTTCTCGTCGGACCGGTAGCATTGAATGCTGTTGTTACCGGGCCGGCGGCAGAATAGCCGGCCAGATCGTTGCGGGTTTCGACATATCCAGCAAGAACGGCGGGAAACTCGCCGCAGGCAAAGCCGCTTATGGTGCCGCTGCGCTTGACCAGGCAATCGGATCCGGGCGGATCGATCGGCAAGGGGGCACCAAAGCTGTCGAAACGCTGATAGTCGTCATTGTCGAAATAGGATTGACGCCCCAATGCCGGGAACCCGGGCAAGGTTTCGTCGCGCCGGACCCAGACCTGAACCCGGTCGGCTTCGGTCAGGGCAACATTCTCGATTTCGATTTTCCAGACACCCGAAGGTGCCAAGTGATCCGTGACGTCGTGATGAAAGGTCGGGTGAACGCCGACGACAATGCAACCGCGCCAGGTTGGCGCGTGGGGAGGGGTATAGAGGATCCGGCCGAATTCCACGTTATCTCCGGAATGGAGGATCGCAGTCTCTCCAGGCACTGTTGAAACCGGCGCACTGCTCGGTCCCACGGGGGGCGTAACGCGCACTCTCACAAGGTTGTCGGGATTCTCCTTCGGCGGCATCCAGATTTCGACGTAGCTCGCGCTGCGGTCGTCAGGCTGAATGCGCCAGTCGAGGCTTGCGGGCCTGACGTTACCCGTATCCTCGTCCGTGAAAGTGATCTCCGCGTGTGTGCGCGCCAGATTGCCGTTCCCGGCAGGAAGAGCCACCTGGATTTCACGCTGGGTGGTCGAGTGAAGCTCGTGATCGATCTTCGCTTCGATCAGACCGGTACCATCGTGCGGTCCTGCAAAATTCCCGAAACTGAAATTGACCACCAGCGGGATCCGCTTGCCGTGATTGGTGTCGAGCCGGAAGCGTTCCGCGTGTATCTTGATGAAGTCGATCGCGCGGCCCAGAGCTGGCAGGATCTGCGCTCCGCTGACATCCATGGTGAGGTCGGTTGGCAGCTGCACGCAAATGATGGGGCGCGTGTTGTCCTTCGTGCCGGGTTGGTAGCCGGTGGCAAGTCCCATCACATGTGTGCCGTGGGACACGCGCATGGCGGCGGGCTTGAGGCCGGGCCAGTTGTAGTCGATCAATCCGCACTGACTGTAGAATCGATTCTCATCGAGGAGCCCGCTGGCCGTGTTCGTGGCAAGCAACCCGTCGATTTCGCTCCTGGCAAGGGCGTGCCCCTGCGGGACGACGAGGGTGCCGGTCCGCGGTCTGGCGTCCATGATCCAGGCAAAGGAAACGCGTGACGCATTTGGGTCGGCTTTCCGGAAAAGTTCATGGCCGAACGCGATGCCGTTGTCGATGACAGCGGTAACAACGGAACCATCCTCGACAAATATTTCCGGCAAATTTCCGGGCATGATCTGCACGCTCGTGTCGAGCTGTCCAACCGGAACGACAGTTCCAAGAACGATGCGTTTGATGCCGAGTTGTCCCGCGTTCCTCGTTGCTTCCTGCAAGAAGATTTCTTTTGCGTAGAGTGAGGGATACAGGATCGCTTCTTTGGCCGCCCGCTGTTGCGCGGTATAGAAATTCGGGATGAGGACTGCGTCCTCAAGCCCGTTGCCGCCGCCGATATCCTTGGCCCTGGCGATCAAATCATCGAGCGAGATGTCATCGAGCTCGACGAGGATGTCCCACCAAGGGTCTTCTTCGCCGGTTCCGAACTTTGCTGCAACAGCCAGCCGCCAGTTCGTGACCGGATCGATAGAAAATTCATCAAAGGTTCCGTTGGTATCCGACATGACTTGACCTCCGGTTCGACTTTGCTATGCGATCACGAGCCGTCGTCTTCCAAAGGCGCGGCACCATCACCACCATCCTCGAGTATTCCGCCACCGCTGCTGCCACCGGCACAGGGTTCCCTCAGGTCGAGCCATTCCTGCTTTGCGCGGTTCCACAGCCAGGCCAGCGGCCTGGATTGAATGGTCGTGCCGGTGAGGGACGTTGTGGTTTCATCGGCCCAGGCTCCCGGGTCCTTCTGGGTGTGGGTTGCCGGATCATAGAGCTGAGTCCAGTCGAAATCCCGGCTGTCAGGATACTGGTCGCCGTGGAAGGCCCATCCCTTGATTTCATTGGAACCCTGGCACCGACCCGCGAAATAGGCGCCGAGCGTGAGCCCGAGAATTGCGCCGGCCTCGCTGTCGACCGGAAAATGTACACCCGCGACGGTGCGGTTTACTGCAATGCGCGAAGCCTGACGCATGAACATCTTGCCCCAGATCGTGTCGTCATAAGGTACGACACCGGCATCCCTCAGAAGGAGCCAAAGAACCCGGGCCAGCGTGAAGGCTTCCGTTGAATGACCGCTCGGCAGGGTGCCGTGCGTGGGCGTCAGGATCATCGGCTGGATCTGCGGGGAGAATTCTATCGGACGCTTGCAGGCCAGGGCATACTTGATCCGCATCTCCACCAGATTGGCGAGACCTTGCGCAGTTGCCAACAGCTCGATCGTAAATGGTGTTCGAGCCGGCGCGATGAATGCGATTGACCGCAGAAATTCAACAGGTGTGCTGAGTTGGGCGATAATTTCCGCAGCACGATCCTGCCGCAGATCTGCATAATTTGCCACGAGATCGAGCTGCTTCTTGAAGATCGCCATGGTTGGGCGAGACATCCTGGCGAGCATGGCATAAGCCGCGAGTGGTGTATCGGTCCCGTCAGGGTTGCTGGTCACGTTCAGGTGCCATACCTGAGCCGTTCCGGAGCACGTTCCCTCAAACTTGAAGGTGAAACCGAGCCTCGATGCCAGTTCAAGTGCGTAAATGCTTTGCCGGACTTCCGGAGAGAGACGGCCTAGAAAGGCATCGTATTCCGGGCAGTTCTCCTGGATGGCCGCCGTGACAGTCTGCCAGGTTCCGGCAATGCCATCGTGATTGGTGATCAGCGCGTTCACGATCAGCGGTGCATCGAAGGAAGGGGCGCCGCCAAACCCGCCAAAACCGCCAAATCCTCCGAAGCCCCCAAACCCTCCGAACCCGCCAAATCCCCCGAAGCCGCCGAAGCCCCCAAATCCTCCGACCCCCCCGAAGCCGCCCGCCGGATATGCTGTTTCCCTAGGTGTCATGACTAACTCTCCCTACCTGTTCGATTGGCCGGTTCCACTTCATTCTCAGGGCGGCAGTCCGGCTTGCCTTAGGGTTTCGGCGAAGTCCTTCCCAACCTGAAACTGCGCACTTGGCGAATTCTTCAGCCAGCGGCTTACGGTCAGATCCGGCTGACGCTCGCGCAGTTCGCTGATGGTCCGGGCTGCCAGTTCGGTGTGTCCAAGACGCATTTCCGCGACAGCCTTGGCACGCAGCGTCGAGGTGTGCGCGCGGTTGGAGCGAAGCGACTGGTTGGCGAACTCGAGAGCGCGGTCATATTTTTCGGCCGTAACGCAGGCGGATGCCGCAAGCGACAGGAAAAAGTACCTGTAGGGATCGATGGGAGACAGGCGGAGGGCCAGTTCCGTGTCCTTGACAGCCTCCTCGCCAGCTCCCTTGAACGCGAAGAGAGTGCCGCGCAGCAGGCGGCCCATGGCGTAATTCGGATTGTATTCAAGGGCCATGTTGTAACGCTGTTCAGCTTCTTCGAGCTTGTGCGCGAGATTGGTGAGGGTAAATCCTTCGGAAACAAGGGCCGTGACATTTGTCGGGTCGTGGTCGAGCGCGGTTTGCGTGCAACTCAAGGCAAGGGATTTTTCGCGCTCGGGCGAATCCGTCCAACCCTGTTGAACCGCCAGAACGTGCCATTTTGCCTTCCATGCCAGGGCCATTGCGGGTTGGCGCGACGAACGGTGGATCAGTTCGTCAAGAAGTTCGGCGGCGTATTCGAAATGGTGGCGCGAGAGCCTGTAGATCAGTCCGATCGCGCTCATCAGAAGCGAATAGGCATCGAGCGTCTGCATCGGGCAGGACAGTGCCTGTTGCACCTCGCTCCGGAAGATTGCCGCGTGGCAGTCCTTGGCGAACTGATACATGACGGATGAATCGCTAAGGAGAGTAGGAACCTCTTCGCTCAGGCGATCCGACCAAATCACGCGGCCGGTTTTCGCGTCGGCGAGTTCTGCGTCCAAAATTACGTGGTTCGCATCGCCGCTATAGGTTCCGGACAGGACAAAATCTGCCTGAAGCGTCTCCGAAATCTTGGCAAGGGAGATGTTCCGCATGCGAAAACCTGTCGTCGACAGGCGGGAAATGACATTGAGTTCCGTGGACCGCGACAGTGCGACGATCAATTCCTCTGCGAGCACTTCACCGAGCACGTAATTGTCTCTTGATCTGCTGCGTGGCGTGAAGGGAATAACCGCGACGGTGGGGAACAGGTCTTCGAATTGCTGTAACGGGAAAATGCTCGGGTGAGTTCCCACGGGATGAACCCTGAAGGCCCGCACCGTCTCGGCGACATTCTTGAGGTGGCAATCCCCAAGATCCTCGAATTCCGCGTCGAGTTCGCTTGCCAATGCATCCCTGACCTCCGCGGAGGCAACAATCTCTCCGGGGCGGGCAAGCGACATGAGACGGGCGGCGATGTTGACGTGGTTGCCATAAATGTCGTCATCGCCGGTGGTGAGCACGTCGCCGGTGTCGATACCGATGCGTACCTGCAACCGGTTCACGGCAGGGAGTTGCTCGTTGATTTTTGCTAGTTCCGCGGTGAGACGCATTGCAAACCGGACTGCGCTTGTTGCGTGCTCGATTTCAGCCAGAATGCCGTCGCCCAAGGACTTCACGAGCCTGCCATCGTGTTCCGGCAGAAGGTCATCTTTCAGGTAGGCGACAAAGGAGAGCCAAGCTCCTATGGATGCATTGTCGGCGGTCGTAAACAGCCGCGCAGATCCAACTACGTCGGCAAAAAGTATTACTTTCTGCCGATTCTCCCATTTTTCGAATAGCCGTACGGGCTTTCGGTATTCAGCGGCTGCCTGCATGAATTTCCTCGCAGCGACAAAATCGTACCACCTGAAAACAGTCTAAAATCAAATATTAGGCACCAATTTTTCCCAGAAGTAATGATATGACGAATAATGATTGTTTCGCATAGACAGGTTTTCATACGCGTTTTCAACGCGAGCTACGCCACGGCCAGGCGAAATCGCTCCGTGTCCACTTGCGTGTTCGATAATATCTTTCTTTTTGTCGCTTCTAGCTTGCCTTCAATCTAGCCATCTGTAAAGCAATACATTTATTACGCTAGGGAAGTTTTCCTTAAATATTTAAATTTGATTGTTTTGGATGCGCATTTGCACTCGATCGTCGGAAAACAGGGAGGCGATGTGCTCTCGGTGCAATTGGCACTCGTGAAGCCTTCCGGCTGTCCTTCTTGGATATTTTCCTGATCCTGACAGGCTTGTTCCTTGCCCTTGTCGCCGCGCTCTCTTTCGTGAAGTGGCCGAAACCGGCACCTGCCGGCACTGGCGGAGGTCATGGATCCGTGTGAGCCGGCTATCTGGCCAGCCTTCTTGTTGAGTTACGGGTATCTAGCCAGTCGAAGTGATTTCGCCTTCGAACACCGGGAAGAGGGGGATCTTGGAATATTGCAACTTTCAATACACGTAATGGTATTGCTGTCGCATTCCGTCAACCTAGGGCGTTACATCTTCGTTATTTCATGCTAACGTAGCTGCCTGTTTGAAAAACAGATTGATGCGCTTTTGATTTGCAGGCGCTGCAAGTAAATTTTCGCTTTTCAAAATTCAGATGACCGTTCTCTCGAGTTTTCAATGGGAGGAAATAATGGCAGGCATAAGAAAAGACATTGCCAAGCTCGGCGGGCCATGGTCCGACACGATGCTTTGGTATGCGCGAGCCGTTGGTGAACTGCGGTCGCGCCAATTGCGTGATCGGACAAGCTGGCTCTATCTGGCAGCGATCCACGGCATCAACCCGCAGGGCTGGATTGACCAGAACATCATTTCATCGACTACGCCGGCACCAAACGCCGACGAGCAACGATTGATGTTCAACCAGTGTCAGCACGCGGGTTGGTTTTTCCTGCCCTGGCACAGGGGCTATCTGCATGCGTTCGAGGCAATCTTGGCAGACTGGATTGTCAGCCAGGGCGGTCCGACGACATGGGCATTGCCCTACTGGAATTATCTCAACGGGGCTGATCCGGCGTCGCGAGACTATCCGCAGGAATTCCTGGACAGCACCATTCCGGGTGACAACACGCCGAACCCGTTGGCCAACGCGTTTCGTGGCCCTGCCGTGAAACTTGGTCCGCAGGCCTGGATCAATGTCGACATTTCGCTCGACGCGCAAACCACGCAGACCGTTTACACATCGATACCCGGTACGCTTGGATATGGCGGGCCTATCAGCGGCTTCGACCAGCAGGGCAATGCCTATGGGGCGGTTGAAAGTGACCCGCACAATTTCGTGCATGTCATGGTTGGCGGCAACGTACCGCCCAGTCCGACCGGCTGGATGTACGATCCGGATTTTGCCGGTCTCGATCCGATCTTCTGGGTTCACCACTGCAACATCGACCGCTTGTGGGCGGCCTGGATGACCGGGGGAGGCAACTCCCAGGAAACCAGCCGGCCCTGGCTCAACGGGCCGTTCCCGCGCCAGTTCGCGATGCCGGACGCACAGCAAAATATTTCCATTTTCACGCCGGAAGACACGCTGCCGGGCGCGGCTCTTGCGCCGGTCTATGATAATCTGATCGATGGAACGGGCATTACGCCCACCGTGGGGATTTCAATGGCCACCACACCGACAGGCCGGGGCACTTCGACACTCGTCGGGGCAAACGACGAGGTGCTGCAGGTTACCGCAAGTCCGGTAACGGCACGCGTGAAGCTGGCTGCAGCGCCAGCTGCGGCCCTTGCTGCTGCAGCGCCGGCGGCAGCGGAGCGACTTTATCTCAACGTTGAAGGTGTCCGGGGAAACTCTCCGAGCGGTGTTCTATCCGTGAGGGTTGTTGCGCCAGGCATACCGGATGCGGAAATCAACGAAACTCTGGTGTTCTTCGGCCTTGGCAAGGCCAGTTCAACCGACGGCTCGCACGCAGGCAACGGCCTGTCATCAACCGTGGAAATCACCGACAAGGTTGCGGCCATGCAGGCGCGTGCTGGTGCTGCAATCCAGGAGCTTGAAGTCAGTCTCGTTCAGCCAGAGGGAACCACGTCGGAAATTACCGTCGACCGGATCAGCATCTACCGTCTCAGGGTTAGATGACATGTCCCGGCTGACGGCCTTTGCCGTGCAGACCAGTCGGGGCGCAATGCCCTGGCTGGTTGCCTTGAGCGCGGGCAGCTACCTTCTGCTCGGTTTCGCACAACCTGCTTCGAACGTCGCTGCTCTTTGCGGGCGCCTGAATGTTGCGCAATCCGTTTTTCTACCCGCACCGAACCTTCAATTCTCGCAGATCTTGCAAGCGGTAGCCGCGGACTGGATCCTGATGGTCGTGGCCATGATGGCGCCGCTGGTCGCTGCCAATCTGTCTTATGTCGGACGAGTGGTGCATGCATCCCAAAAGTTGGCTGCAAGTATTGCCTTTCTGCTCGGTTATCTCTGCGTCTGGATTTTGTCCGGCCTGTTGCTTGTGCCACTGGCGTTTGTCCTGGCGCTTGCCGGCGCCTGGATCGACCTGTCGTTGGCGCTCGGTGTCTCTGTCGTTTGGAGCATGTCACCGCTTGCCCAATGGGCCAGAAACAAGTGCCACGGCACCAGCCGGATTGCAGCTTTCGGACAAGAGGCACAGGCTGATAGTTGCTGGTTCGGACTTCGAACCGGGGCGGCCTGTGTGTTTGCCTGCTGGCCTTGGATGCTTGTGCCTTTGCAGGTGGAGACCGGCCACATTGCCGTGATGGTGCTGACAGGTCTCTATCTTTTCGCCGACCGGATTGCACCGCCTGCTCCCCCAGTCTGGCGCCTGCCTCCGGCACTGGAAACTGTCCTGGGGGTGTCGCTCCTGCCAGGAGGACGCAGAGCGAACAGGCTCAGTCTGCCCCACACCAAGCCGCTTGCTGCCACAAGCCAACCTGTCCGGAAACGCCATTGACGGTCAGAGGAGGAAATCATGCCGATCAATTTCATTCCGAACGACCCGAGAGCCGGACACCCGCCTGCAGCCGTCATCGAGGCGCATGCTGAGCGACCAGGTGAACTGGCCCGGTATGTCTATCTGGGCTCCGTCCCGGAAGACACATATCCAACTGACAGCGACGGCTTTTTGTTCTGGCAGTGCCGCGAGGCCGCTCTCAGAGCCATCGACCTTTGGGAGTTGATCGACGGGAGCACGCTGACCACGTGGCAGAACGGGAAAACCCTGCGGCTGAAACACAAGACACCGGGGCAGCCCCAACTCAACGCCTTTTACGACAGGCTTTCGCTTTCGTTTTTTCAGGTGGATGCTGCCGGGGGAGACAGTTACCGCTCAGGGGCAAGTACCGATGTTGTCGCACACGAGGCGGGCCATGCCTTTCTGGACGCAATCCGCCCGGATCTATGGGGTGCTTTTCAGGCGGAGCCGGGTGCTTTTCACGAAGCCTTCGGAGACTGCATCGCAATTCTCGTCGCGCTTCAGGACAAGGCGACCCGCCAGCTGCTTGCGGATCAAGGGCTGTTGAGACAGAAGAACTTTGTCGAGACCACTGCAGAGGATCTGTCCCACGGTATTGCCGTCCTGGTCGACGCAAATCACAATGCGGCGGTCCCACGGCGCGCTCTCAACACACATCAATGGGTGATGCCGGCCTCCTTGCCGGTGTCAGGTGGCCCGGGCGTTCTGATCAACGAAGTACATTCGCTGGGCATGATCTTCAGCGGTTGTTTTTACGACACGCTGACGAACATCTATCAGTCGCGCGGTGTGGAGAGCGAAAAAGGATTGCTGGCAGCGGCAAGGACAGCGGGAGAGCTGCTGGTTGCTGCTGCGCGTACGGCGCCACTTAAACCTCGATTTTTTCAGGCTGTCGGCAACGCCATGCTGATTGCGGACGGAATGCGCAATGCCGGGGTCAATGCCCAGGCGATCCGGGACGGGTTCGAGGCCCATAATGTGCTGTTGAATGCCGAACAACTGACATCCCCCACCGTGGTTCTGGCTGGCCGGCCGCCTTCGGAGACCGTTCAATCCGTTCGTGATGTGCTGACACAGGCCTCTCGCCGCAGCCTGCTGGAAGTCACCGGAGATGATACGGATCAGCGGTTCTACGGCAGCCGGCTGCAGCTTGGCGACCAGTCGGTTGCAGCCGTTCGTCGGCGCCAGAAGGTCTCGCTCGCAGATGTCGCCAGCGATCTGGAAGGCGTCTATTGCTACGTCGAGGAAGACGTCCTCATCGGTGAGCAAAACGGGAATGCCGCCCTGCTGGGCGAGGTGGAGACAGTTCGGCAATCCGCTGTCGAGGCGCAAAGCTTTGTCTTCAGCCTGCATGCCGCCGGTCAGATTTCCGAAGAGGCTCACAGCCGGGCAGGCGACGATACGATCGGTACCGTGAGCCATGTGGTCAGTAACGTGGGGGAGGAGCGTCGATTGCTCCGAAAGCGTTTCAATTGCCGGTGTCACGCTCTTCCAGGCACGGCAAGGGCCTTCCTGTGCACCTAATCAGTTGAAGCCCCTTCGCCGAAGTATGCGTCTGCCGGTCTCATCAGTTTCGACATAGTGCGTTGGTTGACCGAGAAGCGGTGACGCCATGCCTTCCAGTTCTCCTGCTTCAGCTTGGCCTGTCTCACCTGGTGCCATCTGAAGCTGGCCATTGGCCCGCAGGCTTTGAATGTAGGCCTTTGCCTCCTGGATCGTGTCTTCAGCAACCTCTTTGAATGCGACAGGGTGAGGGCTATCCGGCTGTTCAATGACGAACGACGTGGGAAGGTTCAGGAACAAGCCGGAGAGGGCGCCAAGTGCGCTGTCTTCCACGGATATCAGGCAATGACCTTCTGCTTCGATCCGCTCCGGGCGGAACGAAACTTGCTGGAGGTCGACAACACCTTCCGCGGCCGCCAGAACCGGCAGCACCAGTTGCAGGTTCTCGGCCGCGTTTCTTCCGGTTTTTCCGGCAATCTTCAATAGCATTGCCGGCCAGCCAGACATTCCATCGGCGCCAGTCTCTTCCAGAAGAAGTTTCGGTAAACCTGGCGGAAGAGCGCCATCCGTGCTGCCGGGTCCGGCGTCGATCAAAACACATTCCGATGCGGGGTCATTTACTGAGAAACGTTCCTGCAATTCTCCCAGGATTGTTGTGTCAACGCCGGGTTTGTTCGTCTCAATGACCTGGGACGGGCCAGCTGGAAGCCGTAGCTCTCTCAAGGTGGACAGGACTGCAGCTGCGTCATTTGACGTGCGAACAACCAGCGCAAAAGCAAGCCGAGCTCCCGTTTCACCTCTCATCCGACCAATCGCATCCAGTGCCTCACAGACGAAGGGTCTGAGGGCGCCATGCGGATCAAGAAGACTGTCCGGTGTCAGAAGCAGCAAGCGCAGCAGTTTGGCCTCCTGGTGTCCTCAGACGCGTTGCAGGAATTCAATGACCCGCCGGTGAGCAGGGCAGTCACCTGAACAAGTTCATGCCTTCCGAGTTTGATAGACATTGATAGTGGTAACACGTAGGTCGACTACTTTTGGAAATATGGGAAGTGCGCACCCCATTCGCGGTGTCCGAACCGCGTGCGAAAACATCCATAGGTTTTGATGTTACAGGTCATCCAGATTGTCCATCATCTGGTAGAAGAAGCCGATGGTCTTGCCGTATTCATCGACCCTGATGCGCTCATTGACACCATGGAAACCTTCAAATTCCTTCGTGTTTTCAAGCTGGATGCCGGTGATGGTAAAAACGTCCGGAGCGAACGGCCGGGCCTGGAAGTGTTTTGAATCCGAGCCGCCGATCACGAAGAACGGTGCCACGACGAGATCATTGCCCCAGATCTGACGAATGGTCTTTTCCAGTGCCTTGTAGCCGGGGCCTTCGGGGTCAGCCATGGCGGTAGCAGGTGTCGAGGCGGAGATGTCACGAATGGTTATGCGGTCGTCGCCGATGGCATCCTTTACGTGCTGGATGATGACCTCGGGCGTGTCGCCGGGCATGGGGCGAAAGTTCACGACGGCCGTCGCTGAAGGTGGCAGAACGTTATCCTTGATGCCGGCATTGAACATGCTGACGGCGATTGTCGTATGCATCATGGCCCGAGTGACCTGATTGCCGGCCATGACCTCGACAAACTGCTTTTCGAGATCGGTCATCTCGCCGTCCTTGCCGAAGGCAACGGCTGCATAAAGCGGTTGATAGGCTTCGTCCAGTTCAGGCCCGAGGTAACGATACTGATGACGCAGCGCAGGATGAATGCGGTAGGGAAACTGAGCGGCTTCCAGCTTGGTGATCGCCTTTGCGAGAATGCCGATGTTCGATTCCTCGGGCGGCTGCGATGAATGACCTCCGACCCCATGCATCGCCAGTTCCAGGCTGACGTAGCCCTTTTGCGCTATGCCGATCAGCGCCGTATTGTCTGGAAGTCCCGGGAACAGACCGGGCACCAGCGGAGCTGACTCATCCATGACGAAGGCAAATCGCTTGATGCCGCGTTTTTCCAGGGTCTCCGCAATGAATCTGGCCCCCTCCGGGCCACCGACTTCCTCATCCTGGCCAAAGACGAAATAAATCGTCCGTTCCGGCTGCCAGCCTTCCTTGATCTTCATTTCAGCGGCTTCAAGAATGCCGTGAATCTGGTTCTTGTCGTCAAGGACACCACGTCCCCAGATGTATCCGTCGGCAACTACCCCGGAGAAAGGATCCTGTTCCCACTGATCTCGCGAGTCCGCCGGCACTGGCACCACATCCTGATGGGCGTAGAAGAGGGCTGGCTCCAGATCCGGGTTCTTGCCTTGCCAGGTGTAGAGCAGGCTGTAGGGACGGGGATCGCCGAGGATTTCTCGCTTCAAGACCTTGTGTACCTCCGGATAGGCCTCGACAAGGAACGCGTGATAGTCCTCAAAGGCCTTGGTGTCGAAGTCGTCCCGGTCCTGGTTCGAGATCGTCGGAAACTGCACGGCCCTGGATAGTCGTTCGACCGCGCCATCGAGGTCGACGTCGATGGAAATCTGCTCGACGCCTTTCATTTGCTTGGAAGAGAAATCCTGCGGCTCTTCCGCAAAGGCAGTCGCGCCAAAGGCAATGGAAGCCACGAGTGAAAAGCCGGCCGCATATCTGGTGGGGCACTTCATGTTGGTCTCCTGGAGTGTGCGTTCGACTAGAACCGATCCTGGCTGATTGTGTTCTTGTAGATTTCGCCGTCCTTCATGATCAGGATGAAATTCTCATCGGAACTGCGATCAGGCCAACTATTGTTCTCGACCGTCACCCGGTTAGCGAGAAGTTGCATTCATTTTGCACCCATTTTTCGGGCTTGGTAATTAATCTTGATCAATCAGGTGGTCTGTTTTGCAAATTGGTCAAAAAGCGACGATGGGAAAGCACTACTTGAACCTGCGATCGTCGTCCTGGAAACCGGCTCTGTTTGCGGGGGGCTCTTTGGCTACTCGCTCATGGTCTGTCAGCGGCCCTTCGAATGCCGATGGTATAGAGAACCGTGGCATGGAATGGCGGAAACCGGTGCTGACAAAAAGAAAACCCGCCCGATCGTTTCCGATGGGCGGGTTCTTTCGTCTGGGCGCCGGGAGCCGCGCTGTGGCCGGTGGGAACCGGCCTTGGCGAACTCCCGGCTAAGCTTTGTGTGCGATCAGTATTCTATTAAAATCAAAGTATCATACAAATAAATTCAGGAAAAAATATTGGTGTGACTCTAAATGGGAAGATGAGTTCCTGTCGCTTCTAGAATAATATCTAAATACCTATCTCTATCCTCTTTGCTTTCGGTGTTAAATATTTGGTCGCTTTCCTCTTCTGCAATCTTTAGCGCTGGATATATTGAGCGTTCAACAATGTTGCTGGCGGCGTATAATAAGTAACAGTGCGATCCCAATGCAGCGAATTCCGCTTTAGCATGTCTTAAGGTGACATTGACCAAGGCTGCATTTTTAATTTCTCGTTCACCTGCCGTTTCAGATTTTCTGAAGTCTAAAGTTTCGGTGATATGGTATTTGCTGTTTTTCAATAAAAAATCTACATGCAATTTTCCAGAAGGTCCAATTGGCATGTTGGATATTACTTTGTGCTGGTCGATGTCATTGGCGCTTCTGCTCAATACATTGTACCTCTTGAGTATCTGCGCGACTTCAGTGGCTAACTTTTTGTTTTTAGTTTTTTTTGTTTTCTTTCGAGGCCTTCGTACATATTCATTCAGTATCGAATCTACTCGAATTTCATAGTCATCGATTGCATCAACAGAAAACCAGCCGTCTTTACTAATTTCAATGCTTGGAATTTGTCTGGCGAGGCTTAACCGATGTTCGGTTTCTAAACTCGGATCATCTTCAGTCTTGAGAATGGAGACCACCCAGTCGATTGTCTTGTGATCTATCTCATAATAATCGAAGAGCCTGTTTTCAGCGTTAATCCGAACATCAAGCTTGTCGTCGTCGAAGACAACAACGCCAATGTTTACGCGATCCTCGCGGTGCGCGAACGGGCGCAATTGCAGGATGGCGTAGTTATAAAAAAACGCCATTTTCCATTCCATTCCGAACAAATTCAACTTGGCGCTTCAACAAACCACCTTTGACATTTTCCAAAAACTGTTCACGATCCACTGGATCAAACCATTCCTCAGGCATTCCGAAAAAGGCTCTTTCGGCGAGGAACTCACTGCTTTGATCAATGGTTCGTAGAACGCGCTCAGCGGCGTTATCTGAAAAACCATGTGCTCCACGAAGCTTGTCAGCGAGTCTTATCGTATTAGATTGTTTTTCGATATTCAACGGAAAGCTTGTTGCAGGTTCTGTGAATATCTGTGCAGATCCAAAGTCGATAAGACTAACAGATGTGCTTGTGGTGGTATCGGAAGAGGAGTTTGGGTTTTCTTTTAATAGGAAATTGTTTGCATGGCGATCTTTATTTGCGATAACAAGATCGAAGGCCAATGTAGCTGAATATATTTCTTTAAAATTTTCAATCTTATACTGATTGTTGTTGCCTTCGGTAATTAATCTGTAGGCAAGAAGTTCATTTAGGACTGGGTCTTGTTCTGTCGAGCCAAATACCAATTCACCATCAGGCATCATCAAGGGTTTGTATTGGTGTATTGGCAAATTGAGCAAATCGGCCATCGAATGACAAAAATACTCGGTCGCGCATAAGTGGTGTTCGATACCACCTCGCTTGACAATGTAATACTTGCCATCCTCACACTGCGCACGCCCGAAGGCGTGCGCTGTTCCAAAGTTGACTACTCTATGTTCAACTACCCTCAGAGGGGTCAAAGCCATTTGCACCATCTTTTTCACCAAAAGTACTCATGGTTATTCTCCCGAATTTTTGTTTTCAGCTGCAGCCGCTGGTGGAGCCGCAGGTGTCGCACTTCAGGCAGGTGCCGTTGCGCACCATAGTGAAGTTGCCGCATTCCGAGCAGCTCTCGCCTTCGTAACCCTTCATCCGGGCCTGAGCGATCTGCTGAGCCGCGGTTTTCACCTGTGGGGCAGGGGCCGAGGTCACTTCAACTGCTGCTGCAGCTTCGGCACCACGGGCGAAAGCCGTTGCGACGGCAGAGGTCTGGGCAGCGATTGTTGTGCCGAGTTCCACTTTCACAGCTTCGGTGATCTCGCCGGAAGGCTCGTTGCCGGCGACGAGACGGAAACGCTCTGTCTGGCCGCGGACGAGGCCGTGGGAAACCACACCGCCGGAGCTGCCCTTGTCCATGGTCTTGACCGCGCCAGCGCTGACCGGGCCGCTGAAAGCTTCCGGCGGGACGTGGGCAAGGTCGTGACGACCGAGATAGGAGACTGCCAGTTCGCGGAACACGTAGTCGAGTATCGACGTGGCGTTCTTGATCGCGTCGTTGCCCTGGACCATGCCGGCCGGTTCGAACTTGGTGAAGGTGAACGCGTCGACATATTCCTCGAGCGGCACACCGTATTGCAGACCAAGCGAAACCGAGATCGCGAAGTTGTTGATGAATGCCCGGAGCGCAGACCCTTCCTTGTTCATGTCGAGGAAGATTTCGCCAAGGCGGCCATCGTCATATTCGCCGGTGCGCAGGAAGATGGTGTGACCACCGATCTTTGCCTTCTGGGTGTAGCCCTTGCGGCGGGTCGGCAGTTTTTCCTGTTCGCGGACAACGCGTTCGACGATCCGCTCGACGATGCGTTCGGCAACCACTTCGGCCTTTGCAGCCATCGGCTTGGCGGCCAGAGCCTCGAGGGCCTCGTCCTCGTCTTCGTCCTCATCGGCCAGTAGCTGGGCGTTGAGCGGCTGGGACAGTTTGGAGCCGTCGCGGTAAAGGGCATTCGCCTTGAGCGCGAGTTTCCAGGACAGCATGTAGGCTTCCTTGCAGTCCTCCACCGTCGCATCGTTCGGCATGTTGATCGTCTTGGAGATCGCGCCGGAGATGAACGGCTGGGCCGCTGCCATCATGCGGATGTGGCTTTCCACCGACAGGAAGCGTTTGCCGATACGGCCGCAGGGGTTGGCGCAGTCGAAGACCGGATAATGCTCTTCCTTCAGGAAGGGCGCGCCTTCCAGGGTCATCGCACCACACACGTGGGTGTTGGCGGCTTCGATGTCAGCCTTGGAGTAGCCGAGGAAGGTCAGGAGATCGAACTCCGGATCTTCCAGCTGCTCGTCGGTAACGCCGAGCGCCTTCATCTGCTCGTCGCCGAGGGTCCAGCGGTTGAAGACGAACTTGATGTCAAAGGCCGACTTCATGCCGTCCTTCAGCTTGGTCAGGCTCTCGTCGGTGAAACCCTTGGTCTTCAGTGCGGACGGGTTGACGCCCGGTGCCTGATCGATGGAGCCATGGCCAACGGCGTAGGCTTCGATCTCGCCAATCTCGCTTTCGGTGTAACCGAGCTTGCGCAGGGCTTCAGGAACAGCGCGGTTGATGATCTTGAAGTAGCCGCCGCCGGCCAGCTTCTTGAACTTCACCAGCGCAAAGTCAGGCTCGATACCGGTGGTGTCGCAGTCCATGACCAGACCGATGGTGCCGGTCGGGGCAATAACGGTGGACTGGGCGTTGCGGTAGCCGTTCTTCTCGCCAAGCTCAAGGGCGCGATCCCAGGCCTTCTTGGCCCGCTCGACGATCACCTGATCCGGGCAGGAAACATGGTCAAGAGCAACCGGAGCCGTGTTGAGGCCTTCGTAGCCGTCCGCTTCGCCGTAGGCGGCGCGGCGGTGGTTGCGCATGACACGCAGCATGTGGCTTGCGTTTTTCTTGTAGCCCGGGAAGGCGCCGAGTTCGCCTGCCATTTCAGCGGAAGTGGCATAGGCAACACCGGTCATGACCGCGGTGAGGGCGCCGCAAAGTGCACGGCCTTCGTCGCTGTCGTACGGAATGCCGGAGGTCATCAGCAGGCCGCCGATGTTGGCATAGCCGAGACCAAGGGTGCGGAACTTGTAGGACAGTTCTGCAATTTCCTTGGACGGGAACTGAGCCATCAGCACCGAGACTTCCAGAACAATGGTCCACAGGCGGACGGCATGTTCGTAGTTGTCGATGTCGAAGGACCGGTCTTCCCGGCGGAACTGCATCAGGTTCAGGGACGCCAGGTTACAGGCCGTGTCGTCCAGGAACATGTATTCCGAGCATGGGTTGGATGCGCGGATTTCGCCATCGGCAAGGCAGGTGTGCCAGTCGTTGATCGTGGTGTGGTACTGCAGGCCCGGATCAGCGGAAGCCCAGGCGGCATAGCCGATCTGTTCCCAAAGTTCCTTGGCCTTGACAGTCTTCAGAACGTCACCGGAGCGGCGGGCGGTCAGGTCCCAGGTGCTGTCGTCAACAACGGCGTTCAGGAAGCCGTCGGTCACACGCACCGAGTTGTTGGAGTTCTGTCCGGCAACCGTCAGATAGGCTTCGGAATCCCAGTCCGTGTTGAACGTCGGGAATTCGATCTTGGTGAAGCCCTGCTTTGCAAACTGGATGACGCGCTGGATGTAGTTTTCCGGCACCATCATTTTCTTGGCAGCACGGATTTCACGCTTCAGGGCCGGGTTCTTGGCCGGATCGAAGCAGTCGCCGTTGTCCGCCTCGCAGTTGACGCAGGCGCGCATGATTGCACCGAGGTGCTTCTGGCAGATCTTGGAACCGGTGACGAGCGCGGCCACCTTCTGCTCTTCCTTGACCTTCCAGTTGATGTATTCCTCGATATCCGGATGGTCGACATCGACAACGACCATCTTGGCCGCGCGGCGGGTGGTGCCGCCGGACTTGATCGCGCCGGCTGCCCGGTCGCCGATCTTCAGGAAGCTCATCAGGCCGGAGGATTTGCCGCCACCGGACAGGCGCTCGCCTTCTGCACGCACGTGGGAGAAGTTGGAGCCGGTGCCGGAGCCGTATTTGAACAGGCGTGCTTCGCGAACCCAAAGGTCCATGATGCCGCCTTCGTTCACCAGGTCGTCGCCGACGGACTGGATGAAACAGGCATGCGGCTGCGGATGCTCATAGGCGCTCTTGGACTTGACGAGCTTGCCGGTCTGGAAGTCGACATAGAAGTGACCCTGGCCCGGGCCGTCGATGCCGTAGGCCCAATGCAGGCCGGTGTTGAACCACTGCGGAGAGTTCGGCGCCACCTTCTGGGTCGCCAGCATGTAACGCAGTTCGTCGTAGAAGGCCTGGGCGTCGGATTCCTTGTCGAAATAGCCGCCCTTCCAGCCCCAGTAGGTCCAGGTGCCGGCTAGACGATCAAAGACCTGACGACCGTCAATTTCAGAGCCGTAGCGCTCGTCCTCGGGCAGGTCTGCCAGTGCGGCCTCATCGGCCTCATGGCGCCACAGCCAGGACGGCACGGTGTTTTCTTCTACGGCCTTCAGCTTGGCGGGCACGCCGGCCTTGCGGAAATACTTCTGAGCCAGAATGTCGGACGCGACCTGTGAAAACTGGGTCGGGACCTGAATGTTCTCAAGACGGAACACGATGGATCCATCAGGATTCCGGATTTCGCTGGTAGCGTTCCGGAATTCTACGCTGGCGTAAGGCGATTGACCTTCCTTGGTGTAGCGCCGCTCGATCCGCATCTTCTCAAGTCCCCTTTTAGATTACAGCCGGTTCCCCCGAACCGGGCTTGACCGCATTGCATCCGAACTGGCGTGGCCGCCTGTCTCTGTTCTCGAATGCCGCCCTGCAAGTTACAGGCTTCGAGCCTGTATGTAGCGTATCTTGTGTTTCTATCCACTATATATAGTGGTCATCAACAGGTTTGTCACGACATGCGCCTTGAAGTCGGCACAACAAAACCCGTCTCCCGGCTTTGGGGTCAAAGACCTGGAGCGGTACTCTTGGATACTGATGGTTCTGGATGACCGGAGCGCCCGGATAGGCACCCGACTACGCACATCGCAATGATGAGAAACTAATGTAAACGAATTCTTAAGGTCAAGGACCGAGTGACAACAGCTAGTGCCTGGATTGTGGGCAAACGCAAAATCTTGTGTGGTCGTGTGGATAATGGGGAACGGAGCGGGGACAGCGTTTTAGCAAGGGATTTAGCGCTTGCTTTCCCGGCGAAGGAGTGCCCGCCAGGAAGGCACAAGACCCTGTGGATGACGATAGACCGCATTTTATGAAAATTTGAAGAAAATGGCGATGATCGATTTCAACCGGGTTTAAGCCGGGTCTGGTTTCATGGTGGCGGGATAGGGGAAAAAGGTCCGCATTTCATGAAACATCACGCCGCATTCGGACTAGCGATGGAGGACATCGATGCTGTCGTCGTCGAGGACAGCAAACCGATGCAGACGATTCTCCGTTCGATATTGCTCAGCTTCAAGGTTGCGCGCGTGCGGGTGTTCGATTCGGTCGACGAAGCGCTCGAGGCAAGTCTCGCAGAACCACCCAACGTGATTCTCACCGACTGGCGCATGGCGCCGACATCGGGCTATCAATTCCTGCGTCTGGTGCGGCATCGGCACATGGAGCCGCTTTGTTATGTGCCGATTCTCTTCATTACGGCACATGGCACGCGGCCGCTGGTCGACAAGGCCTTGCGGGCAGGTGCGCACCATGTGCTGGTCAAGCCGGTTTCGCCGTCGACGCTTTTCAAGCGCCTCAAGTGGCTTCTTGCCGACGACCGGCCGATGATCCTGGAGAACTCCGGCTTCTACAATATCTATGGCATTCAAAAGGCCATGGATGAACAAGCGGAAAAGATGCAGTCGCTTGCCGGGGCCCGGCTGCACCACCGCGTTGCCACGCAAAAGCGTGCGGAAGTGGAAGGAGCCGTTGAGGCGGCGTTCGAAACCAAGGAAGAAGAGCCGGAAAAGGTCTTCGCCGGTGTGAAGAAGGAAGCGCCTCCCAAGCAGCATTCCGCCGCCGCCAAACATATTCGCAATGCCGGCTTTGCGCCCTTCAAGGGTTTGAAACTTCACTGAAGCAGTCTGTTCGTGACCACCTGGGAGCGGTGTGCACCGGGCGTGACTGCGGCAATCGGCCCGCAGGCGCAAAATCCCGTTCTTTTCTGGCTGCCAAGTCTGGACAGACGCGGCCGTTGTCGCCATAGTCCGCGAAATTCCGTCCTGTCATGTTGGCGGGGCAACGGATGTTTCCGACTTGCAATCAAGGGACCTTCAAAGGGCCATGAAAACTCTGCTGCTAGAATTGTTCACCTGGTGGAACAGCCAGACAATGGGCACCCGCTTCTTCACGTGGCGCAAGGGTGAGTTTGTCGGTGAGGACGAGTTCGGTAACAAGTACTACAAGGAACGCGCAGGCAAGAAGCGCTGGGTGATCTACAACGGCCTTGCCGAAGCCTCTGCCATTCCTGCGGGCTGGCACGGCTGGATGCATCACCGTGTTGACACGCCGCCGTCCGAAGAAACCTATCACGCCAAACATTGGCAGCTGGGTCACAAGGCCAATCCGACGGGCACACCGGCCGCTTACCGGCCGCACGGTTCCATCCTGACCCCGGAAAAGCGTCCTGACGTGACCGGCGATTACGAAGCCTGGACCCCGGGCAGCTGATCACCGCGCATTGCGAAAATCAGGAATGAGATAAGCCCCGCAATTGCGGGGCTTTTTTTGTTCAAGGACGGTCAAAGGTTCGAAAGCCGAACGGTATAACAGATGCGGCTGGCTTGAATGTTGTCAGCTGAGGCAAATTCAGACTATCAGCGTTGATGGTTCGTTTTTCATGGTCGGTATACATAATACTTTTCTGCAATTGTTAGTATATATTTCGATATAATTTGCTTTCCATATTATTTATTTGTGATTTGAGGCACATTACGCAGGGTAAAATGATATAAAAGAGGATTTGTATTAGTATTATTCAAGGAGCGGACAAATGGACCAGGAATGGATGAAGCTCCAGGAGTTGAGCAACCGTCTTAACAATGTCTGCAAACCGGCCTGGGAAAATATTCTGATCAAGACAGGCAGCAGTTATGTAAACGCCGATGAGGCTGTTCGAAAGCTTTTGCCGAAAGGCTACGATACAGAGCCAGGCTGGGCCTGGACGGCGTTGAAGGCCACCATGAAAGGTCCCCTGGCTGCCGTGATCACCAATCCGGTGGCAGCAGGAATAGCGACTTTCTACATCATAGATGCCGTCAAGGGCGAAAAAGAACCGCTTCCGTCACCACCGCAGTTTGATACCGATCCGCAAAAATATCTTCAGTACATCAAGTTTCACTACAATCTGGTCTACATCAGCTCCACTCAGAAGATACTGAAAATGCAGGAAGCCGCGCGATCTGGTGGGGCGGTCAATATCGAGCAGCTCCGGCGGTCGCTGGAGCGGTCTCCATTCGCGCATGTGCCGCGAGGCTACAAGTGGTTCAAGCACGACAAACTGGAGGAAAACATCGAAGCCGGTTTGTGGGCGATTTGGCTGACTAACCTCACCAGCGATCACAAATTGGAGCAGGTTGCGCGCGCGATGGGGGAAGATGACCGACACAATGCCAGCGGCGCGGCTCGAAAGTCCGACGGGAAATACCGTCACCACCTGTGGCAGAGACTGAAGGACCTTGGAGCGTTCGACCGGGCCTATTCGGGCGGCGTGAAGAAGCGTGACAATGCCAAATCCACCGATGTTTTCATGGGTAGCGGCACGCCATCTTACGAATATGAATTCTGGCTCAAGATAGCCCGGGATTTCTGGGCAAAAAATCAGTCACCGACGGAATTGTTTTATATCGCCCTGGAGGAACCGGCAGCCGAACTGGCTTTCCGGAACGCCATGAGGACGTTTGAATCGCAAGATTTTACGCACAGAATGAGCGCTTTCCTTTCGCCGTCCTGGTCGAAAATTCGCGATATGGTCGGCACCGGCAAAGGCGGAAAGAACTGAGCACGTTTCGCTGATTTATGACGCCGGAGAGGGTTCTTTCGCCCATTGACAGAGAGAGACTGGCTGGCGACGACACGTCTGAAAGCCACGGCATTGCCGGAGCCATTCCGGTCTGTTGCTGGCTGGCTGGTCCTGCTTTGGCGGTGACGAATTAGGCTCGCAAGCAAGAAGACCTAACGCTCGTACCAACTATCGAGCACTGCCAAAACCTCCTCACCACTGGCTTGAGGTGACAGGGCGTAGAAATCGGTTTCCAGCTTCAGAGCTTCGCTGAGCAGTTCGTTATAGGCAGCTTGAGGAACTTCCTCGGTGCCGAATTTGCTGAGGTGCTCGGTTACGAACTGAGTATCGAGCAGGGAATAGCCGCCGACGATCAGCCGGGCAACCAGATGTGCTAGGCACACCTTGGAAGCGTCGGTGCGGAAGGTGAACATGCTCTCGCCGAAAAAGGCGCCGTTCAGGCTGACACCGTAAAGCCCGCCGACAAGTTCGCCGTCCTGCCAGGCTTCAATGGTGTGGCAATAGCCCATGTCGAAAAGCTCGCCGTAGAGGCGCCTGATCTCCCGGTTGATCCAGGTCTTCTGACGTCCGGGCATGGGCTCGGCACAGCCATCGATAACACCCTGAAAATCCGTGCTGACCCGCACCTCGAACACGTCGTTGCGAATCGTCCGGCGCAGGCGGCGAGGCAGGTGAAAGTTGTTGAGGGGAAGGATGCCGCGACGCTCTGGCTCCAGCCAGAAGAGGCCAGGATCGTCGGCAGATTCTGCCATCGGAAACAGGCCGCAGGCATAGGCTTTCAACAGCACCTGCGGTGTGATTTCCATGATGATGTCGTCTTTGTAACCAGCCATGAGGCCTCACTCACCAGGCGGGATGAGCAGATCAGCAGGTGTCGACTTGAGCACCCAAAATCTGATCGGCCGGAGTGCCGGAGCACCTCATGCGCATTCCTTGGAACACGCGATGCTCCCGGCACTCGTCCCAGGATCCGGTCAGCTGGACTTCTTCGCCAGATATTGTTCCAGCCAGTGGATGTCGTACTGACCGTTCGCTATGTCCTGATTTTCCACCAGATCGCGGAAAAGCGGAATAGTCGACTTGATTTCGTCAACCACAAATTCGTCCAGGCAACGACGCAGACGCATCATGCATTCCACGCGGTTACGGCCATGAACGATCAGCTTGCCGATCAGACTGTCATAGTAGGGCGGGATCTTGTAGCCCTGATAGACACCGCTGTCGACGCGAACACCCAGACCGCCCGGCGGGTGGTAATAGGTGATTGTGCCCGGTGACGGCGTGAAGTTGACCGGATCTTCCGCATTGATGCGGCATTCGATGGCGTGGCCTTCGAACGTGATGTCGTCCTGGGTCATGTCAAGTGAACCGCCAGCGGCGATGCGGATCTGCTCGTTGACGAGGTCGATACCGGTGATCATCTCCGTAACAGGGTGTTCCACCTGCAGACGGGTGTTCATTTCAATGAAATAGAACTCGCCGTTCTCATAGAGGAATTCAACCGTGCCGACGCCGCGATATTTCAGCTTGCGCATGGCAGCAGCGACAATCTCGCCGATTTCCTTGCGCTGGCTGGCATTGAGGCTCGGGGAGGGAGCTTCTTCGAGCACCTTCTGGTGGCGGCGCTGCAGCGAGCAGTCGCGTTCACCGAGGTGAACCGCATTGCCCTTGCCATCGCCCAGAACCTGGATCTCGATATGCCGAGGCTTGCCGAGATATTTTTCCATATAGAGCGCGTCGTCGCCGAAGGCAGCCTTTGCTTCGGAACGTGCCGTGGACAGGGCAGTATCGAGTTCGGCTTCGGTGCGGGCAACCTTCATGCCGCGGCCACCGCCACCTGCTGCTGCCTTTACCAGAACCGGGTAGCCGATCTCGCGGGCGATCGCGTGGGCGTCGTCACCAGCCGTCACCGCACCATCGGAACCAGGAACAACCGGGATGCCGAGGTCCTTGGCCGTCTGCTTGGCCTGGATCTTGTCACCCATGATGCGAATGTGTTCAGCGGTCGGTCCGATGAATTCGATGCCGTGGGCTTCAAGGATTTCCGCGAAACGGGCGTTTTCCGACAGGAAGCCGTAACCCGGATGGACGGCATCCGCTCCGGTGATTTCACAAGCCGCAAGAAGCTGCGGGATGTTCAGGTAGCTGTCACGTGCGGCAGGCGGACCAATGCAGACGCTTTCGTCTGCCAGGCGCACATGCATCGCATCCGCATCAGCGGTGGAGTGAACCGCAACGGTGGAGATGCCGAGCTCTTTACAGGCGCGCAGGATGCGCAGGGCGATCTCGCCGCGGTTGGCAATGAGAATCTTGGAGAACATGGCCACAACGGCTCCTTATTCGACGATAATAAGCGGTTCGCCGAATTCCACCGGCTGAGCGTCGTCCACAAGGATCTGCTTGACGGTGCCCGCCTTGGTGGCAGGAATGTGGTTCATGGTTTTCATGGCTTCGATGATCAGGATCGTCTGACCTTCCACCACCTTGTCGCCAACCTGAATGAAGGCAGGCGCGCCCGGTTCGGCGGCGAGATAGGCCGTGCCGACCATTGGCGAGGTTACGGTTGTGCCGGCGTGGGCCGGTTCGGCGGCAGGCGCTGCTGCTGCCGGGGAAGCCGCTGCGGCCGGTGCTGTCGGTGCGGCCATAGGTGCTGCAACGTTCACCGGTGCGCTGATCGTCATCTGACGGGCCACGCGAATGCGCGTGTCACCCTGTTCCAGTTCGATTTCCGAGAGATTTGTCTCATCCAGGAGAACGGCGAGGTCCCGGATCAGGGCCGTGTCGAATTTCTTGTTATCATTACGCATCATGTTTGGCTCTCATACTCGGTCCGCAAGACGCGCAGCTGGCCGGCTCGCCGGGCGACCGCTCCATACCGGGATGGGGTCAGACCCGAAATATCCAGCCCTGCAACTCGATCAGGGTCCGTAAGGCCGGGGCCGCAACCACGCTCTTGCTCCGCCGTTGTTGGGCGGACAAAGATCTTCGGCCCGTCTCTTCCTGGAGGCGAGCCACGCTTCTTATAGGGATTCAATTGGAACAGGAAAACCCCCGATTTCTCACTGACATGAGGAATGGGGGTTTCCAACAGGCAAGTGAACGCCGAAACACTGTTTCGGCTCACCGGTTCAGCAAGTGGTCTCGCCGCAATTCTGCAGCGCGTCGAGCTTCTGGCTCAGTTCTTCATAACCGACCGCGCCCATGACCACGTCGTTGCCGACGACATAGGACGGAGTGCCGGTCAAGCCGAGACGGTTGGCCAGGGAGTAGACTTCTTCAATCGTCTGGCCGGCTTCGTCCGTTTTCATGGACGCCAGGAGATCGTCTTCCGAAATGCCGACGGACGTCGCTGCGGCGAGGGCGCTGGCCCGGTTCGCCTGTCCGCGGCTCAGCAGCAGCTTTTCATGGAATTCGCCGTATTTCTCTGGCGCCACAGCGTTGACCGCGACAGCCACCTGGGCCGCTTCGACAGAGCCCTGACCGAGAACCGGGAATTCCTTCAGGACGACTTTAAGGTCGGGGTTTTCATCGATCAGCTTGACCATGTCGCCGTGCGCGCGCTTGCAGTAGCCGCAGTTGTAATCGAAGAACTCGACCAGGGTAACAGACCCTTCCGGATTGCCCAGCACCACCTGCCGTGACGAATTGAAAAGAACGTCGGCGCTTTCGTTGAGGGCTTCTACGCGCGCAACTTCTGCAGCTTCCTTTTCACGGCGATCGAGTTCGGTCAGCGCTTCGGCAATCACTTCAGGATGCTCAAGCAGGTATTCCCGCACGATTTTTTCAATCTCACCGCGGTTCAGATCCTGAGCGGCAACCGGGCCAGCCAGCAGGGTAAATGCAAGCGCGCAAGCCGACAGGACGCGCAGCAGCATCGGCGGGCAGAGCGACCCGGTCTTCAGGATCTGGATCTTCGGGGAAGTGTCGGTCATTCAAGGCTCCTCAGGTAACCGTCATTCGTTCAAACGGGACCCATACGTGTCTGAGATATCAGCGGCCGTTGTTAGGCAGATTAGGTGGGTTGTACGCTACAATGTCGTCCGCTTGAAGCCATGCCGGCGTTCCTCTCTTCAAACTTTTTTGAGCACGCGCCGCGTAGCGTTTTGCAGCCTGGAAGTCGCCACTCACCATCAGGCCTTTCGCAGTTGCCAAATCAGCTTCCGCACGCTCACCCTGGCGGCCGTGGGCAATGGCCAGCTGGCTGTAGGCAACGCCCGAGTTCTGGTCCCGCTGGATCGCCTCTTTCAAGATGCGTTCTGCCTCCGGCAGATTGGATTTGTCGTTCGAAGCGACCAATGCATACCCGAGCCAGGTGAGGAACTGCGGTTCGGTTGGTTTGAACGACAGAGCCTTACGGAAGGGCGCGATCGCGCCTTTGGGATCGCCACCTTCGATCAAGGCCTGCCCCTTGAGCTCGTAATAGTAGGGGTTGTTCGGCTGCGTGCGGATCAGGGCGTCTATCTCCTTGACCGCGCCTTTCCCTCGGCTCTTCATTGCGGCAATGGCGCGTGCGTATTGGGCCTGGGGGCTTTTGTCGCTACGCGGATAGGCTCGCAGGGTGGCGGACGGATGGCTGGTGAAGGCGAACAGCTTGGCCCGTACCATGTCGTGCCGGTATTGCAGCACATAGTCTTCCGGCTGGTTGAAGTATTTCGATTTCTGCGCGTCGGTCGCCAGACTGTTGTAGCGGTCCTGTGCCATCGGGTGGCTCTGGGCATAAGGGTCGGCGAACTTGCGCGTGAACATCTGCTGTTCCGACATGCGCTCGAAGGTCTTCAGCAGGCCGCGTGGGCTTTGTCCGGTGGCATTCAGGTATTTGAGTGCGGCCCGGTCGGCTGCGGCTTCTTCGCCGCGTTGATAGGACAGGAACGACCGCTGGCCGACGGACCCCGAGCCCATGATCACAGCACCACCGCCCGAAGCAACCTCACCGGATCCGGAGGCTGCCCCGGCTGCCGCAGCACCCGCACCGAGAATCATGCCGATGACAGAGATGATCTGGGCATTGGCGGCAGCGGCACGCAGGCGCACGAGATGACGACCGGCGATGTGGCCCGATTCATGGGCAATCACGCCAATCACTTCACCGGGCGTTTCCGATTCCATGATGACACCGATGTTGATGAACATCCTGCGGCTGTCGGGAACAAAAGCGTTGAAGCTCTTGTCGTTGACCAGAATGATTTCCGGTTCTGAATTGGAAATGCCGGCCGCCTTGAAGATCGGCGTCGCATAGTCCTTCAGAAGATGTTCCGTTTCTGCATCGCGCACGAGAGGCAGGCTGCGCCCCTGTGCCATCGCTGGTACCGAAACAAGAGGCAGGGCGAGGGCGCTTGCACAGGCAAGTGCGACCGCTTTACGCGCCAGGCTGCGAGGAAAATCGATTTTCAAAATGGCGGAACCAGGCACAGGTGCAAAACTCCAATCCGGACCGGAACGCTTTCCAGGCTCATCTTTGCTCAGATGTTATCCTGGGACATGGATGTGTGGCGAAGGTATGGAGGTGTGCGATGCGGGTCAAGGAAGCCGGCATGACAAAAAGGTAAGGTGCTGGGCCGTTGTCGTGCCGGAACAGCCCAAAAGTTGCAACTGGCCGCACGCGTTGCATCGGATGGAAAAATCCGCGATAGGGTGAAGCCAGTTTCTCAGCCGGATTTTCAGGACACATGAACCAGCCTCTTTTTCAGCCGTCTCGCCGCAGTGACGTTGCCCCCTTCATCGCAATGGATGTTCTTGCCGAAGCGGCACGTCTGGAAGCGCAGGGGCGCAAGATCATTCATATGGAAGTCGGGCAGCCATCGGCCCCGGCGCCCAGAGCTGCGTTGGATATGGCGAGAAAAGCTCTGGATCACGGTCGTCTCGGCTACACCGAAGCGCTTGGCATCCGCCCGTTGCGCGAGGCATTGGCCGCGCATTATCGCAAGGCCTATGGCGTCGACGTGCCTGTCGAGCGGATCATGGCTACCACGGGCTCATCCGCCGGTTTCAATCTCGCCTTCCTTGCCGCGTTTGATCCCGGGGACCGAATTGTCCTGACGGCTCCAGGTTATCCGGCCTATCGCAACATCCTCAAAGCCCTTGGTCTTGTTGCGGTCGAGATCGAAGTCGGGGAGGAAACCCGGTGGAGCCTGACGCCGGCGCATCTGGAAGAGGCTCAAAAAGAAGGTCCTGTGAAAGGCGTCCTGGTTGCCAGTCCGGCCAATCCGACCGGTACGATGATGACCGCCGATGCGCTGGAAGACCTGATCCGCTATTGTGACGAGGCGGGTATATGGTTCATCTCGGATGAGATCTACCATGGGCTTTGCTACGACGGTGAAGAGAAGACCGCGCTGGAAACATCGCAGAACGTCATTATCGTCAACAGTTTCTCGAAATACTATTGCATGACCGGCTGGCGCATTGGCTGGCTGGTGTTGCCGGAACAACTGGTGCGCCCAACAGAGCGGATTGCCCAGAGCCTCTATATTTCTCCACCGGAGCTGTCCCAGATCGCTGCGGGAGCAGCACTCAATTCGGTTCAGGAACTGGAAGCGGTCAAGGCAGGGTATGCTGCCAACCGCGCCTTGCTTCTCGACGGGTTGCCGAAAATCGGTCTCGACAAGCTGTTGCCGGTAGACGGGGCCTTTTACATCTATGCAGACATAAGCCGGTTCAGCTCGGACAGTCTCGATTTCGCCAGGCGTATGCTGCACGAGGCGGGTGTCGCGGCAACGCCCGGTGTCGATTTCGATCCCGCGCACGGTCATGAGTTCTTGCGCTTTTCCTTTGCAGGTGCGCATGACGATATGAAGTTGGCGCTTGAGAAGCTCAGGGGTTTTCTCAAAGCAGTCTGAGCATCGTTCGCATCGGACAACAAAAAAGGCGGCACACCGGCCGCCTTTTCCATTTCAAAGCTGGTTGATGTTACCGGTTCAGAAGAACGACCGGCCACGTTGCCACCAGCCGCCGCGTTTCGGCTTGTCTTCCTTGTCGTCGTCTCCAGATGTTTCGCTGGTTACGACAGGCTCGGCCGGTGCCTTGCGCGCAGGTGCTTCTTCTTCGGCATCGGCTTCGCTGGCAATCGGCTGCTCGGAAGTCGGCGTTTCGACCACGATCGTGTCAGCTTCAGCCATCACCGGGGTCTCATCTGCCGCATCGGCCTCTAGAGGAGCAGCGGCACCGTCCTGCTGCGCAGTTTCTTCCGCAGGGCTTTCGCCGTTAGCGTCCGAAACTGTGTCGCCATCGACGGCCTTTGCCTCATCGGCTTGGGCATCATCCTGTGATTCGGCTCCCGCAGCTTCTGTTTCCTGACCGCTTTCGGCGGCGGCTACGGCTTCGGAACCGGACTGATCGTCCTGCTTTTCTTCAGAGGAAGCGGCTTTGCGAGTTTCGTCATTGGTCTCGCCGTCGTTTTCAGCGCCACCTTCTGCCTGCATGTCGTCACCGTTGCGACGGCCGCGGCGACCACCACGGCGACCACGGCGGCGCTTGCGACGCGGTTCATCGTCACCGTCCTCATCACCACCGGAACGGGCTTCCTGCGGCTGCTCGTCATCGCCATCGGCATCGTCTGCTTCGGCGTTGACCTGGCGCGATTCGCCATCGTCCTGCTGGTTGTCGGAACCACCCCTCCGGCGCTTGCGCCGGCGGCGCCGGCGGCGACCGTCATTGTCGTCTTCCTGAGCGAATTCCTCGATGTCCGGCTGTTCGGTGTCTTCGTCGATGATCTCGATCGTATCCGGCTGGACAATCGCAGGAACGGGCATCGGCACACGGTCGCGATCGACCGGTGCACCGCGCTCCAGAACGTAGAGCTGGCCGTTGACCATGTCGTCCGCATGCACTTCGACATCGATGGCGAAGCGGGTTTCCAGATCGACCAGGTTCGAACGTTTCTGGTTGAGGATATAGAGCGCTACCTGCGTAGTGGTGCGAATGATCAGGTTGTGGGACGCGCCTTTCAGAAGGTTGTCCTCAACCGACCGCAGCACGTGAAGGGCAACGGATTCCACAGACCGGATCATGCCGGTGCCCTGGCAATGCGGGCACGGCGTGGTCGAGCTTTCCAGAACGCCGGTGCGGATGCGCTGACGCGACATTTCCAGCAGGCCGAAGTGCGAGATCCGGCCAACCTGAATGCGGGCGCGGTCGTTCTTCAGACAATCCTTCAGCTTGCGTTCGACCGACCGATTGTTCTTCGACTCTTCCATGTCGATGAAGTCGATGACGATCAGGCCGGCAAGATCGCGCAGGCGCAGCTGTCTGGTCACTTCTTCCGCCGCTTCCAGGTTGGTCTGGAGCGCGGTGTCCTCGATATTGTGTTCGCGGGTTGACTTGCCGGAGTTCACGTCGATCGAGACCAGAGCTTCGGTCTGGTTGATGACAATGTAACCACCGGACTTCAGCGTTACCTGCGGCGAGAACATTGCATCGAGCTGCGGTTCGACACCGTAGCGGATAAACAGCGGCGAGGGGTCGCGGTAGGGCTGGACGTTCTTCGCATGGCTCGGCATGAGCATGCGCATGAAGTCCTTGGCCTCGCGGTAGCCTTCTTCGCCCGCAACCAGGACCTCGTTGATGTCCTTGTTGTAGAGGTCGCGGATCGATCGCTTGACCAGACTGCCTTCCTCGTAGACGAGGCTTGGAGCACTGGATTTCAAAGTCAGCTCGCGGACGTTTTCCCAAAGCCGCATCAGGTATTCGAAGTCGCGCTTGATCTCGGCCTTCGTCCGGCTTGCACCGGCGGTGCGCAGGATCACGCCCATGCCTTCCGGCACATCCATTTCGGAGGCAATCTTCTTGAGGCGCTTGCGGTCAGTCGGCTGGGTAATTTTGCGCGAAATGCCACCGCCACGGGCGGTGTTCGGCATCAGCACGGAATAGCGGCCTGCGAGCGACAGGTAGGTCGTCAATGCGGCGCCCTTGTTGCCGCGCTCTTCCTTGACCACCTGCACCAGAATGATCTGGCGGCGCTTGATGACTTCCTGAATCTTATATTGCTTGCGCAGCGGGACAATGCGCTCAGGAACTTCTTCCATCGCATCTTCCGCGCCGACGGATTCGACGGCATCGATATCATTGTCGGCATCATCGTCATCGTCGTTCTGACGCTGGCGGCGACGGCCGCGCCCGCGGCCACGCGAGCGAACCGGAGCCTCTTCTTCCTCGTCTGCTTCTTCCTCGGAAGAGGACGCTTCGTCGTCATTTTCGTCGGACGCGTCTTCGTCCGTGCTGCGCGCGGATACGGCTTCGCCATCCGTTTCGTCGGCTGAGGTCTCTTCGGAAACTGCGTCAGTCTCTTCAGTGGCTTTTACGGCCACTTCGTCGCCTTCTGCTGAGTCTTCGGAGGCATCCGCCTCAACCTTGTCGCTGGCAACGGTTTCAGCAGCTTCGTTTCGTGCTGCACGGGAGCGGCGGCGGCGCTTTGGTTTTTCTTCACCGTCCGAATCATCACGCTGTCTGTCGGCTGCTTCCGCAGCCAGAAGTGCTTCCCGGTCGGCAACAGGGATCTGATAGTAGTCAGGGTGAATTTCGCTGAAAGCGAGGAACCCGTGGCGATTTCCGCCATATTCGACGAATGCTGCCTGCAGGGACGGTTCGACCCGGGTTACCTTTGCAAGATATATGTTTCCGCGCAGTTGCTTCCGATTAGCTGCTTCAAAGTCGAATTCTTCAACCCGATTGCCACGCACGACGACGACCCGGGTCTCTTCCGGGTGGCCCGCGTCGATCAGCATTTTGTTTGCCATTATTGAACTTCTCCACGGCAGCACTCATGGGCGCATGTGCGAAACGCGCATCGCGCAGCAGGAGGATGTCTGCCGTATTTGTTTTGCTAAGATGAGAAAGAGCGTCTGCGCCCGGCGCGGTCGTATGATCAACGCAGGCAGCCGCTGAAGCGGTACCTTGCTGTATGTTGATCACCATGTGCATCGCGCGGGTCCTTCAGGCAACGCAGGCCCTTTAGTTAAGTCGTTGTACCTTCTGCCGGTATGCAGCCTGGCTTCGCCAATGGGCCTGCATCCGGTTCCGGAATGGGTCCGCTCCTAACGGCCGCCGAAAGCCTCGCCGGGGAAACTGCCGTTTTGTAAGGGCAACACGTCGCGAGGCGGGGCGGTCTCAAAGAGGTGCCGATACCAGATCCACTGTCTTCCAGGGCTTGTCTTTAAGCGGCAGAACGGCCTCTGTTCTGTCGTTAGAAGGCCTGGGAATGCGATAGCGTTGTGGATAGACACCCATGTCAGCTATCTGGAAAGGTATCGGTTTCAAACCGAAATCCGTAAGGTACTTTTACGTTCCGTCGCAGCGCATTGCAAGCAATGTGAATTGGATATGGCATTTTCCTTGCGTGGCGGATGGCGTATGACAGGGCTGACGGGGGCTCAACACGCGAAGTTTTCGAGCGAGATGGCCGAAATAATTGAGTTCAAGGACAGAATGAAACCGCAAGTAGACCAGGGACCGGGCGCTGTTTTGAGACTGGCGACGTCTTTCGCAGTGGTTTTGAGCATCTGCGTTGCTGCGTTTGCCGGCCTGACTTGCGCCGCATCTGCCGAACCGGAAAAGGCCCGGGTCACCGGAGCGCGCGTGGCAGGAGACGAGGTGCGCACGCGATTCGTCCTTGATATGAACCGTCAGGTAACACCGACCATCTCCGGCCTTGCCAACCCGGCCCGGCTGATCATTGACCTTCCCGAAGTGACATTTTCGCTACCGGCCGATTCTGGCGAGAGCGGGCGAGGGCTTGTCACCGACTGGCGCTTCGGCCTCTTTGCGGTTGGAAGATCCCGCGTGGTGATGGACCTGACGGGACCGGTGAAGGTCGACAAGACATTTTTCCTGCCGGCTGTCGATGACCAGCCAGCGCGGCTTGTTGTGGACCTTGTCAGCGCGACAGCCGACGAATTCGACACGTTTGTCGAGACCTCAAGGCCCAAGCGCGTCGTCGCCGGGAGTGATTCCGCACCGAAAAGTGACCGGTTGACCGCTCCAAAGAACAGGGACAAGCCGCTGATCGTCCTTGATCCGGGGCATGGCGGTATCGACACCGGGGCGACAGGTGTCCACGGAACTCTCGAAAAGGCGATCGTTCTCGACTTCGCTCAGCTTCTCAAGGAAAAGCTTGACGAAAGCGGGCTCTACAACGTTCAGCTTACCCGGGATGATGACACATTCATTCCGTTGGGGCGCCGAGTTGAAATCGGTCATGAACTCGAAGCCGACCTCTTCATCTCCATTCACGCCGATTCTGTCCGGCGCGGGCAGAAATTGGCGCGTGGCGCGACCGTCTACACAATTTCAGACAGGGCGTCGGACCAACTGGCCGAAGATCTGGCCCAGTCGGAAAACATGTCGGACGTCATCGCCGGTGTGGATCTGGCGGAAGAGCCAACAGAGGTGACAGATATCCTGATCGATCTTGCGCGACGCGAAACGAGGTCGTTTTCGGTCTATTTCGCCCGGTCGCTGGTGGACGAGCTTAAAAGCGCAGTCCGGCTGATCAATAACCCGCATCGTTCTGCGGGTTTCCGGGTGTTGAAGGCGCATGATGTGCCCTCGGTTCTGGTCGAGCTCGGCTATCTCTCCAACGAACATGACGAGAAGCTTCTGATTTCCGACGAATGGCGTGAACGCATGGCGAATGCCATGACCGAAGCTGTTCATGGTTTTTTCCGGCCGCGGCTTGCGCGGCAACAAGCAGCACCGTCACAGTAAAAATCCTTGCATTGCTTTCAAAATGGCAGGTTAGCACTGGCGATTGCCTCAGCATCGCCATATTGGTGCACGAGGAAGGCAGACAAGTTTGTGCGACTGTCGGCATCGGTGATGCTGAGCAAATGTTTCCGTGTTAAAAAGCTGGAAGCGCTAAGAACGGGGAAAGACGAGCCCGCGGTATGAAATTTTTGGTGAAGTTTTTTGGCTACCTGTTCGGAATCGGCGCGATCTTTGCGCTGCTGATTGCCGCCGGGGTCTGGATGTACCTGCAGGACCTGACGAAGGATCTGCCGGATTATACGGCCCTGAAGAACTATGAGCCACCGGTCATGACGCGTGTGCATGCCGCGGACGGTAGTCTTATGGCCGAATACGCGACTCAAAGGCGCATGTTCCTGCCGATCCAGGCAATCCCGGATCGCGTCAAGCAGGCGTTTGTCGCTGCCGAAGACAAGAATTTCTACACCCACATCGGTGTTGACCCGGAAGGTATCGCCCGTGCGGCGGTGCGTTTCATCCAGAACTATGGGTCCGGTCGTCGTCCGGAAGGTGCTTCGACCATCACGCAGCAGGTCGCAAAGAACTTCCTCTTGTCCGATCTCGTGAGCGAAGAGCGTGAACGCCGTTCCGCCGCGTATGAGCGCAAGGTGAAGGAAGCGGTCCTTTCCCTGCGCATCGAGCAGGCCTATACCAAGGACGAAATTCTCGAGCTCTATCTCAACGAGATCTATTTTGGCTTCGGGGCCTACGGCGTCGCGGCCGCTTCGCTGATCTATTTCGACAAGTCGGTTCACGAACTGTCGCTTGAAGAAATCGCCTATATGGCAGCGCTGCCGAAAGGTCCGAGCAACTATCATCCTTACAGGAAGACAGAGGCCGCCATTGCGCGCCGCAACTACGTGATCGACCGTATGATCGCAGACGGTTACGTAAGCGCTCAGGACGGCGAGGAAGCCAAACAGAAACCGATTGTCGTCAAGCCGCGTGAAACCGGCTCTCGCCTGTTTGCTGCCGAGTACTTCACTGAGGAAGTCCGCCGCGAAGTGGCCGACATCTTCGGCGACAAGCGCCTGTACGAAGGCGGGCTTTCGGTGCGGTCGACGCTTGACCCCGAAATGCAGAAACTGGCCCGCAAGTCGTTGATGGACGGTTTGATTGCCTTCGACCACCAACGTGGCAGCTGGAATGGCCCTGTCGACAAGATCACCCTTGGTGCCGACTGGGGCATCGATCTGGCCAAGGTGGAAGCCTTGAGCGATCTGCCGGAGTGGAAGCTCGCGGTGGTTCTGGAAGCCGGCGGTGAAGAGGCCAAGATTGGCGTTCAGCCGGAACGGCAGGTCAGTGGCCAGCTTTCCGAAGAACGCAAGACCGGCCCGATGTTCCTGAGCACCATGAAATGGGCCCGGGTCAAGGGCAGGGCGCCGAGCGCCGTTTCCGATGTGCTGACACCTGGTGATGTTGTTTATGTCCAGGAAAGCCCGGTTGCTCCGGGAACCTATGAACTTCGTCAGATCCCGAAGGTGTCGGGCGCTCTGGTGGCGATGGACCCCTATACCGGCCGTGTCCTTGCACTTGTCGGTGGTTTCAGCTTTGCACAGAGCGAATTCAACCGTGCAACGCAGGCCTATCGGCAACCTGGGTCGTCCTTCAAGCCGTTCCTTTACGCTGCCGCTCTCGACAACGGTTACACGCCATCTTCCGTGATCATGGATGCGCCTCTGGAAATCAGCCAGGGCCCAGGTCTCGGCACGTGGCGTCCGCAGAACTACGGCGGCAAATTCTACGGTCCGTCGACCCTGCGCACAGGTATCGAGCTCTCGCGGAACGTCATGACTGTTCGGCTCGCTCAGGACATGGGCATGCCGCTGGTCGCGGAATATGCAAAGCGTTTTGGCATCTACGACAACATGCTTCCGGTTCTGTCGATGTCGCTTGGTGCGGGGGAAACCACCGTGCTGCGCCTGACCACCGCTTATGCGACCATCGCCAATGGCGGCAGGAAAGTTCGACCGACCCTGATCGACCGTATTCAGGACCGCTATGGCCGCACCATCTACAAGCATGACAGCCGCATCTGTGACGGCTGTACGCAGGATGTGTGGGAAGGCCAGGACGAACCGACCCTGATCGACGATCGCGAGCAGGTTCTCGACCCGATGACGGCCTATCAGATCACATCGATGATGGAAGGCGTTGTTCAGCGCGGTACGGCAACGTCCGTTCGTGCGGTAGGGCGTCCGGTCGCCGGCAAGACCGGTACCACCAACGACGAAAAAGACGCCTGGTTCATGGGCTTTACGCCGGATCTTGCGGTCGGTGTTTTTGTGGGCTTCGACAATCCGAAACCGATGGGCCGCGGGGCAACCGGCGGTCAGGTGGCGGCGCCGATCTTCACCGAGTTCGTCAAGACTGCTCTGGCCGACAAGCCGCCGGTGGAATTCCGTGTACCCAAGGGCCTTCAGCTGATCCCGATCAACCGCCGCACCGGTCTTAGAACCGCTGCCGGCGATCCGGGGTCGATCCTGGAAGCCTTCAAGCCGGGCATGGCTCCGCCGGACAGTTACTCCGTCATCGGGTTCCAAGACACCATGGGAGTTCCGACTGCGGTTTCTCCGGAAGCGCAGCAGGCCGTTACGGTCGGTACAGGCGGTCTTTACTGACCCGCCTGGCCTAGCAGGGGCTGGCCGACTGTCAGGTCATCGCGAGATCCTTTTCGACGGTTTACAGCGAAGTCCTGCTTGGGTAATGTCCCGCTCCAATTCTCGGCCCGGTGCCTCTTGCAGGAGACCGGGCCGCTTCACATCAAAAGCGAGGTATCCGATGCGCGCCGAAATGGAAGCGATCGTCGATGAAATCAAGCAGGCCATAAGCCTGCTGAGGAGGCATCTTTGACTGGGATCAGGCCGTCGTCCGACTGGAAGAGCTGAACGCCCTTTCCGAAGATCCGAACCTCTGGAATGAGCCGTCCAAGGCCCAGAAGCTGATGCGCGAGCGTCAGCAGCTTGATGACAGCATTGGTGGCATCAAGTCGCTGGAACAGGACCTTTCCGACAATATCGAACTGATCGAACTCGGCGAGATGGAAGACGACAAGTCGGTCATTACCGATGCCGAGGAAGCGCTTCGTGGTCTCAAGGGCAAGGTCAACCAGCTGCAGCTCAATTCGCTGCTGTCCGGTGAGGCCGATGCGAACGACACGTACCTGGAAATCAACTCCGGTGCCGGCGGCACCGAGAGTCAGGACTGGGCGTCCATGTTGCTTCGCATGTACCGCCGGTGGGCGGAAAAGCGGGGCTTCAAGGTCGAAGTGCTGGAATATCATGACGGTGAAGAAGCGGGCATCAAGTCTGCGACCTTGCTGATCAAGGGCGAGAATGCCTATGGCTGGCTGAAGACCGAATCGGGCGTGCATCGCCTCGTGCGGATTTCGCCCTATGACAGCAACGCTCGCCGCCACACCAGCTTCTCCAGTGCCTGGGTCTATCCGGTGATTGACGATTCCATCGAGATCGACATCAACGAGAGTGATTGCCGCATTGATACCTACCGCGCCTCCGGTGCCGGTGGTCAGCACGTCAACACGACCGATTCCGCCGTGCGTATCACGCACCAGCCAACCGGTATCGTGGTGCAGTGCCAGTCGGAGCGCTCACAGCACAAGAACCGTGCAACCGCCTGGTCGATGCTGAAGGCTCGCCTTTACGAAGCAGAGTTGAAGAAGCGCGAAGAAGCGGCCAGCGCCGAAGCTGCCTCGAAAACCGACATCGGCTGGGGGCACCAGATCCGCTCTTACGTCCTTCAGCCCTATCAGTTGGTCAAGGACCTGCGCACAGGCGTTGAGAGCACGTCTCCGGGAGATGTTCTGGATGGCGATCTGGATGAATTCATGGAAGCTGCGCTGGCACAGCGCGTCTTTGGTGGAGATCCGGTCGAAGTCGCCGATATCGACTAAAGATACAGCGGAAAATACAAATGAAAGCGGGGCCATTTGGCCCCGCTTTTTTGTTTCAGCCTTGCTCATCCTTCAAAGGTCGAGTGCCGAGAAGCGATCGCCTGCTGCCAGGAAAGCTGCCGGATTGCCGGGCTTGTCATGCCGGCGGATCTCGTAGTGGAGATGCGGACCAGTGGAGCGACCGGTGGAGCCGACATTGCCGACGAGGTCGCCCGCCAGAACATGGTCACCTTCCGATACCTGAATGCGGCTCATATGGGCATAGCGGGTGACGAACCCGTTCGCATGACGGATCTCCACCATCTTGCCGTAGCCACCGTTACGTCCCGCACTGATTACTGTGCCGGGTGCCGTTGCGAATACGCGTGCGCCGTAAGGGGCCTTGAAGTCGATGCCGGTGTGCATGGCCAGCCGACCCAGGAACGGATCAACCCGAGGACCGTAAGTGCTTGACACGGAGCCGTTCCGGACCGGCCGTTTGATCGGCAAACGCAGTGCGGTAAATTTCACGCGGCGCAGAGTGTCCAGGGCTGTGTTTGCACGGTCCAGGCGGTCTGGAAAGTTCTCGTCGTTGATCGGCTGGAACGGGCCGCCGAGGGAGGTCTTTTCACGCAGTGTGGCGTTGAGCCCGGGCGTAATAGAGCGCGTGATGCGGAGGATGTCCTCAATACGGCCTTCCGTCGCGATGGTGATCGCATCGACGGCAGCCGTGCTTTCTTCGTCCATCATGGAGATGTCAGCCTTTACCGCGTCGAGGGCAGCCTGTTTCTCAGAGTTTTTTTTTACGTCGGCATCCGGCGTTGCGGTATCGGTTGCCGGCTGCTGCAGAATAGCCAGTGGATCGAAGGATCTTGTGGAGCCGTCGCGCAATCCCAAGGCCTTTACCGGTTCCTCGATCAACTCGCTTTCGCCGCCGATTGCAGATTTGTCGCTACCATCCAGAGAGGCGAGGTTGCGCTCGTCGAGTGAAGGTTTTTCCGGGGGCAGGGGCTTGTCGTTGCTGAGGTAGATACCGACGCTTTCCGCCCTGGCAACCAGGTCGGCCACGATGGCATGGCGCTGATTGAGGTCTTGCTGCCGGCGCAGAACGTCCATTACCTGGATCTCGACGGTTTCCCTGTCGACCATCTGGCGGCTCGTCAGATTTGCAATCTCGGTGCGCAGGCGGTCGATGTGGTCCTGATACTCCAGCACCAACTCTGTTCTTTCAGCGCTGGCCTCGGCCATCATGTCACTGCGCAGGGCGTAGTAGCCAATTGTGCCTGCAACTGCCAAGGTTGCCGTCACGCAGCCGATTGCACCGCAAATAAGATGAACCGGCCTTACACTGTACGTGGTCGTCTTCTCGCCCTTTTCCAGAACCGGATGATGTGGCTCTGTCCGGGGGGCTTGATAGGTCCGCGTCGATTCTTGGCGCTGTTGCATTGTCACTCAGTCACTGCCTGCATTCTGCAAAAGATCTGAGCCTGATTAGAATTTGGTAAGGTTAATAATTCGTCTTCACGGTTGTGAAATTTATCCGATGAGAGGCGCAAGAGGCTTGTAAAAACCGGGAGTTAGTCCGGCTTCGGAACGCGCGCGATCGTTGAAGGGAGGTTTTAACGGACCCCTGAAGTGACGGCGCACGTAGGTGTGGAATGCCGACTCAGGTCTGATTCCCTGCCGGTCACACAGAAACCGGAACCACTTTGCGCCAAAGGCGACGTGGTTTTTCTCGTCCCGATAGATGATGTCCAGACATTTGGCAGTGTCTTCGTCACCGATTTCGCGGGCTTTTACGATCATCGGTGGCGTGATGTCGAGGCCTCTTGCCTCGAGTACCAACGGGATGATGGCAAGGCGGGCGGCAAGGTCGTGTCCGGTATCCTGCGCAGCCTGCCAGAGGCCGTCGTGGGCAGGCAGGTCTCCGTAGGTGGCGTCCAGTTTCGCCAGGCGCTCCTGCAGCATGGCAAAATGCTTGGCTTCCTCAAGCCCGACCCGCACCCAGTCGTCATAGTAGGACCTGGGCAGCCTGACGTGCGCGAAGCGTCCGATCAGGTCCCATGTCAGGTCCACTGCATTGAGCTCGATGTGTGCCAGGGAGTGTATCAGGGCAAGGCGGCCCGCCTTGCCCTTCAAGCTGCGTTTTGGCATGTCTCGCGGTGCAAGCAGAACAGGTTTTTCCGGCCGGCCCGGCCGATCCGGCATCGCACCATCTCTCGAGGGAGATCCGAGAGCGAGTTCACGCTGAAACCAGACCCTGGAGACAGCATAGGCAAGCCGCACTTTTTCGGCTGTATCGGAAGCGCATACGATCGCTCGCGCTCCGGCAACCAGGGTGTGCGGCAAGTTGTCCCTTCCGGCCACCATCCTGGCGCTGCCGGTTGCCGTTTCCAGTGGAGAATTCACAGGGCCCGCGCAGCCTCAAGAACGGCATCCGCGTGCCCTGGAACTTTTACCTTGCGCCAGATTTCGGCGATCTTGCCGTCTGCACCGACGAGAAAGGTGGAGCGTTCCACACCCATGTATTTCTTGCCGTACATGGATTTTTCGACCCAGACCCCATAGGCCTCCGCGACTTCCTTTTCCGTATCCGCCCCCAGCCTGATCGCCAGATTGTGCTTGGCGATGAACTTGTCGTGTTTGGCGGCCGTGTCAGGCGAGAGCCCGATAATGGTTACGCCAAGTTTGGCAAATGCATCGGACTGCTCAGTGAAGGCAATTGCCTCCTTTGTGCAGCCTGGCGTGTCATCCTTGGGATAAAAATACACTACGACGGGTTTTCCTTTGAGGGCGCTCAGCGACACCTTGTTGCCGCCATCACCTTCCAGTTCGAAATCCGGTGCGACATCTCCGACGGCCAATTCGCTCATCATGCCTTCCTTCTGTCAAAGTTTGTGCGTTAATGCCGGTTTCCGGCTGCGTCTACAATGGCTGCGGTCGCTTTTAGCAAAGCTTTCGCAGTATCATCAATCGCTCAGCGACTCGTCCGGAGCTGCAGTGAGGTAACCCGGCGCTTTGCTCCGAACCCGAACCCAAGCGCCTGTCTTACGCATGCAGGCGAAAGATTGGATTGACGTATTTGCCTAAAACCGGCGGATCTCAGAACACGGCCAAAGTGACGCCGAAAAAACGCAAGCGCTTGCGCTACGTTGTCGCCGCCGTTCTGGTTGGTCTTGTAGCCGGAATCGCCATTCTGTTTGCAACCGGACCAGTGCACATTCCGCTTCTTGGCAGCCTGCTGGCCTATCAAGGCACCCGAGGGCAGGTTGAACTTTCCATTGGCAGCGCAAGTGTCGATTTTACCGCGCCGGACGGCATCAATATCCTGATTTCGGATGCCAAGGCGGAGATCGCCGGTGGGTCACCTGTAAGCATCAGTCTTCCTGAACTGACTGCGCCGCTGAACAGGGATGCACTGCTCTCCGGCAAGCTCCATTTTTCGTCTCTAAACCTGACAAGGCCCCATGTGCGGATTGTCCTGGCGGGCGGGCCGGCGAAGTTTCCGGAAATGGGGCCGCTCATGGAGGCCGTCGACAGGGTCAGCGACGTAGTGGACGACCAGTTTGCCCGTCGAGGCCTCAGCTTCGTCAAGATCCGTGACGCTTCCTTCGAGTTGGCCGGTTCCATCCCCAGACGTTACAGAGGCATTGACGCGGACATCCTGCGTGACGACAACCGCTCGATACGGGCCTTCGCGCGAGTTGCCGGCAATATCTCCACCTGGAGACTGGAGCTTGCGCGCAACGCCCCGCCGGGTGCGAATGCCAAGAGCATCGGGGTGGTGGTCAACGGAATCACCCTTGCCGAACTGCTGGGGCCAAACGCGAAATCGGTGCAGGGCAAGGGGTTGGGACTTCCGGCCTCCGCCAAAATCGAGAGCAGACTGACAGGCGATGGCAAGTTTGTCTCCGCCAATGCGGTTGCGCGCGTGCGCAACGGCTGGTTTCAACTTGGCAAGACACTGGTCGCCTTTGACGATGCAGCACTGTCCCTGCTGTTCGAGGCGGGACAAAACGCAATTGAAATTACCAGTTCACATGTCATTCGCGGCAATTCACGCATCTTCTTCACGGGGTCTGTTTCGCCGGTTGCTGGTGATAGTCCCGAGTGGCAGATCAATCTGGATTCGGAATATCCGCAGTTCGGTTCCGCCGATGTTCCCGAAGAGCCGCATATGCTGGACGGCGTCCAGATTCGTGCGCGTTTCGATCCGCTTGAAAAATTGCTCTCCGTCGACCGCTTCACGGCGCGCTCGGGGAAGGCCGTCGTGCATGGTGTCGCTTCGTTGCAGATTACACCGGAAGGACCTTATCTGGCGCTGGCCGCTAATGGGGAGTTGATACCGGTTGCAGTGGCAAAGCAGCTCTGGCCGATCACGCTTGTGCCGCCGGCGCGCCGCTGGATCATCGAACGCCTGAAAGGCGGCTTGATCGAGACCGTTTCCTATACGGGCGCGCTCCGCCCGCCAGCATTTGATCCGCGGGATCCGGACCCGGGCTGGGCGGGGGACGACATGCGCCTGGACATGACGTTTTCCGATGGCGCAGTGACGCCTGTTGGGGACGTTCCGCAGATTGATGGCCTCGACGGTACGCTCACAATTGAAAACGAGACACTGACCGTGACCGCGACAGGCGGAACGGCGACGGCCTCAAGTGGTGGCGAGGTTACCCTGCCGGATGGTGTCTTCGCGATTCAGAACCTGCCTTTGCGGGACGGCAAGATGGCAAGCGTGAAGACCCGCATGGAGGGATCGGCGAGCGACCTTGGTGCGATGGTCAACAGTGCGCCTTTCCGCGTGCTGGACCGGGCTGATCTCAAGAATGATGGTGTTGAAGGGGCGGGAGAACTTGAAATCACGGCCTCTTTTCCCTTGGGCAATGAAATCGATCTTGCCGATATCAACTGGCAGGCGACAGGCCGTCTGACGAATTTCTCGGACAGCAATCCGATCATGGGGCACACGGTGCGCAAGTCGGATGTTGCGCTGGAGGCCAACAAGGATCAGGTCGCGATTACCGGCAAGGGGATACTCGACGGATTGCAGGCCGATATCGACCTTGTGGTGCCCTTGGGCGAATCCGGTGTAGCGGCACGACAGGATGTTGTTGTTGCGCTCAACGCGAAGCAGCTGAAAGAGAAGGGGGTGGATCTGACCGCCTTTCTCCAAGGCAACATGACCTTGAGCGTTGCAAAGGTCAGCGACGGACAGGAATTCGTCATCGACCTGAAACAGACGGATGTCCGGCTGCAGGCGCTCGGCTGGCAAAAAGCCAAGGGTGTTCCCGCAACGGCGTCTTTCAAGCTGGTTGAAACGGACACACAGCGCCGTGTGAAGGACTTCAAGCTGGTATCGGAGGGTGTCGATGTTGCCGGTTCGATGCAACTGTCGATGGCCGGCGATCTTGTCAGCGCATCGTTCAATACATTCAAGCTGCGCCCGGGCGACAATGTCGAAGTCGATATCCAGAAGGCGACGGACGGACGCTACGACATCATCTTTGCCGGATCTTCTTTTGACGGGCGCGGCCTGATCAAGAGCATGCGGAGCCCCGGTGGCAGCAAGGGAGCCGGTGATTTTTCGGGCGGTGCAAGAATTGCCGCCAATATTGACCGTGTGACCGGGTTCAACAATCAGGCGATCGAGAAATTCTCGGGCAAGATTGATACCGGTGCCAAGGGACTGGTCTCTGCGGACTTGAAGGGACTTGTGAATGGCCGTGCAAATTTCGAATTTACGGTGACGGACCAGGGCGGCACGCAGGCGGCAATTGGCCGTTTCGCAAACACAGGCGCAACACTGCGTTTCCTTGACCTCTACAAGCGTATGCGCGGTGGAACCGGGGTCCTGAATGTGGCGATGGCCGACGAAAACAGCTGGGTCGGCGATTTCAACGTGCGCTCACTGCGGATCACGGAAGATCCGGCCATTCAGCGTATCCGCGAGCAGAACCGCTCAAATCGCATCCCGGACGGGCGTGCGATCAATACCAACGAAGCTGCGGACACCGCCAGTTTCGAAACGCTGGATATCAATTTCTCACGGGAAGGCGAATTGCTGACCATCAGTCGCGGGGCACTCCAGGGCAACGCACTGGGAGGAACTGTCAGCGGTTCCGTGGATCTGTCGCAGCAGACGCTCAATCTTACCGGTACCTTCGTGCCGATCTACGCTCTCAACAATTTCTTCGCCAAGATCCCGCTGCTGGGCTTTGCGCTCGGAGGCAATTCCGGAGAAGGCCTCATCGGTGTGACCTATCGCTTGTCTGGTTCGGTGTCCGACCCGGTGCTCTCGGTCAACCCGATTTCGGCGATTGCACCGGGCATCTTCCGCAAGATGTTCGAGTTTCAGGCGAACTGAGCAATCGTACTAGCCAATGTCTGGCGGACCAGGCTGCCGCCGAAGGCCTTTGTTCCCGTCTCTCTTGTTACCGAACAAAAAAGCCGGGCGGTGCCCGGCTTTTTATCAGTTCTGGAGTGCTTCAGCTCAGACCGGCTTCAGGAGCACGTGCTTTTTCTTGCCGAGCGACAGTTTGACGATGCCGTCGCCGGTCAGATCAGCAAGCGTGATCTGGCGCTTGTCGTCCTGCTCGCCCTTGTCGTTGATCTTGACCGCGCCACCCTTGATGTTGCGGCGGACATCTCCATTCGAGGCGCACAGGCCTGCGCTCACAAACGCGGAGAGCACACCGATGCCGGCTTCCAGATCGGCCTTGGCAATTTCCACCGTCGGCAGGCCTTCGGCGGATTGGCCTTCTTCAAATGCCCTGCGGGCGGTCTCGGCAGCAGCTTCAGCGTTTTCCCGACCATGGATCAGGGCAGTCGCTTCCGTTGCCAGTATCTTCTTGGCCTCGTTGATCTCCGAGCCTTGCAGTGCCGCAAGACGGGCGATTTCGTCCATCGGAAGAACTGTGAAGAGCTTCATGAAACGCTCCACGTCGGCGTCTTCCGTGTTACGCCAGTACTGCCAATAGTCATAGGCGGAAAGCTGCTCTTCGTTGAGCCACACAGCGCCGGCGGCAGTCTTGCCCATCTTTGCACCCGACGACGTGGTCAGAAGCGGAGAGGTGAGGGCAAAGGCTTCGACTTCTGCCAGACGGCGAACGAGATCGGTGCCGGACAGGATGTTGCCCCACTGGTCGGAGCCGCCCATCTGTAGCCGGCAGCCGGTGCGACGGTAAATCTCCAGATAGTCGTAGCCCTGCAGGAGCATGTAGTTGAATTCGAGGAAGGACAGATGCTGTTCGCGTTCCAGACGCAGGCGCACACTGTCGCGCTGGATCATCTGGTTGACCGAGAAGTGGCGGCCGATGTCGCGAAGGAAGTCAACGTAATTGAGCTTCAGAAGCCAGTCCGCATTGTCCAGCATTATGGCGTCTGTCGGGCCGTCACCGAAGGTGAGAAGTTTTTCGAAGACCTTGCGAATGCCGGCCTTGTTGTCCTCGATCAGCTCTTCGGTGAGCATCTTGCGGGATTCGTCCTTGCCGGACGGATCACCGACGCGCGTGGTGCCGCCACCCATGAGGGCAATCGGCCGGTGGCCGGTCTTCTGGAACCAGTGCAGCATCATGATCGGCACGAGAGACCCGGCATGAAGGCTCGGTGCGGTGCAATCGAAACCAATGTAGGCCGTTACGGTTTCTTTCGCGCACAGCTCGTCCAGGCCCTTTGGGTCCGAGATCTGATGAATGAAACCGCGTTCTGAAAGAACGTTTAGAAAGTCCGATTTGAACTCGCTCATAGTCGCCTGTCCGTCCGTCTTGTGTGCCTGCCGGCATTCCTGCGGTCGTGCTCTAGCGCGTGCCGCAGGACTTGTAAATTGCGCCTGCCGGAAAATCAGGACGCTGCAGCGCTCTGCCGCTGGTTAATTGCCGACCTGGCCGTTGGCGCGCACCTTCACACAGACGAATTTCAATTCGCCCCCCTCCCAGGCAAGGCGCATGCCTTCCGAGAGTGTCCGCGGAACGGCTTCACTCAAGGCAGCCTGACATTCCGCTTCATCCTGAAACGTGCCTTCATCGGCGACCGCCCAGACATTGGGACCGCTCAAAAGCTGAATGGATACGGCCATAATCACCCACATGGATAGCTCCTACTTTCTTGTGAGACCCCTGGTCCCGGACATTTTCCCAACACACTCCGGCACACACCCTGGCGAAAGTGACGCAGCGTGATCACAGTCACAGCCAACATAGCAGGCGGCGCCTACATTCAATTCATCAGCAGCGCAACGAAAGCCGCTGTTCAACAATTGAAAGGAGCCGTCATGTTTCGCAAGTTTGCAATAGCCGCCGTCGCAGTCGCCACCATGGCAACCGCTGCCGTCACCATTACCCCGAACGAAGCTCATGCCAAGAACCGTCGTGGTGGCGCGATCGCCGCAGGTGCCATCATCGGCCTTGCTGCCGGCGCTATCATCGCCTCCCAGGCTCAGCCGCGCTACTACCAGCCGGTCCGCTGCCAGAACCGGCCGGTGACCCGCTGGAGCCCTTACCATGGTCGGTATATCGTCGTTGGTTACCAGCGTGTCTGTTACTGATCTCATCCACCGCACAAGCGAATGGCCTCCTTCGGGAGGCTTTTTCGTCTTGAGATTTGGTTGAACCTCCTTTTCAACACGGGACAGTGAAATCATTCGTCCGGTGTTCCATGTCTTCCTTTCCCTCGCTCTCTCCCTCTCGCGTTCATGGCCTCATATGCGGCACTCTGGAACCCGGCCCCCTGAATACCCTTGCGGACATCGATGGTATTGCGGTTGGGCACAAAACCGTGTGCGACGGCGACCTCAGAACCGGTTTCACGGCAATCGTGCCGCACTCGGGCAATCTCTTTCGCGAGAAACTTCCTGCCGCCGTCGAGGTGATCAACGGCTTCGGGAAAAGTGCTGGTTTGGTACAGGTCGACGAACTCGGGACGCTGGAAACCCCGATCCTGCTGACCAACACCTTTGGCGTTGGCACCGGTGTGAATGCGCTCATCCGCAGGGCAATTGACGAAAATCCCGAAATAGGCCGTTCCACAGGCACGATCAATCCTGTGGTGATGGAGTGCAATGACGGCTACCTGAGCGATATACAGGCAATGGCCTTGAGCGAAGCCGATGCGGAAGCGGCTCTGAAGGCTGCAGGTTCGAAGGTGGAGCAGGGCAGTGTCGGGGCAGGGACGGGCATGAGCGCGTTCGGCTTCAAAGGCGGTATCGGTTCGGCCTCGCGCGTCTTTGAGCTTGGAGGCCGTCAGCACAGACTTGCCGCCCTGGTGCTTGCCAATTTCGGTCGCCCCGGAGACCTTGTCCTGCCGGATGGACGCAGACCGCATCCCAAGGAGGCGCGCCATAGCGAAGAACGCGGTTCGGTCATCGTTGTTCTGGCGACAGATGTGCCTCTTGAAAGCCGGCAACTGAAACGCATTGCCCGCAGGGCCGGGGCGGGTTTGGCGCGGCTGGGTGCCTACTATGGCAATGGAAGCGGCGATATCGCACTTGCCTTTTCAACTGCCTGCAAGATTGCCCATTTCGAGGAGAGCGATTTCATCGCTCGCGATATTCTCAAGGAAGACAAGATCGATGTCCTGTTTCAGGCAGCAGCTGAAACGACGCAGGAGGCCGTACTCAATGCGATGATCGCGTCTCCCGCCATGCGTGGGCGGGGGCGTAGCAAACGGCCGTCTCTTGCCGATTGGCTTGATGGGCGCGCCTAAGTCGCTCGCGATTTTCTCGCGCGGCTTGTCGGACTGGCCAAGGCTGCTTGTGGAATTGTCGGTGGTAACCAACTCACTTTTGCGCTGAGACATGGAAAGAGGGTTGCTTGGAAAACAAAAAGGCCGGGCAAATGCCCGGCCTTTCCGCTTGTTTGAACCCGAAGGGATCAGACAGAGTAGTACATGTCGAATTCGACCGGGTGCGGGGTCATTTCGAAACGCTCGACTTCTTCCATCTTCAGTTCGATGTAAGCGTCGATCTGGTCGTCGTCGAACACGCCTCCGGCTTTCAGGAACTCACGGTCTGCATCGACTGCTTCCAGTGCTTCGCGCAGGGAGCCGCAAACGGTCGGGATTTCTGCAAGCTCTTCGGCCGGAAGGTCGTAGAGGTTCTTGTCCATCGCGTCGCCCGGGTGGATCTTGTTCTTGATCCCGTCGAGGCCGGCCATCAGCAGGGCGGAGAAGCAGAGGTACGGGTTCGCGGACGGATCCGGGAAGCGAACTTCAACGCGCTTAGCCTTCGGAGAGGCGGTGAACGGAATACGGCAGGAAGCCGAACGGTTACGCGAGGAATAGGCCAGCAGAACCGGTGCTTCGTAGCCCGGGACCAGACGCTTGTAGGAGTTGGTCGACGGGTTGGTGAAGGCGTTCAGGGCCTTGGCGTGCTTCAGGATGCCGCCGATGAAGTACAGGCAGCTTTCCGAAAGGTCGGCATACTGGTTGCCGGCAAAGGTCGGCTCGCCGTTGTTCCAGATGGACAGGTGGCAGTGCATGCCGGTGCCGTTGTCACCGAATACCGGCTTCGGCATGAAGGTGGACGTCTTGCCGTAGGCATGTGCGACCTGGTGGACGACATACTTGTACTTCTGCATGTTGTCGGCGCAACGGGTCAGGTGATCGAACTTCATGCCGAGTTCGTGCTGTGCAGCAGCCACTTCGTGGTGATGCTTTTCGGTCGGAACGCCCATTTCGGCCATGACGGACAGCATTTCGGAACGGATGTCCTGTGCGCTGTCGATCGGCGGAACCGGGAAGTAGCCGCCCTTGGTGCGCGGACGGTGGCCCAGGTTGCCGGTTTCGTACTCGGAACCCATGTTGGACGGCAGTTCGGAGCTGTCGAGCATGAAGCCGGTGTTATACGGGTCGGCAGTGAAGCGGACGTCGTCGAACATGAAGAATTCAGCTTCCGGGCCGACGAAAATGGTGTCGCCGAAGCCGCCGGACTTCACGTAGGCTTCTGCCTTCTTCGCGGTCATGCGCGGATCGCGGTTGTAGCCTTCACCGGTGACCGGGTCGACGATGTCGCAGAAGATCGCCATGGTGGACTGTGCGAAGAACGGGTCGATGTGTGCGGATTCCGGATCCAGGATCAGCATCATGTCGGACTCGTTGATGGCCTTCCAGCCTGCGATTGACGAGCCGTCGAATGCGACGCCTTCAGCAAACATGTCTTCGTCAACGAGTACTACGTCCATGGTGACGTGCTGCATTTTACCCTTAGGATCGGTAAAGCGCAGGTCGACGAATTTCACGTCTTTTTCCTGAATCTCCTTAAGGATTTCAGCGGCAGTGGTCATAATGTCCATCCCTTTAGTTTTTCATGTGAACGGTTGGGTACTGTTCCGGCCCGGCAGAGTGTCTTAAATTTGGCTCCGTTGCGTGGGACCGGAATTCGGATTGCCGGCGAGTGCCGGAATGGGTGGGTCAGATAGCGTCTATGCCGGATTCACCGGTACGGATACGGACTGCTTCTTCGATGTTTGAAACGAAAATCTTGCCGTCGCCAATGCGGCCTGTTTGCGCAGCGGATCTGATTGCGTCAACGGCTTTCTCGACCATGTCGTCGCCAAGTACAATTTCCACTTTCACCTTGGGCAGGAAATCCACGACATATTCAGCGCCGCGATAGAGTTCCGTGTGGCCTTTCTGACGGCCGAAGCCCTTGGCTTCCGTAACGGTGATGCCCTGGAGACCGACCTCTTGCAGAGCTTCTTTGACCTCGTCCAACTTGAAGGGTTTGATGATCGCTTCGATCTTTTTCATCACCTTGTGTCTCTCTCCACTTTTAAGGCCGGATAATTTCGGCGTGCCCTTTTCCGATCCTGCGGGACAAAACGACCCGGTCGGGCCCGGAAGGGACCGTTGCAAGCTATAAAGCACGATGTGTGCCAAACGGCCATGACAACCCGTAAATTTTACCCGCGCTGGGAAATCCGCCACTAAAAGCGGCAAATTCAATCAGCGGGGTGGTGGTCAGTCGCCTATCCCATTTGTCATATGATCACGAAATAAGCAAAGAGCCTAAAAAATAGGCTGAATTTTAGCAATCGGATGAGATTGCCCTGCGCAGCGGTTGCATGATTTTGCACAATCTCAAGTCAATCGACGGTTCCAACCGGCGTCGCTGGGTGCGTTGCTCTGATGTATGGGCAGTTCCTGGCTGATTTCCGGATTGAGGAACCATCCCCGCCCTTACGCGTTGCAGAAGAACTGGAATATGGAGACGGCTATGCTTTTCTACGCTTTGGCTGTGGTGGCCATTGCTCTCGTTGCGGGTTTGTTCGGGTTTTTTGGAATGGCGGGCGTGTCGGCTTCGATTGCACAAATCTTGATCGGGCTGTTCCTTGCAGTTTTTGTGCTTTCCCTGATTGCGGGCATGCTACGAAGGTAGTCACGAATATCCTGGACCCACGAAACGCCATCGGGGTTCGCGTCTTTTGAGCTTTATGTGAGGTTATCCGTGCGCAGGCTCACATGGCATAATGCCAGCCAGTCTGATGAGCAGCTTCGAGAATATCTCATTCTCGCATTGCTTCGTTCGCGTGCCTGCGTCACCTTGCAGGACGACGCGCTTCAATACCTTTATATCGCGAACTTGCCTCACATATGGTCGGTGCCCGAGGGAGAGACCCCGAAGGACGAAACGGTCTTCGGTCATTCCGTGGGCAGGCAGCTCGACGACGCCAAGAAGGTAGTGCTGGAGACGGGGCGGTCGGAAAAGCTCGAGGTGATGGCTGAAGGAGGCCACGTTTTCGAGATCCATATCGAAACGATTTCCGGTGTTGAAGGCATCAACCAGGTGCTGACAACCATTGTCGATGTTACGGAAAGCCGCCGACGAGAGCAGGCGCTCAAGGATTTGCTGCTGGAAGTCAGTCACAGATCGAAGAACCTTTTGGCTGTCATCCAGAGCCTGGCAGGCCAGTCCGCTCGCTACGCCGGGTCTCTCGAGCAGTTTCTTGCCGAGTTTCAGGGGCGGATCTTTTCCCTTTCAAATTCGCAGGATCTCGTGACGGAATCCGACTGGTTCGGTGTTCGCCTGTTCGATCTTGCCCGAGCTCAACGCGCGCTGTTTGATTCAAAGCGGGTCATTCCCATTTCCATGACGGGCGAAAACCCTTTGCTGACCCCCAATGCTGCGCTTTACATCGGCCTGGGCTTGCATGAATTGATCGCCGCAACACTGGTCGTCGGCAGGGCTTCGGCTGACGAGGGAATATTGCTCACCTGCAAAACGGTGATGAGGCAGGGCCGGTTGTGCCTCGTTGTCAACTGGAATGCAGGAGAGAGGGGCGGGGTAGACACCAAAGAGGCACTTGCCGCAGGTGAAGCAGGTGGTGACAGGACCGCATTTTCCGCCTTGCTGCTTGAAACAGTGCTGCCGCAATCCTTGAGCGGCTCTGGCGAATTGAGCATCTCGCCTGACGGAATAGATTACAGCATGGTGTTTCCGAAGACTGAGTACAACGTTCGGCGGGAGATGGGTGAAGACCTGCTCCGGGCCTGAATTCTGCGTTCAAATTCTTCACTGCTCGCAGTAACTCATTCGGCTGATCGACGGTTGCAGGGCCTTCTCGGAATGGTTGTTTTAGAATACTTCAATGAATATTGAAATTAACAAATGTTATGATGATATTTTGAAATTTGTTGTTGGTTCTACAGGTGATTTTTGTTGCTTGCATCGTGAAAACTTCCTAATTCTGTTTTCTCCATACCTTCTTCCCGGATCAGGCCCGCGGCGATGAAAAGACACATTCCCCTTCTTGTGTTCGTGATAAGTGCCGCTATCGGCCTGTCGCTGACCTACGTCATTCTGGACAGGGAGCGAGCGGTTGAGCGGCGGGAATTCGAGATACTCGCAGAAGAGGCGGTCGACCGGATCCGCGGGCGCACCGAGCAGAACTTTTCTCTCATTGCAGCGACGCATTCGTTTTTCGAGGCGGATGGCGGAGCCATGTCGAGGGCCAAATTCCAGAGCTTTGCCCTTGGTTTGTTCCTGAAGGGGCATTTGTCCGGCATGCAGGGTATCGGCTTTGCCAAGCTGATGCAGACCGGCAGGGAAGATGAGGCAAGCCTGGCATTGCAGCAGAATTACGAACTGGAACGTCAGGTCTGGCCCGAGACGGACCAGGAACATCGGACCCCCATCATACTGCTTGAACCGCTAGACCTGCGAAACAAGGCTGCACTCGGCTTCGACATGTTCAGTGACGAAACCCGCCGCAAGGCCATGCTGGCGTCGGCAGACACCTTCACCGTCAAGGCATCGGCCCCAGTCATGCTGGTTCAGGAAATCACGGAGGAGAAGCAGACGGGATTCCTGGCGTACCTCCCGCTGGCAAGTGAAGAAGAAGCTGCCGGAGAAAAACTGAACGGCGAAGAAAGCATCCAGGGCTTTGTATATGCGCCTTTCCGTGCCGGGGATCTGCACAAGGCTGCCCTGACTTCTCCAACCCCGGTACCGGTTCTTGTCAACACGACCGACGTGACGGACGAGCAGCCGGAGCACCTGTACACCTCTGAAGACTATGAAGCGCGCGCCGCGGAAGCTGAAAATCTCGTGACACGGCAGATAGAAGTCGGCGGACGGGTTTGGGAGATCTCCGTTATCGAAGCCGCTTCAAAGGACAACGCCTTTCTTTATTGGCGCACCTTCATGCTTGGTTCGATATCTCTGCTGTTTTCCGCTGCGCTCGCGGTCTCGATTCGCTCCCGCCTGCGGGCGAGGGAGGCCAATCAGCGCCTGAAGGAAATGTCTGAAAAGACGATCCAGGAAAAGGATCTGATGCTTCAGGAAATGAAGCACCGGATCAAGAATTCAATTGCCCGCATTCTCGCGATTGCTCGCCAGACCGCCGGGGCCTCCGAAAGCCTGGAGGAATTCAATGATTCGTTCAGCTCTCGGCTGCAGGCAATGGCGAATGCACAGGATCTGTTGACCCGGTCCAGGTGGTCGAAAGCCGACCTGAAGGCATTGCTTCTGCAGGAACTGGAGCAGGTCTTTGGTGAGGGGGCAAAGGGCATCAAGCTTGCAGGACCGGCCGTTCAACTGAACGAGACCGGCACCCATGCGCTCGGTCTGGTGTTTCACGAGCTTGCAACGAACGCGATGAAATATTCCGATGTCTTTGCTGATGACGGACGCTTCGAGGTTATCTGGAAAGTCCTGCCGGCCAAAAAAGGCAAGCAGCTTGAGCTCGACTGGCTTGAGGAGACCGGAAAAGTGATTGAAGCTCCGAAAAATTTCGGCTTCGGCAGCAGGCTCATGGAAGCGCTGGTGGCTGGCGAGATGAATGGCAAGATCGATCGGCAGTTCACCGAGAAGGGTGTTGCCATTCGGATTTCCGTGCCTCTGGTCTGAGAATCGGCTGCTGGGCCATGATTTGCCCGAGTGCATTCTCAAGCGCCGTTTGAACATGGAAGGGACTGCCTAAAAATGAGCCAGCATGGCACGGCCCAGGATTATGAGTTGCTGACGCCGCAGGAGATGGCGAAAGCCGATCGACTGAGCATTGAGGGTGGTGTTCCAGGTATCGAACTCATGGAGCGTGCCGGCCAGGCTGTGGCACGTGCTGCGGCGCGGATGGTTCCCGCTTCAGGTCGGATAGTCATTCTATGCGGTCCCGGCAACAATGGCGGTGACGGTTTCATTGCGGCGCGGTGTCTGGCGTCAGCCGGATACTGCGTTGATGTCAGGTTGCTCAAAGCGCCCGACGCTCTGAAGGGAGATGCGCTTGAAGCCTTTCGGCGCATGGGGCTTTCTTCTGTTCTCGCTGTTGAGGGCGATCATGTCGCGGGCGATCTAGGCGCTTTATTGGATGGCGCCGATCTGATCGTGGATGCTCTCTTCGGGGCAGGGCTGGACCGCGCTTTAGATGGTGCTGCCGAAGCTTTGGTGAAAGCTGTCAACAAGTGTGGCGCATCTGTACTTTCCGTAGATCTTCCATCCGGAGTTCAAGGCGCAGACGGTGTTGTCTGTGGCGAGGCTGTCAGTGCGCAAGAGACGGTCACGTTCTTTCGGCAAAAGCCGGGGCATTTGCTTTATCCCGGTCGTCAAGCCTGTGGCTGGGTTACTGTTGCGCAGATTGGCATCGATGTAACCGTTCTCGATCAAATCGTGCCCGACACTTTCGTCAACGGGCCGGACCTCTGGTTTGACCATTGGCCACAAGTCGCACCGACCGGTCACAAGTATTCCAAGGGGCATGCGGTTGTCTTTGGCGGTCCGGTCACGGCAACCGGTGCTGCGCGGTTGTCGGCTGGCGCTGCGCTGCGGGCGGGGGCGGGGCTCGTAACATTGGCGTCGCCGCCGGATGCGCTTTTGGTCAATGCAAGCCATCTGACGGCGGTAATGCTGAAGAAGGTTGCCTCTGAAAACGGTATTCGCGATCTCTTGTCGGACAAGCGCCTCAACGCGGTACTGATCGGTCCGGGCTATGGTGTTGGTGAAAAGACCCGATCGGCGGTAGCGGAGATTCTGGACTGTAACCGGGCAAGCGTATTCGATGCCGATGGTCTGACGAGTAGTGCCGTTGATCGCGCTCCGTTTTTCGAAAGCATCAGGTCGCATAAGGAACCGGTCGTTCTGACGCCGCATGAGGGAGAGTTTGCTCGCCTTTTCCCGGAACTTGCAGGTAGCAAGCTGACCCGTGCCAGGGAAGCAGCACGAATGTCCGGCGCAGTCGTGATTCTGAAGGGGCCGGACAGCGTTGTCGCTGCGCCGGATGGGCGTGCGGCAATCAATTGCAACGCACCTCCATGGCTTGCAACAGCCGGGTCTGGTGATGTGCTTGCCGGAATTGTAGTCGGTCTGCTTGCGCAGGGTGTTACCGGCTTCGAGGCGGCCGCAATGGCCGTCTGGCTACATGGCGAAGCTGGCCGGGAGGCCGGGCCGGGGCTGATCGCAGAAGATCTTGAGAGTGCCCTGAAACCCGTGCTTCGCGCACTTGTGGAGAAATCCGATTTACGGTGAGGCAGGGCGCTGCTTTTTCCTTTGACGGGAAAATCAGCGATGCTATAGAGGCCCCGCTTCAATCGCAGGGTGGTTTGCCACTTGTTGCGACGCGGATGTGGTGAAATTGGTAGACACGCCAGATTTAGGTTCTGGTGCCGCAAGGCGTGGGGGTTCAAGTCCCTCCATCCGCACCATTCTTCAAAATGATTTTCATCCTGTGCGCGTTCGGCGCTTGTCGTTCGACGTTGTGCTTTTTGTCGAGAACCCTCGTATTTGGTCGCCGGGTTTTGATCACCAAGTGTCAGGCCTGGTGGGGCACCGTTGACTGTGCGGAGTTGTTGCGCAGCGCAAATTTGCGCGCCGTGTGACTTCAGCAGTGCGGGCCGGTCTGGTCAGGCTCTGGCCATACTCCGGTTTGGCGTGGTCTGGTATCAGGCTGTCAACGTCGGTGACGGGGAGCGGTTCTTAACCGCAGGCCGGCGAGGTTGGCGGAATTGGCTTCCGGCTCCTGGAAGAGACCAAATCACTTGGTTGAAAGAGCTGATTTTAGGCGATTTACGCCAGCAAAACCCCGCTCTCCCCTTGACACTTTCGGGCCTACGCAGTATCGCGCTCCCATCGTGCGTCTTGGAGTCTCTTCAAGGCGATGCATGGCCGTTTGAACGCTTCCGGCAAAAGGGGAGTGCAGGCGATGTGGCACACGGGATTTTAAAAACGAAACCTCCGGGGCGGATTGCCGCTCGGGACCGAGGACGACAAAACCCATGCAGGTAACCGAAACCCTCTCCGAGGGCCTCAAGCGTGAGCTGAAAATCGACATTCCGGCTGGTGATCTCGCCGCCAAGCTCGACGATTACATGGCCGACCTGAAATCCAAGGCCAACATCAAGGGCTTCCGCCCTGGCAAGGTTCCGCTCGCCCATCTGAAAAAGATGTATGGCCGTCAGGCCATGGCCGAGATCCTGTCGAACACCATCCAGGAAACCACCCAGAAGGCTGTTGAGGAGCGCTCCGAGCGCCCGGCTCTGACCCCGGAAATCGATCTGCCGGAAGAAGATGCTGAAAAGATCATGGCTGGTGACGCCGATCTTTCCTTCAAGATGACCTACGACATTCTGCCGAGCTTCGAGATCGTTGATTTCGCCGGTATCGAAATCGAGCGTCCGGTCGTTGAAATCGCTGAAGAAGAAGTCGACGAGCAGGTTTCCCAGATCGCCAAGAACAACGCACCGTTCGATGCGAAAGACGGCGCTGCTGCAGATGGCGACCGCGTGACCATGTCCTACCTGGGCAAGATCGACGGCGAGCCTTTTGAGGGCGGTGCCGACGAGAACGGCATGCTGGTTCTGGGTTCCGGTCAGTTCATCCCGGGCTTCGAAGAGCAGCTTGTTGGCGTGAAGGCTGGCGACGAGAAGGTCATTGAAGTGTCCTTCCCGGAAGAATATCCGGCTGCACATCTGGCCGGCAAGGCTGCCACCTTCGACATCGTCGTCAAGGAAGTTGCCGCACCGGGTGAAGCCAAGGTCGACGACGAGTTCGCTAAGAACCTCGGCCTTGAGTCTCTCGACAAGCTGAAGGAAATCGTCCGCGGCCAGATCGAGGGCCAGTTCGGTCAGATGACCCGCCAGCGCGTGAAGCGTCAGCTGCTCGACAAGCTGGACGAGCACTATTCGTTTGATCTGCCGGAAAAACTGCTGAACTCCGAGTTCGACGTTGTCTGGCGCCAGGTCGAAGAAGACATGAAGCGCAACGAGAAGACCTTCGAAGACGAAGAGACCACGGAAGAAGAAGCGAAGGCGGAATACCGCAAGATCGCTGAGCGCCGTGTTCGTCTCGGCCTGGTTCTGTCCGAAATCGGTGAGCAGAACAACATCCAGGTGACCGACGAAGAACTGCAGCGCGCTCTTTACGACCGCGTCCGCCAGTTCCCGGGCCAGGAACAGCAGGTGTTCGAATTCTACAAGAACAACCAGCAGGCTCTGGCTTCCCTGCGTGCGCCGATCTACGAAGAAAAGGTCGTCGACTTCATGCTGGAACTCGCCAAGGTGACCGACAAGACGGTGACCAAGGAAGAGCTGGAGAAGCTGGTCGCCGAGGAAGAAGACGAGGCTTAAGGTCAATCCGCTTTCGGGGGAATGCTCTCGAAAGCGGCCAGATTGGCTGGTCGGTTTTCCCGTCTATCCCCAGATGTGGCCGCAGATTTAACCTTGCATTCACGCCGCATCTGTCATGACTTTGCGTTGAGGGCGACATCCCATATATACGGGGTGTCGCTTTTTTCGAGTCAGGCCCTGAATCGATGCGCTTCATGGCCTGTTTCCTGCCCGGAGATCCTCCGGGCAACATCTCAAGCATATGGATGAGGTATGAAGGATCCTGTCGATATCTACATGAACACTCTCGTGCCGATGGTTGTCGAGCAGACCAACCGGGGAGAGCGGGCCTTCGATATCTATTCGCGCCTGCTGAAGGAGCGCATCATCTTCCTGACCGGCCCGGTCGAGGATCACGTGGCAACCCTGGTAAGCGCGCAGCTTCTGTATCTGGAAGCTGAAAACCCGACCAAAGAGATCGCGATCTACATCAATTCGCCAGGAGGTCTCGTGACCTCCGGTCTTGCGATCTATGACACCATGCAGTTCATCCGCCCGGCTGTGTCGACGCTCTGCATCGGCCAGGCAGCCTCCATGGGCTCGCTTCTTCTTGCCGCAGGCGAGAAAGACATGCGCTATATCCTGCCGAACGCGCGGGTCATGGTGCACCAGCCGTCCGGCGGGTTCCGCGGTCAGGCTGCCGACATCATGCTTCATGCACAGGAAATCCTGGCCATGAAGCGACGGCTGAATGAAATCTACGTGAAACACACCGGACGCACCCTCGACCAGGTCGAGGAGGCACTGGAACGTGACAACTTCATGACCGCTGACAAAGCAAAGGAATTCGGGATCGTCGACAAGGTGATCACCGACCGCAACACGCTTGGCGGCGACGAAGAGAAGTGAGGGACTTACCCGGCTTTAATCATGGATTGAATTTCCACGCTTAAAGCCGGAAAATCCCCAGGTGATGCCGGGTTTTCATCTTCGCCTTAAACCTATATTGATTTTTAATGGCGAAGCATGATGACATTACATGGTGAGGTGGCGACTGTGCGCCGCTTCAGAACCGGTTCAGTCATAATTTGGCCGCAACCGGAGAGATAAGGGGAAACACTCCCCGTAAACGCGAGGTTGACTACATGACCAAGGCCAGCGGCAGCGATTCCAAGAATACGCTTTACTGCTCCTTCTGCGGCAAGAGCCAGCATGAGGTTCGCAAGCTGATCGCCGGCCCGACTGTTTTCATTTGCGATGAATGTGTCGAGCTGTGCATGGATATCATTCGCGAGGAGAACAAATCCTCGCTGGTGAAGTCACGGGACGGGATCCCGACCCCTCAGGAAATTCGCGACGTTCTGGATGACTATGTCATCGGGCAGGGCAGCGCGAAGAAGGTTCTATCGGTCGCCGTTCACAACCATTACAAGCGCCTCAATCACGCATCGAAAAACAACGATGTCGAGCTGGCGAAATCCAACATCCTTCTGGTCGGCCCGACCGGTTGCGGCAAGACCCTGCTTGCGCAGACCCTTGCCCGCATTCTGGACGTGCCTTTCACCATGGCTGATGCGACCACGCTGACCGAAGCCGGTTACGTGGGTGAGGACGTTGAAAATATCATCCTGAAGCTGCTGCAGTCCGCCGACTACAACGTCGAGCGCGCGCAGCGCGGCATCGTATACATCGATGAGGTCGACAAGATCAGCCGCAAGGCTGACAACCCGTCGATCACCCGCGATGTTTCGGGCGAAGGTGTGCAGCAGGCACTTCTGAAGATCATGGAAGGCACCGTTGCTTCCGTGCCGCCTCAGGGCGGCCGCAAGCATCCGCAGCAGGAATTCCTGCAGGTGGACACGACCAACATCCTGTTCATCTGTGGCGGCGCCTTTGCGGGCCTCGACAAGATCATTTCCGATCGTGGCACGCAGACCTCCATCGGTTTCAAAGCGCAGGTCCATGCACCGGAAGACCGCCGGATCGGCGAACTCTTCTCGGTACTTGAGCCGGAAGATCTGCTCAAATTCGGCCTTATCCCCGAATTCGTCGGTCGTCTGCCGGTCATCGCGACCCTGGAAGACCTCGACGAGGAAGCCCTGGTTACGATCCTGACGGAGCCGAAGAACGCTCTAGTCAAGCAGTACCAGCGTCTTTTCGAAATGGAACAGGTGGAACTGTCCTTCCACGAGGAGGCCCTCAAGGCGATCGCTCGCCGGGCCATCGAACGCAAGACCGGTGCGCGCGGCCTGCGCTCGATCCTCGAAGCCATCCTGCTCGATACGATGTACGAGCTGCCTGGCCTGAAGGGTGTCAAGGAAGTCGTGATCTCTCCGGAAGTCGTGAAGGGCGAGGCACGCCCGCTCTATATTTACGAAGACCGGGAAGAAACGTCGGCTACCAGCGCCTGAGGCACTGAAGGCTGTTTCAAGAAACCGTGAATAAATGCCGCTCAACTTGAGCGGCATTTTGTTTTTGGGCGGTCATGCACCTGTTCGGGGCCGTTTTCCACCGGTGCAATGAGTCGTCAACAGACAAGACTTGTGGGCAGCAACCGATTGCCTTGACACCGGCAGGTCTGGTGTCCACCTAATAGACCTAAGGACGGCTTATGCGGATTGTCGGCGCGCCCATCTGGGGTGCCGTGGTCTGGCCTTCAGGACCTTCCGGTTCGGAGCCGTTTTCCAGTGTTTTGGCTGCCTTTTACCGAGTGGGGCCGGGACACGCTGAGAAAGGAAAAAAAATGAGCGACGCAGAAATTCGCGCCACAGATCAGGACAGCACGTCTGTCTACCCCGTCTTGCCCCTGCGCGACATCGTTGTCTTCCCGCATATGATCGTGCCGCTGTTTGTCGGCCGCGAGAAGTCAATCAAGGCGCTCGAAGAGGTGATGACCACCGACAAGCACATTCTTCTGGCGACACAGATGAATGCAGCTGACGACGATCCCAAGCCCGACCAGATCTACAATGTCGGCACGCTCGCGACCGTGCTGCAGCTTCTCAAGCTGCCCGACAATACGGTCAAGGTTCTGGTGGAAGGCGGTGCACGTGCACAGATCGGCGAATACACCGACCGTGCCGACTATTTCGAAGCCTCCGCAACGGTTCTGCCGGAGCGTGATGGCGAGAACATCGAAGTGGAAGCGCTTGCGCGCTCGGTCGTGTCCGAGTTCGAGAACTACGTGAAACTGAACAAGAAGGTTTCGCCGGAAGTTCTGGGCGCGATCAACCAGATCGACGATTATTCCAAGCTCGCCGACACGGTAGCTTCCCATCTTGCGATCAAGATTCCGGAAAAGCAGGAAATCCTTGGCGTCGTTTCCGTCGCCGAGCGGCTTGAGCGTGTCCTGGGCATGATGGAGAGCGAAATCTCCGTCCTGCAGGTGGAAAAGCGCATCCGTTCCCGCGTCAAGCGGCAGATGGAGAAGACCCAGCGCGAGTACTATCTGAATGAGCAGATGAAGGCCATTCAGAAGGAGCTTGGCGACAGCGAGGACGGCCGTGACGAGGTTGCCGAACTCGAAGACAAGATCAAGAAGACCAAGCTGACCAAGGAAGCACGCGAACGCGCTGCGGCCGAAATCAAGAAGCTGAAACAGATGAGCCCGATGTCCGCGGAAGCGACCGTCGTGCGGAACTATCTGGATTGGCTGATCGGTATTCCGTGGAACAAGAAGTCCAAGGTCAAGCACGACCTGGCCTTCTCCGAAAAGGTCCTCGACACCGACCATTATGGCCTTGAAAAGGTCAAGGAACGGATCGTGGAGTATCTGGCGGTCCAGAGCCGGGCCAACAAGTTGCGTGGTCCGATCCTGTGTCTCGTTGGTCCTCCAGGCGTCGGCAAGACCTCGCTCGGCAAGTCGATTGCGAAGGCGACCGGCCGTGAATTCGTACGCATGTCGCTCGGCGGTGTGCGGGACGAAGCGGAAATCCGTGGTCACCGCCGCACCTACATCGGCTCGATGCCCGGCAAGGTCATTCAGTCGATGAAGAAGGCCAAGAAGTCCAATCCGCTGTTCCTGCTCGATGAAATCGACAAGATGGGCATGGACTTCCGCGGCGATCCGTCATCGGCTCTGCTGGAAGTGCTGGATCCGGAACAGAACTCGTCCTTCATGGACCACTATCTGGAGGTCGAATACGACCTTTCGGATGTGATGTTCGTGACCACGGCGAACACGCTGAACATTCCGGGCCCGCTGATGGACCGTATGGAAGTGATCCGCATTGCCGGTTACACGGAAGAGGAAAAGGTGGAAATCTGCCGCCGTCACCTCATCCCGAAAGCCGAGAAGGATCATGGCCTGCGCGAAGGTGAGTTCACCATCGAGGATGAAGCACTTCACTTCATCGTGCGCCGCTACACCCGCGAAGCCGGTGTGCGTAACCTTGAACGTGAAATGGCAACCCTGGCCCGTAAAGCGGTCAAGGACATCCTGATGAGCGACAAGGAAAGCATCACGGTGACCAGCGAGGTCGTTGAGAAATACCTTGGTGTGCCGCGGTATCGCTACGGCGAAGCCGAACTGGAAGACCAGGTCGGTGTGGTTACCGGCCTTGCCTGGACCGAAGTCGGCGGTGAGCTTCTCACCATCGAAGGCGTGATGATGCCCGGCAAGGGCAAGATGACCGTCACCGGCAACCTGAAGGACGTGATGAAGGAATCGATTTCTGCGGCGGCATCTTATGTCCGCTCGCGTGCGATCGATTACGGCATTGAACCGCCGACCTTCGAGAAGAAGGACATTCACGTTCACGTTCCGGAAGGGGCAACCCCGAAGGATGGTCCGTCCGCAGGTATCGCGATGGCTACGGCCGTGATCTCGACCATGACCGGCATTCCGGTTCGCCGGGACGTTGCCATGACCGGTGAAATCACCCTGCGCGGTCGCATCCTGCCGATCGGTGGTCTGAAGGAGAAGTTGCTTGCTGCCCTTCGTGGCGGAATCAAGCTGGTTATGATCCCGGAAGACAACGCCAAGGATCTGGCGGATATCCCGGACTCGGTCAAGAACTCGCTTGAGATCATCCCGGTTTCGGGCATGGAAGAAGTGCTGAAAAACGCTCTTGTCCGCTTGCCGGAGGCTATCGAATGGGATGAGTCAGCTCACGAAGCCGCAACCAAGGCGCGAGAAAAGGACGATGACACCTCCGGTGTTCTTGCCCACTAATCGCGACATTGCAGCGCACAAATTGGAAAGCCCCGGGAAAACCGGGGCTTTTCTTTTGAATAATCGGTCAAAATGGCTGTTTTCTGCGAAAAAACCACTTGCGTTTCAGTTCAATTCAACCGAATTTCGCGCAACGGCGCTGACAGGAATCGTCGGCACTCTGCCGTTTCTTAGAAAGGTATCTGCTATGAATAAGAACGATCTGATCGCAGCTGTTGCAGAAAAGACCGGCCTCACCAAGGCGCAGGCAGGCGAAGCAGTTGACGCAACTTTCGAAGCTGTCACCTCTACGCTGAAGAGCGGCGACGAAGTCCGCATCATCGGCTTTGGTAACTTCACCGTTTCCGAACGTGCAGCAACCGAAGGCCGTAACCCGCGGACTGGCGAAACGATCCAGATCCCGGCTTCTAAGACGCCGAAGTTCAAGGCCGGCAAAGGCCTGAAGGACGCCGTGAACGCCTAATAGCGCTCACGAGCGATTTCTTCGCTCAACCCCGTATCCGGAAACGGATGCGGGGTTTTTCCTTGTCTATTTTCTATTTTTGATTGAGCTCTGGCGAATTGCCATTGCCACATTATATTGCGTTTGTCGTGAGGTGATGCCAATTGCTCGACAGGAGTTGGAATGTCACTGCAAGCCTTGATCCGCAGGCGCCAACGCGCGCTATTTGATGCCTGGGTCCGTAACCCTCTGGTGCAGGTTCAGGTTGAACACCCCGAGGCGCTTGGACGCCTCGTGTTCCTCGATGATTTCGACGAGGACGTTCAAACAGCAAAAGCTGGCAGAAGCAGCCTGAAGAACGTCGCCATCGTGCAGAAACCCGGCAACGTGGACGAGAATGCCAGTGTGTGGGTGAGGGCAGGGTATTCGTCCTATCAGAAAGCCTGGCTGCGCTTTGTCGAGCAGGTCTACGGCATCAAGGCCGCACCGTCGGATCTTGCCGGTTACAATATCGACCACCTGCTCAACAAGGCGCGCAGTCCCAATCAAGCCGGGTTCATTCGCATCGAGGCCATCAACGATGCCGTCAATCAGGCGTGGGGCGGTTTGTTCGAGCGAGCAGCCAGCAATCCAGAATTCAGTGCCAATCAGAATCGCCTTCGCCGGACGATGTCCTGGATCATCGCCGCCAAGCTCATGGATCAGCCGCCGCCAAGAGGACCGAACGACCAGCAGGGCATTGCCCGTCTGGTGCAGTTCTTCAATCAGAACGGACTTGCCGCGGACAACCCGCAGCGCGGGCTCACCGACATGCTCCAGTTTGCCTACAAGTTCCAATAGACTTAGCGGGCAATTGCGATCACATCGCGCGCGGAGCGTTGGCCGGAAAGCCAGGCGCCGTGCACTGTTGCCGGAAAGTTCGGCGCGGTGGCTTCTCCGGCAAAGAAGACCCTGCCATTGAGGTCGGCAGCCAGTGCTTTTCTTGCTCGCGGCTCCACCCCGACAGGCAGGAACGAGTAGGATCCTCGCGTTCGTTCGTTCTGCTGCCAGGTGGAACTTATGCTGGCGTCAGGCGGCGGTATATCGCGACCGAACATGGTCTGAAGGGCTTCGAAGGCGACCTGTCTGCGGTTCTCTTCACCAAGTTTCTCAAGGTCCTGAGCAAATTCGCCGACGTTCAGAGCACACAGAATCGGTTTTCCGGTCACGGGCGAAAGATTCGGCCAGAAGGCAAAAGTGTCGGGCTTGCCGGATATGCGGCCGAAGTTGTGGACAGTTTCATCCCAGAATGTTTCCGGGAACGAGAGATAGATTTTATCAAGCAAGCCCATGCGCAGGGAACTGACGGCGTTGCGCTTGTTGTCGGGAAGACCAGGTGAAAAGACGATGTCGCCAGCCTTCAGGACACCCAGAGACACTGCGCAGATTGCAAATTCGGCCTCCAGTACCCCGTTCTCAGTTCTTACCGACACGCCCCTTTGGGAATGGTCGATTTGGTTCACGACGGTTTCGGTCTGGATGGTCAATCCATCCGCCACCCCAAATGCAATCTTGTCATAGCCCTGCGGAAGCACGGCGTCGGGTCCATCGAAGGCACCGCCTTCTGCAACGGCTGCAAGCGAAAGGTCGCTCGCTGGCGCCGCAAATTCCTGTTCCAGCAGAATATGCGCCATGAAGCCGAGTTCAGCGTCAGTGAGTGTCGACAGGGCCCGTTGCCGGCGTATCTTTTCAATGGCATTGGCTGCCGATATCCGGGTGAGGGAGGTTTCAGTGTCGTCCAGAAAATCTTCCAGGGCGTTCGCGAAAGTCTCGAAACGTTCGGCCGCTCTGCCACCGTTGCCGGTCAGGTCGAAGACCTCCTCGTTGTCGTAGTCCCACTCGAACATCGGCTGTGCGAAGCGCTGCGCGAGCGCTGCGATGGGGTTGGACCGTGTTCCATGGATCCAGCTTGCTCCAAGGTCGAGAGGTGCCCCCAACGATCTGTCCGTGTGCAGACGCCCGCCAATCCGGTTACCAGCCTCAAGCACGGTTACGGAGAAGCCTGCGTCTGCAAGTGTTCTTGCGGCCGCCAGACCGGCGATGCCGGCACCGACAACAACCACTCTCTGTCCGGCCACGGGTTGTGATGAGCTTGTTCTGGTCAACAGCGGCAGGCCGGTGAGGGCAGCCAGAATTCCAGTCAGAAACAACCGGCGGGATGTCACCATGAGTGCGGCTTTCTCACGCTTTTGAAGCGGTCAGTTTGCCTGTTTTCGGAGCCGTCATCCACAGGCTTTATCTTTGAAACGGAAATCTGAGATTTTGCTCTTGCCAAGCAGCAAACGAGCCCCTAAAACGCGTCTCACCTCGTTGAGGGCGATTAGCTCAGTTGGTAGAGCGCTTCGTTTACACCGAAGATGTCGGGAGTTCGAGTCTCTCATCGCCCACCATTCCCCTTATGAAATCCGCCACTTGTAACCAGGGTGTCTGCGCACCGGGGTGTTTTCTGCTGTTTGCTGCCGCTCTCACATTGCCCGGCGGTTCGCTGTTGCGGAATTTCGCACAATTACAGTCATTTCGCTTTGCCGCTGTTGCTGGGTATCCCGGTGGCGGGGTGATTTCGTTTGGCCTTCGAATGGTGAGTTTTCTTTTTCCTTTTTGTCCGATAAACTTCTGCGGCTAAATAAAAAACTCGTTTAAAGGTAGCTACTTGGCAAGATGGGAATCCTAGTTTTCATCAAGATGTTCGGGGCAGTCATGCTGCTCCTTTACGCGGTTCGCATGGTTCGGACAGGTTTTGAAAGGGCGGCCGGGCCAACGTTGAGACGCGCCATCGGCAAGGCATCCTCCGGACCGGTTGCCGGCGCCTTGTCTGGAACAGCGGTTGCCATTTTGCTGCAAAGTGCGACGGCGGTTGCGATCCTGGCGGCGGGATTTGCGACATCCGGCTTTATTTCCACTGCTGCCGGACTGGCGGTTCTGCTGGGAGCCGATCTCGGGTCGGCGCTTGTCGTGCAGTTTCTGGTGTTCGATCTCAGCTGGCTGGTGCCGTTGCTTCTGGGTGGAGGGGCGTGGCTGTTCCTGAAGCTCGACGCTCGGTCCGCGAAGCAGATCGGACGCATTCTTCTGGGAATCGCTTTCATTCTGATTGCGCTGCAAATGATCGGCGAAGCGACGACGCCGTTGAAGGAAGCGCGGTTCATGCCGCAGTTTGCCGGCTTCCTTGCGCAGGACACACCGACGGCGATGGCGGTTGGGGCGCTTCTGGCGTTTCTGGTGCATTCCAGCGTGGCAGCCGTGCTGATGATCGCAGCCCTGGTGCAAAAGACGGGTTTGCCACACGAGGCCGCCATCCCACTTGTTCTGGGGGCGAACATCGGCGCTGGTATTGTCGCGCTTTGGCTGACACGCGGAATGGATCGCAAGGCCAAACTTCTGCCGCTTGGCAATTTTATCTTCAGGTCTATCGGTGCTGTGCTGGTGATGCTGGCGCTAAAATTCTACGATCTGCCTCTGGCTTCGATCAGCAATGATCCGGCTCAGCAGATCGTTGCCGTTCATGTGCTTTTCAATCTCCTGCTTGTTCTCGTCTGCCTGCCACTGACAAGACCGGTTGCCTGGCTGGTCGAACGCCTGGTGCCTGACAGAGAGGAACAAGAAGAGGCGGACCGGCTGACACCGCAAAGTGCGCTGGACAAGCAACTGGTCGGCAACCCCAGGCTTGCCCTGGCCAGTGCAACGCGCGAACTCTTGCGTATGGGGGAACTGGTCGAGGTGATGGCAAGACCGGTTCTCATGATGCTGGAGAAGGGCAGTGAGCCTGAAATCAGGCGCTTGCAGCAGTTGGATAAGCAGGTCAATGCGATCCACTCCTCGGTGAAACTCTACATCGCGGAGGTGAATCGCGGGGAGCTGACCGGCGAACAGGCTGAGCGCAGCATGGAACTGGTGGGATTCGCGGTCAATCTGGAGCGCGCTGGAGATCTTGTGGCAAAGAACCTTCTCGAACTTGCGCTGGAGTTGCAGAAGAACAAGATCAGCTTTTCGCAGGAGGGGCTGAAGGAGCTTACCTGGATGCACGACCGTGTTCTGGCGAACATGGAGCTTGCCCTCAATGTGCTCGTTTCGGCGGATGTCGCATCCGCGCGCGAATTGATTGCAGAAAAGGACAAGATGCGCACGCTGGAACGCGAAAGTCATAACCGGCATCTGGAGCGGCTGAAATCGAAAACGCTTCAGAGCATGGAATCGAGCAACGCCCATCTGGAGGTCATGCGCAGCCTGAAGGAAATCAATTCGCTGTTCGCAGCTGCTGCGGTGCCTATTCTTGCCAGAGAGGGCCTGTTGCGCGATACGCGGCTGGTGCCGGCTGAATAAAACACGGCTGAAGAACGAGAATCTGCATGGCGCAGGTCGTATTTATGAGCTGCCGAATGTGTTTGAGGCTAAGCCCATCGGAAAACAGCCCGTGGCAATGCGGATAATTCCGTTACGAAACAGGAAGTTATCCACATTGATCGGCAAGGCGGCTCTGGGGAAAACCTGCGATTGGGGGCTTCTTTGTCAAAAAACGGCAATTCGGACGGAATAGGGTGCTTGACTTCCAAAACCAGCCGCCGTACATCAGCGCCACTTCAGGGCGACAACGCGTTGCCTGACGAAGCGGGTGTAGCTCAGTTGGTTAGAGTGCCGGCCTGTCACGCCGGAGGTCGCGGGTTCGAGCCCCGTCACTCGCGCCACTTCCCATAGAAGTGCTTTGGTACTTTCGGGAATTGGCGCATATACCGTGAATGTGCGGGTGTAGCTCAGTTGGTTAGAGTGCCGGCCTGTCACGCCGGAGGTCGCGGGTTCGAGCCCCGTCACTCGCGCCACTCACGGTACCTCTTGTTTTCCCAGACTGTTCAATCGAAAACATCAAGCCTCGCGCAAAGCGAGTGCTTTGCCGCGCAGACAGGCAACCCCTTGGCATTGTCGCCAAGATGGCTATCATGCGTTCAAGGCAGGGCGACGCAGTCCATTCAAATTTCAGCTCTTTTGGTGTTTGTCTGGCGTTTGCTTCGATTCTGCGAGGGGGGTGGAAAACGAACGCAGGTGCGGCATATTTCCTGAAGGGTTGTGCAAAGTTTTTGCCTTCCTGCAAACTGGCTGAAATTAAGGATTTGTCGGGGGTAGGTGCGAAACAGGTGCAAACATGGCAAGAGTTTGACCGCATGTGGGTCTTGCGTTGCACCAAGTCGTAAGCTAAGCGTGCGCTCGCATGTTGGTTTCATAACGCCGACGGGCACAGCGTGACCTGCCGGTATAATGAAGGCAACGGGGCGCGCAGCCCTGGCACCGGATCGCCTCCCGATCCGCCTCCATATGCAAGGACGCGAAAGACATGGAAGAACTCTTGCGGGAATATGTCCCGATCGTCGTGTTCATCGGCATTGCGCTGGTGATCGGCCTTGCGCTGCTGATTTCGCCTTTCATCCTGGCCTACAAGAATCCGGATCCGGAAAAGCTGTCGGCCTATGAGTGCGGCTTCAACGCTTTCGACGATGCACGCATGAAATTTGACGTGCGCTTTTATCTGGTCTCGATCCTCTTCATCATCTTCGACCTGGAAGTCGCGTTCCTGTTCCCCTGGGCAACCGTGTTCGGTGACCTGGGCTGGTACGGCTTCTGGTCCATGATGGTCTTCCTCGGTGTCCTGACCGTCGGCTTCATCTACGAATGGAAAAAGGGAGCGCTGGAATGGGATTGACCACGACCGAGCCGCTCGTCGCACCGCAGCCGCAGGGTATTATCGACCCGAATACGGGCAAGCCTGTCGGCGCGGATGACGCATTCTTCCTGGAAGTCAATAACGAGCTGGCCGACAAGGGCTTTCTCGTAACCTCCACCGACAACCTCATCCAGTGGGCCCGTACCGGCTCGCTGATGTGGATGACCTTCGGCCTGGCCTGCTGCGCCGTTGAAATGATGCAGATGTCGATGCCGCGCTATGACGCCGAGCGTTTTGGTTTCGCGCCGCGCGCTTCGCCGCGCCAGTCGGACGTGATGATCGTTGCCGGCACGCTGACGAACAAAATGGCACCTGCGCTGCGCAAGGTCTACGACCAGATGCCCGAGCCGCGGTACGTCATTTCCATGGGGTCCTGTGCCAATGGTGGCGGCTACTACCACTATTCCTATTCTGTGGTGCGCGGTTGCGACCGCGTGGTGCCGGTCGATATCTACGTGCCAGGCTGTCCTCCGACAGCCGAGGCGCTGCTCTACGGCGTGTTGATGCTTCAAAAGAAGATCCGCCGCACGGGCACTATCGAAAGATAAGGATCTGCCGCCGAAGAGGCGGCGGATTTTTGAGGGAGTGGGCGCCTGGCGCCCGTTCAACTGACTCTCCGGGTCGCGTCCAGCGGGGCGCAACAAAGACCCGGCAAACTGGATCGATCGGCAGTCGGCACTCAATCGGAACCGGTTGAACGCTGCAGATCTACGAGTGAGGTCGAACACGATGGACGAGACGTTGAAGGAACTCGCTGAGCATATCGAGCTCGGTCTGGGTGAGTCCCTTGTGTCCTGGAAGGTCGAATACGGTGAGCTGACGCTGACCGTAAACGCGACCGACATTCTCGATGCGATCCGCTTTCTGCGCGACAACAGCTCGTGCAAGTTCGTCAATCTGACGGATATCTGCGGTGTGGATTACCCTTCGCGCGAGAAGCGCTTTGACGTTGTCTACCACTTCCTGTCTCCCGTTCAGAACCAGCGCGTTCGTGTGAAGGTCGCAACCGATGAAAACACGCCGGTTGCTTCGCTGACCCCGCTGTTTCCCGGTGCTGAATGGTTCGAGCGTGAAGCCTACGACATGTACGGCATTCTGTTCTCCGGCCACCCGGACCTGCGCCGCATCCTGACCGACTATGGTTTTGACGGATATCCGCTGCGCAAGGACTTCCCGGTTACGGGCTTTGTCGAAGTTCGCTATGACGACGAGAAGAAACGCGTTGTCTACGAACCGGTACGCCTGAACCAGGAAATGCGCTCCTTCGACTTCCTCTCGCCCTGGGAAGGCACGGACTACGTGCTGCCCGGTGACGAGAAGGCAACGACCAACTGAAGGGCGGGGCAGGGATGAGCGAACGGCTTTCAGGTGGGTGTCTTTGCGGCGAGGTGCGGTTTGCCGCAACGCCCGTAGACGGCGAAATGGGAGTCTGCCACTGCGCCATGTGCCGCCGCTGGACCGGTGGTACCTATATGGCTGTCAGCTGCGGATCGATGGACAGTCTGGACGTTCAAGGCAAGGATGCACTCGGCGTCTACAAGTCATCCGACTACGGCGAGCGGGTATTCTGCAGCAAGTGCGGTTCCTCGCTGATGTGGCGCATGGCCGACGGCTCGCACGTGAGCGTTTCCGCGCAAGCCTTTGACGATCCGTCCGTTTTCAAATTCACGTCCGAAATTTTCGTTGACGAACAGCCGGCAAACTACGCTTTCGCTAATGAAACCCGCAGAATGACCGGTCCCGAAGTCATCGCCTATTTCACGCAAAAAATGCAGGAACCTCAAAATGGCTGAGGCTCAGGTTCGTAACTTCAACATCAACTTCGGTCCGCAGCACCCGGCGGCGCACGGCGTGCTGCGCCTCGTGCTTGAGCTCGACGGCGAAGTGGTAACACGTGTGGATCCGCACATCGGTCTGCTGCACCGTGGAACCGAAAAGCTGATCGAGCAGAAGACCTATCTGCAGGCTGTGCCTTACTTCGACCGCCTCGACTACGTGGCGCCGATGAACCAGGAACACGCTTTTGCGCTTGCAGTCGAACGTATGCTTGGTGTGGAAGTGCCCAAGCGCGGCCAGCTGATCCGTGTCCTTTATTCGGAAATCGGTCGTCTGCTGTCGCATCTTCTGAACGTGACGACGCAGGCCATGGACGTGGGCGCGCTGACACCGCCGCTCTGGGGCTTCGAACCCCGTGAAGAGCTGATGGTGTTCTACGAGCGTGCTTGCGGTGCCCGCATGCACGCAGCTTACGTACGTCCGGGCGGGGTTCACCAGGACCTGTCTCGTGACCTGCTCGACGACATCTGGGACTTCTGTGATCCGTTCCTGCAGACGCTTGACGATATCGAAGGTCTCCTGACCGACAACCGTATCTTCAAGCAGCGCAACGTGGATATCGGCGTTGTCGACCTTGACGACGCCTGGGCCTGGGGCTTCTCCGGCGTGATGGTTCGCGGATCCGGCGCACCTTGGGATCTGCGCAAGTCGCAGCCTTACGAATGCTATTCCGAACTTGATTTCGACATTCCGATCGGCAAGAACGGCGACTGTTACGACCGCTACCTGATCCGCATGGAAGAAATGCGCCAGTCGGTCCGGATCATGAAGCAGTGCCTGGAAAAGCTGACGGTCGAAACCGGTCCGGTCTCGTCCATCGACGGCAAGATCGTGCCGCCGAAGCGCGGTGAAATGAAGCGTTCGATGGAAGCGCTCATCCACCACTTCAAGCTCTACACCGAAGGCTATCACGTCCCGGCTGGTGAAGTTTACGCAGCCGTTGAAGCACCCAAGGGTGAGTTCGGTGTCTATCTGGTCGCGGACGGTACCAACAAGCCGTACCGTTGCAAGATCAAGGCGCCTGGCTACAGCCACCTTCAGGCCATGGACTTCCTGTGCCGCGGGCACATGCTTGCCGACGTTTCGGCAGTGCTGGGGTCTCTGGACATCGTGTTCGGTGAGGTCGACCGCTGATGCGGACGGCACGCAACCAATTTTCGACCCTGGCAGCCGCCCGTCCGGCTCCGGTCATTTTGACAGAACGGGGATAACACCATGGCAGTTCGCCGACTTGCCGCGGAACAACCAGAAAGCTTCGCGTTCACCGAGAAGAACCTCGACTGGGCAAAGAAGCTGATCGACCGTTATCCGGCAGGCCGCCAGGCCTCCGCGGTCATTCCGCTTTTGTGGCGTGCGCAGGAACAGAACGAAGGTTGGGTGAGTGAGCCGGCAATCCGCTATATCGCGGACCTGCTCGACATGCCGAAGATCCGCGTTCTGGAAGTGGCGACGTTCTACACCATGTTCCAGCTGCAGCCGGTCGGCAAGAAGGCCCATATTCAGGTCTGTGGCACGACGCCGTGTCAGCTGCGCGGGTCGGAAGACCTGATCAAGATCTGCAAAAGCCGCATTGCCAAGCACATGCACGAGATTTCCGAGGATGGCATGTTCTCCTGGGAAGAAGTCGAGTGTCTTGGTGCTTGTGTGAATGCGCCGATGGTTCAGATCTTCAAGGATACCTATGAAGACCTCACGGAAGACAGCTTCAACCAGCTGATCGACGATATCGCCGCCGGCAAGGAAGTAACGCCGGGTCCGCAGAACGGCCGCCGTTTTGCAATGGCCGAAGGCGGTCAGACGTCGCTCACCGAAATCGATGACAACACGAAGGGCGAGCTGCCGGTTCCCCACCTGGTCGACGGTGCGGAAAAGGCGTCTCATGCTTTTGCCGGCGCACCGATCAATGCAGGTGGCAACGACTATGATGGCGTGCCGACACCTGCAGAAGATGCTGTTGCCAAGGTAAAGGCGGCGCATGCAGCCAAATCCGCCAAGGCGAGCGCAGCTCCGGCGGCAGCCGCGCCCAAGAAGGCTGAGGCAAAGGCTGAACCGGCCAAGAAAGCCAAGGCGGAAAAAGCAGCTACGCCTGCTGCGCGCAGTCAGAACAAGGGCAAGCCTGATTCCGACGACCGTGCCGAAGTTGAAGTTGCCCGCACAGCCGACACCAGTGGAAGCACCGACGGTCAGGAAAAAGAACCTGAACTTCTGAAGGAAGCGCGCGGCGGCAAGCCGGACGACCTGAAGAAGCTGAAGGGTGTCGGTCCGAAACTGGAAGCGACACTCAACGAACTCGGGTTTTTCCACTTCGATCAGGTCGCCTCATGGGGGCCGCAGGAAGTTGCCTGGGTCGACAGCCGCCTGAAGTTCAAGGGCCGTATCGAACGTGATGGCTGGATAGAGCAGGCCAAGGTTTTGGCATCCGGTGGTGAAACAGATTTTTCCAAGCGCGTGGAAGCCGGTGAAGTGGCCTCCTCCAAGAGCGAAGACTAGGGGGAAGAGATGCTGAAGGATCAGGATCGGATCTTCACCAATATCTACGGTCTCCACGACTGGGGCCTGGAAGGCGCCAAGAAGCGCGGACAGTGGGACAATACCAAGGGCCTCATCGACAAGGGGCGCGACTGGATCGTTCAGGAAATGAAGGATTCAGGTCTGCGTGGCCGCGGCGGTGCCGGTTTCCCGACCGGCCTGAAATGGTCGTTCATGCCCAAGGAATCAGATGGCCGCCCGGCATATCTCGTCGTCAACGCCGACGAATCCGAGCCGGGCACCTGCAAGGACCGCGAGATACTGCGCCATGACCCGCATACGCTGGTCGAGGGGTGCCTTGTTGCCGGTTATGCGATGGGTGCCATTGCTGCCTACATCTATGTTCGCGGTGAATTCATCCGCGAGCGCGAGCGTTTGCAGGCTGCGATCGACCAGGCTTATGACGCCGGTCTGATCGGCAAGAACAACAAGAACGGCTACGACTTCGACATTTATGTCCACCATGGAGCCGGCGCTTACATCTGCGGCGAGGAAACCGCGCTGCTGGAAAGTCTGGAAGGCAAAAAGGGCCAGCCGCGCCTGAAGCCGCCGTTCCCGGCAAACGTCGGTCTTTACGGTTGCCCGACCACGGTGAACAACGTTGAATCGATCGCGGTTGCTCCGACCATCCTGCGCCGCGGTGCTGCATGGTTCTCGGCGCTCGGCCGTCCGAACAACACCGGCACCAAGCTTTTCTGTGTTTCCGGCCACGTCAACAAGCCGTCGACCTTCGAGGAAGAGCTGGGCATTCCGTTTGCCGGAATGATCGACAAGCATTGCGGCGGTATCCGCGGTGGCTGGGACAACCTTCTCGCGGTTATTCCGGGTGGTTCGTCTGTTCCGTGCCTGACGGCAGAGCAGATCAAGGACGCGCCGATGGACTTCGACACGCTGCGCGGCCTTGGCTCCGGCCTGGGGACTGCAGCCGTGATCGTGATGGACAAGTCGACGGATATCATCAAGGCCATTGCCCGCCTGTCCTACTTCTACAAGCACGAGAGCTGCGGCCAGTGCACACCGTGCCGCGAAGGCACGGGCTGGATGTGGCGTGTGATGGAACGAATGGTCAAGGGCGAGTCCTCCTATGAGGAAATCGACATGCTGTTCAAGGTAACCAAGCAGGTCGAAGGCCACACGATTTGTGCACTCGGGGACGCGGCCGCCTGGCCGATCCAGGGTTTGATCAAGAATTTCCGGCCTGTTATCGAGCAACGCATCGATGACTATGTCGCCAAGTCGAAGTCTTCTTCGACCATGGTGGCGGCTGAGTAAGCGGAACGGGATTTGGAGAGCAACGGATGACGAAGCTCATCATCGACGGCAAGGAAGTGGATGTCCCGGCGGACTACACGCTGCTTCAGGCCTGTGAAGAGGCGGGCGCCGAGGTTCCGCGGTTTTGTTACCACGACCGGTTGTCTATCGCCGGCAACTGCCGCATGTGCCTGGTGGAAGTGAAGGGCGGACCGCCCAAGCCGACCGCCTCCTGTGCCATGGGCGTGAAGGACCTACGTCCGGGCCCGAACGGCGAGCCGCCGGTGGTCGAAACCAAGTCCGAGATGGTCAAGAAGGCCCGCGAAGGCGTGATGGAGTTCCTGCTCATCAACCACCCGCTGGATTGCCCGATCTGCGACCAGGGCGGCGAGTGTGATCTGCAGGACCAGGCGATGGCCTATGGCGTCGACGGTTCCAGGTTCCACGAGAACAAGCGCGCCGTTGAGAACAAGGAAATCGGTCCGCTGATCAAGACGATCATGACCCGCTGCATTCACTGCACGCGTTGTGTGCGGTTCACCACCGAAGTGTGTGGTGTCACTGACATGGGTCTGGTCGGCCGTGGCGAAGATGCGGAAATCACCACCTATCTCGAGGCAGCCCTGTCGTCGGAAATGCAGGGCAACGTGGCAGATCTTTGCCCGGTTGGTGCCTTGACCCACAAGCCTTACGAATTCCACGCCCGTCCGTGGGAACTGACCAAGACCGAAAGCATCGACGTGATGGACGCGGTCGGTTCCGCTATCCGTGTCGACACACGCGGCAAGGAAGTCATGCGGGTGATGCCGCGGCTCAACGAAGAGGTCAACGAGGAGTGGATTTCCGACAAGTCCCGTTACATCTGGGACGGTCTGAAGACCCAGCGCCTTGACCGGCCTTATGCCAAGAAGGACGGCAAGCTGCAGCCCGTTTCCTGGGGTGAAGCGTTCCAGATCATCGCGGAAAAGGTAAAAGGCGCGAGCGCCGACAAAATCGGTGCTCTGGCTGGACAGATGGCAGGCGTTGAGGACATGTTCGCGCTGAAGGCGCTGATGGACAAACTCGGCGTTGCCAACATCGACAGCCGTTTCCCGGGGTCTCCGCTGCATCCGAAGAACGGCCGCGCAAGCTATCTCTTCAACAGCACGATCCAGGGCATTGAAGACGCTGACGCGATCATGCTGATCGGCACAAATCCGCGTCAGGAAGCTCCGGTTCTGAACGCTCGCATCCGCAAGCGTTGGGTCCAAGGCGACGTGACCATCGGCCTGATTGGTGAAAATGCCGACCTGACCTATCCGGTAACTTATCTGGGTGCCGGTCCGGACAGCCTGAAGGAATTCGTGAACCACGCTCCGGCAAAGGCCGAACGCCCGATGTTCATCATCGGCCAGGGCGCGCTGAACCGTCCGGATGGGGCTGAAGTGCTCGCGACGCTTGCTGCAGCCGCCAAGGCGCTTGGTGTCGTCAAGGACGGCTGGAACGGTTTCAACATCCTGCATACCGAAGCGTCCCAGGTTGGCGCTCTCGATCTCGGTTTTGTACCGGGTGAGGGCGGCAAGGACACAGGCTCCATGCTGGAGCCGGGTGCGCTTGACGTGCTGTTCCTGCTGGGTGTCGATGAAGTTGAAGTCCCGGAAGGCGCATTCGTTGTCTACCAGGGAACGCATGGCGACCGCGGCGCGCACCGCGCCGACGTTATCCTGCCAGGCGCTGCCTATACGGAGAAATCCGCGATCTACGTCAACACCGAAGGTCGCGTCCAGATGGCCGACCGGGCTGCTTTCCCTCCGGGGGATGCCCGCGAAGACTGGGCGATCCTTCGCGCATTGTCCGCGGTGCTTGGCCAGACGCTTGAGTTCAACTCTCTTGCCGAATTGCGCTCAAAGTTGTTCGAAGCTGTTCCGCACATGACGGGCATCGATGCGATCGAGGCAGGTGATGCTGGCGATATCGCCAAGCTTGGCAACGCCAAGGCCAAGATGGATAGCGCGGGCTTTGCCAACGTGATCCGCGACTTTTACCTGACCAACCCGATCGCTCGCGCGTCCAAGACGATGGCCGAGTGCTCGGCGCTCGCCAAGACGCGAGCGGCAGAAGCAGCAGAATAAGGGGTAGGGGACCGATATGGCTGAGTTCATGACGACCTACGGTTGGCCGTTCCTCTGGATGGCATTCCAGAGCATTCTGCTGATGGTCGTGCTTCTGGTGATTGTCGCCTACGTGCTTTACGCGGATCGCAAGATCTGGGCTGCCGTGCAGATTCGCCGCGGCCCGAACGTGGTTGGTCCCTGGGGCTTGCTGCAAAGTTTCGCCGATCTATTGAAGTTCGTTCTGAAAGAACCGGTGATCCCGTCTGGATCCAACAAGGTTCTGTTCCTGCTGGCTCCACTGGTATCCGTGCTTTTGGCGCTGGCGGCCTGGGCCGTTATTCCGGTTGCCGACGGTTGGGTGATTGCCAACATCAATCTCGGTGTACTATTCGTCTTCGCAGTGTCGTCGCTGGAAGTCTACGGTGTGATTATCGGTGGTTGGGCTTCCAACTCCAAATACCCGTTCCTGTCAGCGCTGCGTTCGGCCGCTCAGATGGTCTCCTATGAGGTTTCCATCGGTTTCGTCATCGTGACAGTGCTGCTTTGTGCCGGCACCTTGAACCTGACCGGTATCGTGCAGGCACAGGAAACCGGCCTCGCCAACATGCTGGGTGTGCCGTGGCTATCGTTCCTGAACTGGTACTGGTTGCCGCTGTTCCCGATGTTCGTGGTGTTCTTCATCTCTGCACTGGCTGAAACCAACCGTCCGCCGTTCGATCTTGCGGAAGCGGAATCGGAACTGGTTGCCGGCTTCATGGTGGAATACGGCTCAACTCCGTACATGATGTTCATGCTCGGTGAATATGTCGCCATCTGCCTGATGTGCGCGCTTATGAGCATCTTCTTCATGGGCGGATGGCTGCCACCGTTCGATTTTGCACCGTTCACCTGGGTGCCGGGCATCGTCTGGTTCCTGCTGAAGTGTTTCCTTGGCTTCTTCATGTTCGCCATGGTGAAGGCAATGGTTCCGCGTTATCGCTATGACCAACTGATGCGCCTGGGCTGGAAAGTGTTCCTGCCGCTGTCGCTGGCCATGGTCGTGGTCGTCGCCGCAGTCCTGATGATCATGGGCTGGGCACCGGGCGCAGCGTGACGATCTCGCTCGCCGGTGCAATCGGTGCCGCCGTCGGTCTTTATGTCGGCTGGCTCGATTGGAAGATCCTGAAGGGGATGCTTCAGGCGGCGGAGACGAAAAACAGACAAGCTGGCGGCGACGGTGGTGTCGCGGCCAGACACAAGGCGCTCCTGGGCGCACTGGTTTTTGGAGTTCCGGTGTTCGGCTTCCCGATCATCGGCTATTGGGCCGCCAGTCAGCTGGCTGGTTGAGGAAAGAGAGGCTAAAAGCGATGGGACTTAGTCAAGCCGTCAAATCGCTGTTTCTGCAGGAGTTCGTGTCGGCCTTCGTTCTGGCGATGCGTTACTTCTTCAAGCCGAAACCAACGGTCAATTATCCGTTCGAGAAGGGCCCGGTGAGCCCGCGTTTCCGGGGTGAGCATGCCCTGCGCCGTTATCCGAACGGCGAAGAACGCTGCATTGCCTGCAAGCTGTGCGAAGCCATCTGCCCGGCACAGGCAATCACCATCGAGGCCGGACCGCGGCGCAACGACGGCACGCGCCGTACCACGCGCTACGACATCGACATGGTCAAATGCATCTATTGCGGCTTCTGTCAGGAAGCTTGCCCTGTGGATGCAATCGTCGAGGGCCCGAATTTCGAATTCGCCACGGAAACCCGCGAAGAGCTTTACTACGACAAGGAAAAGCTGCTTGCGAACGGCGACCGTTGGGAACGCGAAATTGCCCGTAACATTGAAATGGATGCTCCTTACCGTTAGGAGCATACCCAACAATGGTTTCCAGCCCGGCAATCCGGCCGGGCACCGCACTTCCGGCCGCAAGGCCACACGACAGGCAGGTCTTCGAAATGATCCTGAAAGCCCTCTTTTTCTACCTGTTTGCCGGCGTCACCCTGGCGTCAGCATTCATGGTGATCGCGTCGCGCAATCCGGTGACGTCGGTACTGTTCCTGATCCTGGCGTTTGTGAATTCCGCAGGTCTTTTCATTCTGCTGGGCGCCGAATACCTGGCCCTGCTGCTGGTGGTCGTCTATGTCGGCGCGGTGGCTGTGCTGTTCCTGTTCGTCGTCATGATGCTTGATGTGGACTTCGTCGAACTGCGACAGGGCTTCCTGCAGTATCTGCCGGTCGGCGCGCTGGTCGGCGTGATCCTGATGGTCGAGCTGCTGATGGGGCTGGGGGCCTGGATCATTGCACCGGGTGTTCTTGGACACGGCGCGGAGCCGATGCCGGCACTTAGCGACGTGAGCAACATCCAGGCGATCGGGTCTGTGCTCTACACCAAATACATCTACTTCTTCCAGGTCGCTGGCCTGGTTCTTCTGGTGGCCATGATCGGGGCAATCGTCCTGACCCTGCGCCACAAGCCGAATGTCAAACGTCAAAGCATTCCGGACCAGGTTGCGCGAAACCGCGAAGCCTCAGTTGAGGTCCGCAAGGTGGAAACGGGCAAGGGTATCTGACGCAACCTGGTTGCGTTTTCGAGAAAGTCCGGGAACCTGCACGCTCCTCCGTGCTGTTTCCGGTTGGGGTAAACGAGGGGAGCACGGCGAGGCGCCCATGGAAATCGGTCTGTCGCACTATCTGTCGGTCGCGGCGATCCTGTTCACGATCGGGATCTTCGGGATCTTCCTGAACAGGAAAAACGTGATTGTTATCTTGATGTCTATCGAACTGCTGCTGCTGTCGGTGAACATCAACTTTGTCGCCTTTTCGTCGTTCCTCGGCGACATGATGGGCCAGATCTTCACCATGCTGGTTCTTACCGTGGCTGCCGCAGAGGCCGCCATCGGCCTTGCGATCCTGGTGGTCTTCCACCGGAACCGCGGCTCCATCGCCGTGGAAGACGTCAACGTGATGAAAGGGTAGGAGCTGATGTATTCCGCAATCCTGTTCCTGCCGCTGATCGGCTTCCTGATCGCCGGTCTTTTCGGCCGCGCCATCGGCGCCAAGGCCAGTGAATATATTACCAGTGGTCTCCTGATCCTTGCTGCGCTGCTGTCCTGGATCACTTTCTTCGGGTTCTGGCTCGGCGGCTCGGAAATGCAGATCGTCGATCTGTTCCGCTGGATCGATACCGGTGATCTGAAGGTGTCCTGGTCCATCAGGGTCGACACGCTGACCGCCGTGATGCTGATCGTCGTGACCACTGTGTCCGCGCTCGTGCATGTCTATTCCATCGGGTACATGCACCATGACCCGCACCGGCCGCGTTTCTTCGCCTATCTGTCGCTTTTCACCTTCGCGATGCTGTCGCTGGTAACGGCAGACAACCTTCTGCAGATGTTCTTCGGCTGGGAAGGTGTGGGCCTTGCCTCCTATCTTCTGATCGGCTTCTGGTATCAGAAACCGTCCGCAAACGCGGCCGCCATCAAAGCATTCGTCGTCAACCGCGTTGGTGACTTCGGATTTGCGCTCGGCATCTTCGGCGTCTTCTATCTGTTCCAGAGCATCGAGTTCACCACCATCTTCAACGACGCGCCGTCCTTCATCCAGGAGCACGGCGAGGTGATGACATTCCTCGGCTACCATCTTGATCCGCATGCAGCGATGACGATTGTCTGCCTGCTGCTGTTCATGGGAGCCATGGGCAAGTCGGCGCAGTTCCTGCTGCACACCTGGCTGCCGGACGCCATGGAAGGCCCGACACCCGTGTCCGCGCTTATCCATGCCGCGACGATGGTGACCGCCGGTGTCTTCATGGTGGCTCGTCTGTCACCGCTGATGGAACTTTCGCACACCGCGTTGACGGTCATCGTGTTCTTTGGTGCGACGACGGCCTTCTTCGCCGCAACTGTCGGTCTGGTGCAGAACGACATCAAGCGCGTGATCGCCTATTCGACCTGTTCGCAGCTCGGGTACATGTTCGTTGCACTTGGCGTTGGCGCCTATTCGATCGGTATCTTCCACCTGTTCACCCACGCCTTCTTCAAGGCGCTGCTGTTCCTATGCGCGGGTTCGGTGATCCACGCCGTTTCCGACGAGCAGGACATGCGCAAGATGGGTGGTCTTCGGAAGCATATTCCGATTACCTATTGGACGATGATGATCGGGACGCTGGCCCTGACGGGTGTGGGCATTCCATTTACCCATATCGGTTTCGCCGGCTTCATTTCCAAGGATGCGATCATCGAGGCAGCCTTTGCCGGTTCCGTGGGTGAACACGCCAATCCGATGGCCCTCTACGGCTTCTGGATGACCGTTATCGCTGCTGCGCTGACGTCGTTCTATTCCTGGCGCCTGACGTTCATGACCTTCCACGGCAAGCCGCGTGCGCCTGTCGATGTGATGAAACACGTGCATGAATCGCCACTGGTGATGACCGTGCCGCTGTTCATCCTGTCCATCGGCGCTGTGCTGGCGGGCATGGTCTTCTACGGTTCGTTCTACGGCGAAGGTTATGCAGAATTCTGGAAGGGCGCACTGTTCAACAGTGAAACCAACCACATCCTGCATGCCATGCACGAAGTGCCTGGATGGGTGAAGGTTTCCCCGTTCGTCATGATGGTGCTCGGCTTCCTGGTAGCCTACCAGTTCTACATCCGCTCTCCGGAAATGCCGAAGCAGCTGGCGGAGCGCCATTCCGGCCTCTATCAGTTCCTGCTCAACAAGTGGTACTTCGACGAGCTTTATAACTTCATCTTTATCCGTCCTGCCATGTGGCTCGGCCGGGTCCTCTGGAAGAAGGGCGATGGCACCGTGATCGACGGCTATGGCCCGAACGGTGTTGCTTCCCGTGTTCAGAATGTGACCGCCTGGGTCGTCCGCCTGCAGACCGGATATCTCTATCACTATGCATTTGCGATGCTGATCGGTGTGGCTGCGCTTATCACCTGGTCGATGTTCACCGGTGCAGGCACCGGCGGGGGTGCACACTAATGATTGACTGGCCAATTCTGTCACTCACGACGTTCTTGCCGCTGCTGGGCGTGCTCTTCATTCTCCTGGTCCCGGGGAATGACGAGGGCAGCAAGAAGAACATCCGGATGGTCGCTCTTGTGACCACCTCGGTGACCTTCCTTCTGTCGCTGTTCATCTGGGGCAATTTCGACTACGCCAATTCCGGCTTCCAGTTCGTGGAACACCGGGAATGGCTTGGAAGCAACATCAGCTACCGCATGGGCGTTGACGGTATTTCCGTCCTCTTCGTGATCCTCACGACCTTCCTGATGCCGTTCTGCATTCTGGCCTCCTGGGACAGCGTTCAGAAGCGGGTGAAGGAATACATGATTGCCTTCCTCGTTCTGGAAACGCTGATGATCGGCGTCTTCTGCGCGCTGGATCTGGTCGTGTTCTACGTGTTCTTCGAAGCTGGCCTCATTCCGATGTTCCTGATCATCGGTGTGTGGGGCGGTGCGCGCAGGGTCTATGCATCCTACAAGTTCTTCCTGTACACGCTGCTCGGCTCGGTGTTGATGCTGATCGCGATCATGGCGATGTACTGGAACGCAGGCACCACCAACATTGAAGCGCTGCTGGCGCATCAGTTCCCGGGCGGGATGCAAACATGGCTGTGGCTGGCCTTCTTCGCGAGCTTTGCCGTGAAGATGCCAATGTGGCCGGTGCATACCTGGTTGCCGGACGCACACGTGGAAGCACCGACTGCCGGTTCCGTCATTCTGGCGGGCGTGCTCCTGAAGCTCGGCGGCTACGGCTTTCTGCGCTTCTCCCTGCCGATGTTCCCGCTTGCCTCCGACATGTTCGCACCCTTCGTGTTCACGCTGTCTGTGGTTGCGATCATCTACACGTCGCTTGTGGCGCTCGCCCAGGAAGACATCAAGAAGCTGATTGCCTATTCATCGGTCGCGCACATGGGCTACGTGACCATGGGCATCTTCACGATGACGGAGCAGGGTGTGCAGGGTGGTATCTTCCAGATGCTTTCCCACGGCATTGTCTCCGGTGCGCTTTTCCTTTGTGTCGGCGTGATCTACGACCGGATGCATACCCGCGAGATCGCTGCCTATGGCGGTCTGGTCAACCGGATGCCGAAGTATGCGGTTGCGTTCCTGATATTCACCATGGCCAACGTCGGCCTGCCGGGTACTTCCGGGTTCGTTGGGGAAATCCTGACGCTGATGGGGGCGTTCCAGGTCAATTCGTGGGTGGCGTTCTTTGCTACCACCGGTGTGATCCTGTCTGCCGCCTACGCGCTTTATCTCTATCGCCGCGTCGTCTTCGGCGCGCTGGAGAAGGAAAGCCTCAAGTCGATCCTCGACCTGAACCTCAGGGAAAAGGTTATCCTGATCCCCATGATCATCCTGACGATCTTCTTCGGCTTCTATCCGATGGCGATCCTGGATGTGACCCAGGGTGCGGTCGACAATCTCATCAATCAATACACCGCGGCGCTCGACGCGGCTGGCGTTGTCCAGCACGCAGCGACTGCCGCGGCGGCCCACTAGGTTTCGAGGACGAGACAGAGCTATGTCTGAATTGACCCTATTGCCAGATCTCAAGCCGGTTCTGCCGGAGATCATCCTGGCCCTCGGAGCCATGGTGCTGCTTATGATCGGCGCCTTTGGCGGCAAGCGCGTCAGCTACGCCGTCTTCGGTGGAGCAATGGGCCTGCTCGGCGGTACCTTCCTGGTGCTTCTGTTCGTGCCGGCCTTTGGTGAAACGTTCGGCGGTTCGTTCGTTCTGGACGATTTCGCCTACTTGCTCAAATTGCTGGTGCTGGCAGGTTCGTTCTTTGCCATCGCCATGTCCTGGGCCTATGCCAAGAGCCAGTCCTTCGACCACTTCGAGTATCCGATCCTGATCGTTCTTGCGACGCTCGGCATGATGCTGATGCTGTCGGCGAATGACATGATCGCACTTTATCTCGGCCTGGAACTGCAGAGCCTGTCGCTCTATGTCGTTGCCGCCATCAACCGGGACAGCGTGCGTTCGACCGAAGCCGGCCTGAAGTACTTCGTGCTGGGCGCGCTGTCGTCGGGCATGCTGCTCTATGGCATGTCGCTGGTTTATGGCTTCACCGGGCAGGTGGCCTTCGAGGGTATCGCGGAATCGCTGTCCCACGATGGCGCTTCCATCGGACTGGTGATCGGCCTGACCTTCATTCTTGCCGGTCTTGCCTTCAAGATTTCCGCGGTTCCGTTCCACATGTGGACGCCGGATGTCTATGAAGGTGCGCCAACCCCGGTTACCGCATTCCTCGCCGCTGCACCGAAGGTTGCCGCCATGGGCATGCTGGTCCGGATCGTGATCGAGGCCTTCCAGCCGGTTACCAACGACTGGCAGCAGATCATCGTGTTCGTGTCGATCGCATCGATGGCACTCGGCGCCTTTGCAGCTATCGGCCAGCACAACCTGAAACGGCTGATGGCCTATTCGTCCATCGGTCACATGGGCTACGCGCTGGTGGGTCTTGCTGCCGGCACCCAGACAGGTGTCGAAGGCGTCATTTTCTACATGATCGCCTACATGGGCATGACGCTTGGTGTCTTCGCCTGCATCCTGTCCATGCGCCGCAAGGATGGCATGGTCGAGGAGATCGGCGATCTGGCCGGGCTGTCCCAGACAAACCTGCCGATGGCAATCCTGCTGGGTCTGCTGATGTTCTCGCTCGCCGGTATTCCGCCGCTGGTCGGTTTCTTCGGCAAGTGGTACGTGTTCAGCGCGGCCGTCGAGGCCGGTCTCTTCCCGCTGGCCGTGATCGGCGTGGTCGCGTCGGTGGTAGGTGCCTATTACTATCTGCGGATCGTCAAGGTCATGTTCTTCGACGAACCAGTTGAAGGTTTCGAGGCCATGCCGATGGAGTTGCGCGTGGTACTGGGCCTGTCGAGCGTTTTCGTGATCTTCTTCTGGCTGGCACCGGGACAGATCGTCAGCGCGGCCAGCTCTGCTGCCCAGTCGCTGTTCTGATCGACCGCATGACAAGTTATGGACATGAACGTCCGGCGCCAGGTGCGCCGGACTTTCGCTTTGTGGAGCTGGAAACTGTCGGTTCCACGAATTCGCTGTGTTTTGACAAGGCACGGCAAGGGGACACCGGTCATCTGTGGATCAGGGCGGACGAGCAGACCACAGGTCGCGGGCGCCGCGGGCGTGACTGGTCCTCACCGATAGGCAACATGTTCGCCAGCCTGCTTCTGATCGACCCAAAACCGGCTGAACGGATCGGCGAATTGCCGCTCGCCGCTGCCGTTGCATTGGCGGAAGCCGTTGACAAAGCCGCAGGTACACTGCAACTGGTAAGCCTGAAATGGCCAAACGACCTGCTTGTAGAGGGCTCGAAACTGTCCGGCATCCTGCTGGAGGCTGAAACGCTTAACGATGGCCGGCAGGCAGTTGTCCTTGGTTTTGGTGTCAATTGCGTTTCCCACCCGCCGTTGTCCTTGTATCAGGCGACGGACCTCAGGAGCCTGGGCTATCAGGTAACAGCTGAACGGTTGTTCGAATGTCTTACGGAGACGCTGGCGGACAACCTGTCTCGCTGGCAGCAACCGGGCGGCTTTGATGGAATTCGCCGGGCCTGGCTGAAACGGGCGGCACATCTGGGCAAGACCATAACGGTTCGGACTGCCCAGGAAGAAATTACCGGCACTTTTGCCGATTTGGACGCGCGCGGCCACCTGGTCCTGAAACAGGATGGTGGCGGTGAGCGAACGATTTATGCGGGTGATGTGTTTTTGCCTGGCGCTTGAGCGCCGGGCCGTTGCCCGATCTGACGTTTAAAGGAGCAATCCATGGCTTCGGCCAAGAAAAACAACAACAACAACGATATCGTGTTTCTGCCCCTGGGCGGGGTTGGCGAAATCGGCATGAATCTCGGTTTGTACGGCTATGGTCCGGAAGATGACCGGACGTGGCTGATCGTCGACTGTGGTGTGAGTTTCGCCGGACCCGAGCTTCCGGGCATCGATGTAGTCGTTCCGGACATCAAGTTCCTGGAAGATGAAGTCGACAATATCGCCGGCATGGTGATTACCCACGCACATGAAGACCATTACGGCGGGATCCTGCATCTGTGGCCCTTCCTGAAGGTACCGGTCTATGCAACGGCCTTCACTGCCGGTCTGCTGGCAGCCAAGACGGAAAGCGAGCCGGGAGCAGAAGAGGTTCCGGTGACGGTGGTGAAGCAGGGCGAGCGCCACAAGATTGGTCCGTTTGATGTCGAATTTGTTGCGATGGCGCACTCCATTCCGGAGCCCTGCGCGCTGGCGATCCGCACGCCTGCCGGCATGGTGCTGCACACCGGCGACTGGAAGATCGACAAGACGCCTGGCGTCGGCCTTCCCATCGATCTGGACCGGCTTGCCGAGCTCGGCCGGGAAGGGGTGATGGCGCTTGTCTGTGACAGTACCAACGCAATCCGTGACGGTGTCAGCCCCAGCGAGGCAGATGTTGCTGTCGAGCTGAAAAAGGTGATGGCAAAGGCCAACAAGCGAATTGCGGTCACCACCTTTGCATCCAACGTCGCCCGCATTCGGGCGATTGCGGAAGCTGCCGCTACAAACGACCGCGACATGGTGATTGTCGGCCGCTCTATGCACCGGGTGATCGAGGTTGCCGGAGAGCTTGGCTATCTGGATGGACTGAAGCCGTTTCACGATGAAGAGGCCTATGGCTACCTGCCGCGGGAAAAGACCGTGCTTTTGTGCACGGGATCGCAAGGCGAAGCCCGCGCTGCCCTCGCCAGGATCGCAGCCGGCGACCATCGCAACATTGCGCTGTCAAAGGGCGATATGGTCATCTTTTCTTCGCGCACGATCCCTGGAAACGAGAAAGCCGTTGGTGAGGTGCTGAACAACCTCGCCGACAAGGATGTCGACATCATCACCGACCGTGACGCCCTTGTGCATGTGTCAGGTCACCCGCGCAGGGGCGAACTGGAGCAGCTTTACAAACTGGTCCAGCCGAAAGTCGTGCTTCCCGTCCACGGGGAACCGTTGCATCTTGCCGCCCACGCCGCGTTCGCAAAGGACCTCGGGGTGCCTGAAGTGGTGCGCGGCAAGAACGGGGACATCATCCGCCTGAGTGCGGGACGTGCCGGTATCATCGACGAGGCGCCGTCAGGCATTCTGGTGAAAGACGGCGATATCCTGGACGATCCGGAAGTCACCGGCGTCAAGGAACGGCGCAAGCTTTCGTTTGCGGGCGCCGCGGTGATCGCGCTGGTGGTCAACCGATCCGGGGAGCTGCTGGACGACCCCAATGTTGTCCTGTTGGGCTTGCCGGACACGGATGATGAAGGTGATCCGATGGAGGATATCGTCATCAAGGCTGTCAGGGGCGCTGTAACCAGCATCCCGAAGAACCGGCGCAAGGACAAGGATCTGGTTGCAGAGGCTGCGCGGCGTGCAGCCCGGTCCGAGATCCTGAACGTCTGGGGCAAAAAGACGCTCTGCAAGGTGATGGTGACCCAACTATAGTCATCACGGCGGCCTGAGTGGCCGCCGACAGCGGAGGTTTGCAAATGATCGGACGGCTCAATCACGTCGCCATTGCGGTTTCGGATATCGAGGCAGCAACGGCAGTCTACCGGGACACTCTCGGTGCAGAGGTTTCAGCCAGGGAAGAGCAGCCGGATCACGGCGTCAGCACGGTGTTCATCAACTTGCCGAACACCAAGATCGAGCTGCTTGAGCCGCTTGGCGAGAATTCTCCTATTGCAAAGTTCCTGGAAAAGAACCCCTCAGGTGGCATTCACCACGTTTGCTACGAGGTTGATGACATCATTGCCGCGCGCGACAAGCTGCTGGCAGATGGTGCCCGGGTACTTGGCGACGGTGAACCGAAGATAGGGGCGCATGGCAAACCTGTGCTGTTCCTGCATCCCAAGGACTTTCTCGGTACCTTGACCGAACTTGAAGAGGCTTAATTCATGTCCATCGCGTTTGGCATGGCCATCTATTTCATGCTCTGGTGGATCATTCTGTTTGCCATCCTGCCGTTCGGCATGCGCCGGACGCAAGAAGAAGCAGGCGAGGTTGTACCAGGAACCGAGCCAAGCGCTCCCGAGCAGCCGCGATTCCGTCGGGTAATTATCCTGACCACCATCGTGACAACTGTGGTTTTTGCCGGATACCTCGGTATGCGCAACTCGGGATTCGGGCTGGACGACATTCCGTTCCTCAACCCGCCAACCGGCAGCTACAGTCACCCGTCCAACTGACGGGTGCGCCTTCCGGGGTATATTTGTTCGGATCCCACGGCAAGTCCGCCAGGTTTGCAAGAAAACTGACGCTATTCCGCAAAGAAAAAAGGCAGAGCCAAGCTCTGCCTTTGTAAAGTTCCGCGTCTAAATTCGACCCTGTACCCTTACTGTCCGGTATTCCCGTACAGCTGGGCGGCTGCAAACCAAAAGGTGCGCCTGAGGGTCCTTCCTCCCAAGACTCAGACCGCGATGTCCTTGAGCCTCTTGGCATTTCTGCCAAGGCATCTTTTTGTTATGAAGATGGAAACTAGCGGATTGATTCAGCCTTGTCACCTATTTGTCGTGCACAGGCTATTTTTTTTGCTTGCCTATTTCCTTGGCGGTAATTGGTACTAAGGTCTTAGTTCTGAAGCCGGCAAAAAATTAGGCGGCAAACTTCAGCAAATGCCTGCATTTGCGCGCTATTTTGCCGTCATTTCTGTATAAGGCAGGCATGCCTGCGCAAAGGGCTTGTATTTGGTGGCAGCTTGCGCTTTGACTGCGCACAAAACAGGCGATGCCCAAGATTGAGAGAACATTCATGCGTCTTTCCCGTTACTTTCTGCCCATTCTGAAAGAAACACCCAAGGAAGCGGAAATCGTGTCCCACCGGCTGATGCTGCGTGCCGGCATGATTCGTCAGCAGTCCGCCGGAATCTATTCCTGGTTGCCACTTGGGTTGAAGGTCCTGCGCAAGATCGAACGGATCGTGGAAGAAGAACAGGCCAGAGCAGGCGCGATTCAGTTGCTGATGCCGACGATCCAGTCAGCCGATCTGTGGCGCGAGAGTGGCCGGTATGATGCCTATGGCAAGGAGATGCTGCGCATCACCGACCGTCATGAGCGGGACATGCTGTTTGGGCCGACAAACGAGGAGATGATCACCGACATCTTCCGTGGCTACGTGCGATCCTACAAGGACCTGCCGCTGAACCTTTATCACATCCAGTGGAAGTTCCGTGACGAGGTACGCCCGCGTTTTGGTGTCATGCGTGGCCGGGAGTTCCTGATGAAGGATGCCTATTCCTTCGATTTGGACAAGGAATCGGCCCGTCACGCCTATAACCGGATGTTTGTCGCGTACCTGCGCACATTCGCCCGCATGGGGCTGAAGGCGATCCCGATGAAAGCCGACACCGGCCCGATCGGCGGCGACATGAGCCACGAGTTCATCATTCTTGCCGACACCGGCGAAAGCGAAGTGTTCTGCGACAAGTCGTTGTTGGAGCTGCCGACGCCTGCGGAAGATACGGACTTCTCCTCCGACCTGACGCCGATCGTAACCGAATGGACGACGCCCTACGCGGCAACGGACGAAATGCACGACGAAGCCGCCTTCGGTGCACTGGCTGAAGACATCCGCGTGTCGGCGCGTGGTATCGAAGTCGGACATATCTTCTATTTCGGTACCAAGTATTCCGATGCGATGGGTGCCAAGGTTGCGACTGCAGAAGGCACGGAAGTGCCGGTCCACATGGGATCCTACGGTGTCGGCGTTTCACGCCTTCTTGGCGCCTTGATCGAAGCCAATCATGATGAAAATGGAATCGTCTGGCCGAAATCCGTCGCGCCGTTCCATGTCGGGCTGGTCAATCTGAAGCCGGGTGACGAGCTGACGGATCCGGTGTGTGAAGATCTCTATGCCAAGTTTGAAGCTGCTGGCATCGAGGTCCTTTACGACGATACGGACACCCGGGCCGGTGCCAAGTTCGCGACGATGGATCTGATTGGCTTGCCCTTCCAGGTCGTTGCCGGGCCGCGTGGACTGAAAGACGGCTTGCTGGAAGTCAAGGACCGGGCAACTGGGGAAAAGGAAATGCTTTCTCCGGAAGCCACATTGAACAAGCTGACGGCGGCATTGACGGACTAACCAAGTCCGGTGATCCTCTGTGTGGGGATTCGGTCGCGGCGTCTGCTGCGGCCAGCCGGCCTGCCGGAAATACTTCGGTCGGTGGGCTGTGCTGAATTTGGGGCTGTGCTGAACTGGATGGACAATGACAGCGGTAGATACGGCGGACATTGACGACGGTCGCAAACCGGCAGCCCCCACACGCGCCTTTTCCGCATTTGAATGGATGATTGCAGGGCGCTACCTGCGATCAAGGCGCCGCGAAACCTTCATATCCGTCATTGCAGGCTTTTCCTTTGCTGGCATCATGCTTGGCGTGGCAACGCTGATTATCGTGATGGCGGTGATGAACGGGTTCCGGACGGAGCTTCTCGGCAAGATCCTGGGTATCAACGGTCATATGCTGGTTCAGCCGATCGACCAGCCACTGACGGACTATGATGCGGTTTCCGCGCGGTTGCAGGGTGTGCCGGATGTGGTCAGTGCGATGCCCTTTGTGGAAGGTCAGGCGCTGGTTTCCGGACCTGCAGGGAATTTCGGAGCGCTCGTTCGCGGCCTTTACGAAAGTGATCTGCGCCGTGTGCCGCTTATCGCGAACAACGTGCGGGCCGGAACGCTTGACGGGTTCGACGAGGGCGAGGGGGTTGCCATAGGTTCGCGCATGGCGCAACAGCTCGGCATCACCCTTGGTGACAATGTCACCATTATCTCACCACGCGGTAGTGTGACCCCCATGGGCGTTACCCCGCGGCTGAAGGCCTATCCGGTCACCGCCATTTTCGAAATTGGCATGAGTGAATACGACGCGACCTTCCTGTTCATGCCACTGGAAGAGGCGCAGGCCTATTTCAACATGGATACCAAGGCGACCGGTATCGAAGTTTATGTCGCTGACCCCGATAGGGTCGGTATCATGAAGGACACGATCGAGGAGGCCGCAGATCGGCCGGCTTTCGTAACCGACTGGCGCCAGCGCAATGTCACCTTCTTTGCGGCCCTTGAGGTGGAGCGGAACGTGATGTTCATCATCCTGACGCTGATCGTCCTGGTGGCGGCGCTCAATATCGTTTCCGGCATGATCATGCTGGTAAAGGACAAGGGCAAGGACATCGCGATTTTGAGGACCATGGGCGCGACGCGTGGGTCGATTATGCGGATCTTCCTGATCACAGGCGCCAGCATCGGCTTCGTGGGTACTTTCGCCGGCTTCTTCCTTGGACTTTTGGTTTGCCTGAACATCGAGAGCATCCGTCAATTCGTTTCCTGGCTTACCAGGACGGAGCTGTTCGATCCGACGCTCTACTTTTTGTCTCAGCTGCCTGCGGAGATTGACTCCGGAGAGACGATAACAGTGCTTGTCATGGCGCTTGCGTTGTCACTGCTGGCGACGGTCTATCCTGCGTGGCGGGCTGCGCGGCTCGATCCCGTTGAAGCCCTCAGATATGAATAGGGAGACGGGAGATGAACATGGCCGTTGACCCCAACCAGGCACCGGGACTGGCGCCCGCCGCCCTGCAATTGTCTGGCATTACCCGCAGTTTCGACGAGGGTAATCGCGAACTTCATATCCTGAACGGTGCTGATCTGCGCATCGAGGCAGGCGAGATGGTTGCCCTGGTGGCGCCTTCCGGAACCGGCAAATCAACCCTTTTGCATATTGCCGGTTTGCTGGAGCGCCCGGACGAGGGCGATGTCTTCCTCGGGCCGGTCAACTGTTCGGATCTGTCGGATGATGAGCGCACGGCCATCCGGCGTAACGACATCGGGTTCGTCTATCAGTTTCATCACCTGCTGCCGGAGTTTACCGCACAGGAAAACGTGATGATGCCACAGATGATCCGTGGCTTGCCGCGAAAGATGGCAGCGGAGCGAGCAGACGAGCTTTTGAAATACATGCGTCTCGGTGAGCGTGGCAGCCATCGCCCTTCGGAGCTATCCGGTGGGGAGCAGCAGCGTGTTGCCGTTGCCCGTGCGGTTGCGAATGCACCACGTATCCTTCTTCTGGATGAACCGACGGGAAATCTGGACCCCAACACTGCAGGCTATGTATTCGATGCCTTGCAGGCATTGGTGCGGGCGTCCGGTGTTGCGACGCTGTTCGCAACTCACAACCTGGAACTGGCGGGCCGGATGGACAGGGCAATAACGCTGTCCGAAGGCCTGGTCAGGGACCTCTAGGTTTTTCCAGTCAGACAAACCAAGCCAAAAAATTGCTCCTAACCCGTGTGAGCGGGCTCCTCAGGGCTGCGGTTCCCCAGAAGAACAAAGCAAAAACCCAAAGTTTACAGCAAATTTGATTTGCTTGATGACAAGGGGAACAAAAAGGGCTTGCAATAGGAACAAAAATGGAACATCATCCAGTTACGCAATTAGCAACGGTTGGAGGGTGTGATGATCCATATCGCTCGTGATTTTGCCGCTTTCGGTGCAATGGTTTGCTTCTGCACGACGCTCGCCGTTTGGGGCGACGTGCTTCTGTCCGTCGGCTGATCAATCTCTGCTGAACGGTCGTTGTTTCGGCAAATGGTGCCGGAGTGCGTTTTTTGAGTGCCGGGCTTCAGTCGACTGCGGTGTGATGCGAAGTCAGGATTACAAAGAACAGCGGTAACAACTCCTTCGGCGTCTCGACACGCAATTCCGAACACGCTTCACTTGAGCGCTGATTCTGGAAGATGTTATGAGAGCCGCCATGTCTGCTTCAGATCCCAACAATTCTCTGTCTTCCGGTTTGTCAGAAAATGCCGGCGGTGAGGCTAGCGGTCCCGGCTATGTTCACCTCCGGGTCCATTCCGCGTTGTCGCTTCTGGAAGGTGCGTTGCCGATCAAGAAGCTTCTCGATCTCGCCAAGGCCGATGACCAGCCGGCGCTGGCGATTGCCGATACCAACAATCTGTTTGGCGCGCAGGAATTTGCGACCAAAGCGTGGGGATCCGGAATTCAGCCGATTGCGGCGTGTCAGCTTTCCGTCTTTTTCGACGATGGGCTTGAAAGCGGGCGGAGAGGGGAACCAGCGCTTTCGGACGTTGTTCTTCTCGCCATGACAGAAGCCGGTTACGGCAATCTGATGGAGCTGAGTTCTCGGGCCTTCCTCGATACGGAAACCGGTCTGAGGCCACATGTTTCCTCCGGGTATCTTCTATCAAAGTCCGAAGGCGTTATCATTCTGACCGGTGGTGTCGGCGGACCGATCGGGGCAGCGCTCCTTGCCGGACGCAAGGATCTCGCAAAAAGCCGGCTGCAAACACTGGCGGACCGTTTTCCCGGCCGTTGCTACGTGGAAATCCAGCGCCATGGCATGGAAGCCGAGCGCAAGACCGAAGACGCGTTTCTCGATCTGGCCTACGAATACGGGCTGCCACTGGTCGCCACCAACGAAGCCTTCTTTCCCAAGCGCGAAGACTATGAAGCTCATGACGCCCTGATCTGCATTTCCGAGGGCAGGGTGCTGATCGAGGATGACCGCAGACGCCTGACACCGGAGCACTACTTCAAAAGCCGCGCGGAAATGTGCGCACTCTTCGCGGATTTGCCGGAGGCACTTGTCTCAACGGTAGAGATTGCCCGGCGCTGCAGCTTCCGTCCGTTGAAGCGCGCGCCGATCCTGCCCCGGTTTGCCGGTGCGGATGCGGATCCGGAAGAAGCGGAGAAGGCAGAAGCGGAAGAGTTGATCCGCCAGGCACGCGAAGGATTGCAGGCGCGCCTTGATGCCCACGGACTGGCGCCGGGTCTTGAGGAGAAGGACTATTGGGACCGTCTCGACTACGAGACCGGTATCATCGAGCGCATGAAGTTTCCCGGTTACTTCCTGATCGTTGCCGACTTCATCAAATGGGCGAAAGGGCAGGATATTCCGGTCGGCCCGGGGCGCGGGTCCGGTGCGGGGTCCCTGGTCGCCTGGTCCCTGACCATTACCGACCTCGATCCCATGCGGTTCTCGCTGCTGTTCGAACGCTTCCTCAATCCCGAACGCGTTTCGATGCCTGACTTTGATATCGACTTCTGCCAGACCCGGCGTGAAGAAGTGATCCGTTATGTTCAGGAAAAATACGGCCGGCAGCAGGTCGCCCAGATCATCACTTTCGGATCGCTTCAAGCTCGGGCCGTGCTGCGCGATGTCGGCCGCGTACTGCAAATGCCTTATGGCCAGGTCGACCGGCTCTGCAAACTTGTTCCCGCCAACCCGGCAAATCCTGTAACGCTTGGTCAGGCGATCGAGGAAGAGCCACGCCTGCGCGAGGCAGCCAAGGAAGAGGAAATCGTCGAGCGGCTGCTGGGCATGGCTCAGAAGCTCGAAGGCCTTTACCGGCACGCTTCCACGCACGCGGCGGGCGTTGTCATCGGTGACAGGCCCCTGGAACAGCTGGTGCCGCTCTATCGAGACCCGCGTTCCGACATGCCGGTTGCTCAGTTCAACATGAAGATGGTGGAAGATGCCGGACTTGTTAAGTTCGACTTCCTCGGCCTGAAGACGCTGACGGTTATCGATACGGCGGTGAAGCTGATTGAACGGCGCGGTATCGATGTCGACGTGGCAGCCCTGCCGATCGACGACGAGAAAACCTACCAGCTGCTGGCGCGGGGCGAAACGTTTGGCGTGTTCCAGCTGGAAAGTCAGGGCATGCGCCGCGCGATTGCAGGCATGAAACCCGATCGGTTCGAAGACATCATTGCCCTTGTGGCTTTGTATCGCCCCGGACCGATGGAGAACATCCCGGTCTACAACGCGGTGAAACACGGCGAACAGGACCCGGACTGCTTGCATCCGCTGCTTGAACCCATCCTGATGGAGACGAACGGCATTATCGTCTACCAGGAACAGGTGATGCAGATTGCGCAGGTTTTGTCCGGCTACTCACTCGGGGAAGCTGACCTTCTGCGCCGCGCCATGGGTAAGAAGATTGCCGCGGAGATGGAAGTCCAGCGGGCACGTTTTGTCGACGGCGCGGTGGAGCGTGGGATCAACAAGAGCCACGCCGGAACAATCTTCGATCTTGTGGCGAAGTTCGCCAACTACGGCTTCAACAAGTCGCACGCTGCGGCGTATGCGCTGGTCTCCTACCATACGGCCTGGCTCAAGGCGAACCACCCGGTCGAGTTCATGGCCGCTTCCATGACACTGGATCTGGGCAATACGGAAAAACTGGGCGACTACAGGCAGGAATGTCGGCGCATGAAGATCGAGATCGAGCCGCCGTCAATCAACCGCGGGCAAGTCTATTTTGACGTTGCCGACGGCAAGATCCTTTACGCGATGGGCGCGATCAAGGGTGTCGGCGAGCAGGCTGTTGAACACATTGTTGAGGTTCGGGGCGACAAGCCTTTCAAGAGCCTTGGCGATTTTGCGCGTCGGATTTCACCCAAGGCCCTCAACAAGCGAACGCTTGAAAACCTGGTGGCCGCCGGAGCATTCGATGAGCTTGAGCCCAACCGGGCACGGGTTTTTGAAGGCCTCGACCGGATCATGGGCCTGGCTCAACGCACCGAGGAAAACAAGACGCTCGGCCAGGACGAGCTTTTTGGCGGCAGCGACAGCGAAGAACCCTTGCAGCTGGATGATGTCCATGGCTGGACAAACGAAGAGAAGCTGCAACGGGAACATTCGGCGATCGGATTTTACCTGTCAGCGCATCCGATCGACGAATACGCTTCCGTACTGGAAAAGATGCGGGCACAGCCGTGGAGCCAGTTTTCGGAAGCAGTCAAGAAGGGGGCGTCTCACGGCCGGCTTGCCGGCACCGTTGTGTCCATGCAGGAACGCAAGACCAAGACCGGCAATCGCATGGGAATCGTTCGCCTGTCCGATGCCACGGGCCAGTATGAGGCGTTGCTCTTCCGGGAGAAACTCGAACAGTTCCGGGATGCCTTGCAGGCTGGTCGTTCCGTTGTCGTGCTCGTCGGGGCCGACATGCGCGACGACGAACCATCCCTTCGAATCGAACAGGTCGATCCGATCGATCAGGTTGCAGCCCGCCTGCAGAAAAGCATGCGCGTCTTTGTTCGCGATGAACGTCCAATCCCGAGCCTTGCGAAGCAGTTGCAGGTGAGGGGGGAAGGTGACGTCACGGTGATTGTACTTCTGGAAAACGGTGCACGGGAAGTGGAAGTCAAGCTCCCCGGCCGGTTCCGCCTGTCACCGGAAATTGCGGGCGCGCTCAAGGCAGTGCCAGGTGTAACGGACGTACAGGTGGCGTGAGCGTCCAGGGGCGCTAACAATGCGATTCCACTGCGGGAGCGCTGGTGCGCCATGGTTTCAATGGTCCTGAATATGCTGGCTCTGTCAGTTGCCGATGCGGGCGCTGTGATAGTCCTTGAGCGCGGTGGCCAGCTGCAACGCAAAGCGCGCTGAGGCCACGGGAAGTGTACGCCCGCGCATCTGGCCCAGAATTAGGTTTCCGGGTGGCACGTCCTTGCTCGAGATCGGTTTGAAAACCAGCGAGCCGTCATCCTGCTCTCTGAGCCCCAGAGGGATCTGGAAGCCGATCAGTTTCTCACAGAGAACGTAGTGCCGGATCAGGTCGAAGCTTTCGGTCTCGACGGCCGGAGAAACGCGGCGGCTGCCACGCCGGGCAGCAAAGTCCAGCAGATGCCTGACGCCATATTTGGTTGTCGGGGCGACGTGGGGCACATCAAGACAATCCCGCAGGCGCACCTCCGCTTTTTTTGCCAGTGGGTGGTCGCTCGCCATGACCGCATAAACCTCCTGCGGGATGACATGAAGCACCTCGAAATCCACCAGATAGACTGGCTCGAACACCAGCGCCAGGTCGCTGGAATAGGACACGAGTTCCTGCTCGGCCTGGGTTCTGTCCCTGACGTTGACCGAAAACGTGACGCCCGGATGATCACGCCGGTACCGGGCGATCTGCTCGGGCAGGAAATAAGGAACCATGGCCTGGGAGCAGGCGATGGAAACGTGCCCTCTGCGTTCTCCCGCAAGATCCGCGACCTGGCTCTGCACACGAGCAAGGTCCGAAAGGCTTGCGCGATAGTGGTGGAGAAGAAGCTCTCCGGCAGGGTTGAGACGTACGCCCTTCGGAAGGCGCTCAAAGAGCTGGGCGCCAAACTCCTGCTCGAACCTTTGCACCCGACGTGTGAGCGCCGAGGCGGTCAGGTTCATGTCTTCCGCCGCTTTTCTGATGGAGCCCGCTCGGGCGACAGCCTCTATGAGCTGAAACGTGTATAAGTGTCTCATTTCAATAGGCTTTGTTTATAGCGTTGCATTTTTTTCATCGCATCTGTGAATTTATAGCATTTTTCGGAAACAGAAAACACCTGCAAGCTTCGGAAAGCCAATCGCACAGCGGAGTTTCCGAACATGTCCCTACACAGACGCGAATTCCTCAAAGCCGGAGCTGCCGTCGTCGGCGCCCTCCCGTTTTCCCGGTCCCTGTCTGCCTTCGCCGCAAGCGATACCCTGGTGGCGGTGACCGGTCAGACCATCAACAGTCTGGATCTTCACCGTACCGGTACCAACAGGGCCAGCTATCAGGTTGCCATCAACAGTTATGACCGGTTGATTACGTTCGGCAGCAAGACCCTGGAAGATGGCAGCGTTTCTTTCGACTATTCGAAGCTGGAGCCGGAACTCGCGGAAAGCTGGACAATTTCCGACGACGGTTTGACCATTACCTTCAAGCTGAAGCCGAACGCCGTCTTCTGGGACGGCAGCAAGGTGACTGCAGAGGATGTAAAATGGTCTTTCGACCGGGCCGTGTCAGTTGGCGGGTTCCCGAGCACGCAGATGAAAGCTGGCGGCCTTGTGCGGCCGGATCAGTTTGAAGCCGTCGACGAGGAAACCTTTGTCGTCAAGCTCGACAAGCCATCAAAGCTATCCTTGCCGGATCTGGCAGTTCCTGTGCCATTCGTCATCAATTCGAAAGTCGCCAAGGAACATGCGACAGCCGATGATCCCTGGGCGACTGAGTATCTTCACACGACACCTGCCGGGTCCGGGGCCTACAAGGTTGCCCGTTGGGATTCCGGCCAGCAGATCGTTTACGAACGCTTTGACGAATGGGCTGGTGGACCATTGCCCAAGGTTCGCAGAATCATTGTTCGAGAAGTGCCGAGCCCGGCAACGCGCCGCGCCCTGATCGAACGTGGTGATGTGCAGGTGTCATTCGACATACCGGATAAGGATGCTGCTGAGCTCGCTGAAAAGGTGAAGGTGTATTCCACACCGATTGCCAACACCATGCATGTGGTTGGCCTGAATTACACTTTCGAACCTTTCCAGGATCCGAATGTGCGCAAGGCTATCGCCTATGCGATTCCCTACAAGGACATCTTCGATACTGCAGCTTACGGCCGCGGCGCACCGTTGTGGGGCGGTGGCGAGACCATTGAAGACACCTCCTGGCCGCGTAAGTCGCCCTATAGCCATGACATGGAGAAAGCCAAGGAGTTGCTTGCGGCATCCGCCTATCCTGATGGCTTCGAAGTCCCTCTGTCGATCAGCACAGACCTTGCTTCCTGGATGGAGCCAACGGCGCTGCTGATTCAGGAAAGTCTCGGCAAACTCGGCATCAAGACGGAAATCGAGAAGATCCCCGGGGCAAACTGGCGCACGGCGGTGCTCGTGGAAAAGCGCCTGCCACTACATCTTGAAAACTTCGGCGGCTGGCTGGACACACCCGACTACTACTTCTTCTGGGCGTATCAGGAAGGCAACCTTTTCAATTCCTCGAATTATCGAAACGAGGAAATCGAGACCCTGACCTCGGAAACGCTTCACATGGCGCAGGACGATCCGGAGTACGCGCCGAAGATCAAGCGGATGTTCGAGATCGCGATGGAAGACCTGCCGAGGATTCCGCTTTATCAGCCGGCGCTCAACGTCGCGGTCAACAGTGCCGACGGTTACGAGTTCTGGTTCCACCGCCAGCTCGATGTCCGCTCTCTGACGAACGTGGAGAGCTAGGTCATGGCGCGTCGCAGCTCAGCTACGCTTAACCGCATTCTGCAGGCGATACCGGTTCTGATTGGCGTTGTGGTGATCAGCTTCATCCTCACACGTGCCTTGCCCGGTGACCCAGCGGTGCAATTTGCCGGAGCTGCGGCAACGCCTGAATCCATCGAAGAGGTTCGACGGTCTCTGGGTCTCGACAAACCGTTGCCGGAGCAGTTCCTGATCTATGTAGGAGATCTGCTGCAGGGAGACCTGGGACAGTCGGTTTCCACCGGCCGGCCCGTTGCGACGGAACTCGCGTCCCGACTGCCGGCCTCGCTCGAATTGACGCTGTCCGCCCTGATCCTGTCCTGCCTGATCGCCGTTCCACTCGGCGTTCTGGCAGCGACACGGCCGGGAACCTGGATTGACCAGCTATGCCGGATCCTTGTCACCGCCGGCGTATCTCTGCCGACTTTCTTCACCGGCATCGTCCTGATCTATGTTTTCTATTACCTCCTGGGCATCGCACCGTCGCCCCTCGGCAGGCTCGATTTCATCTATCTTGATCCGCCCAGGATTACCGGGTTCTTCCTGATCGACGCTGCAATTGCCGGAGATTGGGAAACCTGGTTCGGGGCGCTGAAGCAGCTGGTCTTGCCAGCAACGACGCTAGCCCTCTTCACCCTTGCCCCGATCGCGCGCATGACTCGGGCGGCGATGCTGTCTGCATTGGCGGCCGACTATGTCAGGACCGCACGGGCAGCAGGCCTCGGGCCAGGAATGGTGCTTTACGGCTACGCTTTCCGCAACGCCCTGCTTCCGGTCGTGACCACACTGGGGATGGTGTTTTCCTTTGTGCTTGGGGCGAATGTGCTGGTCGAGAAGGTCTTCGCCTGGCCAGGTATCGGATCCTATGCGGTAGAGGCGCTTGTGGTTTCCGATTACGCCGCGGTTCAGGGATTCGTTCTGGCGATGGCATTGCTGTTCGTCATTCTCAACCTGTTGATCGATCTGTCCTATTCGCTGATTGATCCACGTTTCGGGACATCTTCGAAATGAGTGATACGACGTTGCCTCCAACCGTCGCGGAGCGGAAGACCGGCTCCGGTGCACTGGCCCATACGATCTATGTCCTTCGGGAAAATCCGGTCACGGCCCTGTCTTTCGCCATGTTCGCTTTTTTCATCGGATCAGCAGTGCTCGGACCTGCGCTGGTTCCCTACGATCCGCTGCAGACGAATGCGGCCAATGCATTGCAGGCCCCCAGCTGGTCTCATTGGTTCGGAACCGACAATCTTGGCCGCGATGTCTTTTCAAGGGTGATCGTTGCAACGCGCCTTGATCTGATCATCTCGGTGTCCGCAGTTGCGCTTTCCTTCGTCATCGGTTCGGTCCTTGGCGCCGTGGCCGGTTACCGTGGAGGCTGGCTGGATGTAGTGCTCAACCGGTTTCTCGACACCATCATGGCCTTTCCATTGTTCGTGCTGGCCATGGGCATTGTGGCGGCGCTCGGGAATTCGATTTCCAACATCATTCTGGCCACTGCGATCATCAACATTCCGTTCTACGCCCGTCTTGTTCGTGCGGAGGTCAACATCCGGCGGGAAGCCGGCTTCACGCTTGCCGCAAAGCTTGCCGGCAACTCGGATACCAGGGTGCTCGCGTTTCACATATTCCCGAATGCCCTGCCGCCGATGATGGTGCAGGTCTCGCTCAATCTGGGGTGGGCGATTTTGAACGCGGCCGGGTTGTCCTTTATCGGCCTTGGTGTTCGTCCGCCCACACCGGAGTGGGGCATCATGGTTGCCGAAGGCGCGAATTTCATCGTGTCCGGCGAGTGGTGGCTGGCGTTGTTTCCGGGGCTCTGGCTGATGCTGGCAGTCTTTACCTTCAACCTGATGGGAGACGGTCTTCGCGACATCGTCGACCCGCGTCGCCGGACCTGAGGAGCTTTGCCATGCTGACCATCAAGGATCTCAAAGTTGCCTTCAAGACGCGCCGAGGTGACGTTCAGGCCGTCAAAGGTATCAGTTTCGACCTGGCCAAGGGTGAACGTCTGGGCATTGTCGGGGAAAGCGGATCGGGAAAATCCGTTACATCCTATGCCCTTATGCGCATTCTGGACGCCGGTGGCCGGATCAAATCCGGTGAGGCGGTATATGACGGTATCGATCTCAAGCAGGCGGCGGAGCGCGACATGCGTGAAATCCGCGGTCGGGAGATCTCGATGATCTTTCAGAACCCGCGTGCGGCACTCAATCCCATTCGGAAGGTTGGGCACCAGCTTGAGGACGTCCTTCGCCAGCATGGCCGGGCGACCAGGCAAAATGCGAAAGCAAAAGCAATCGAGGCACTGGAAGCGGTGAAGATCAACGAGGCTGCTGAGCGTTACGAAGCCTATCCCTTCGAGCTGTCGGGTGGCATGTGCCAGCGCATCGTGATTGCCATTGCGCTTGCCTGTGACCCCAAGCTTCTCATCGCGGACGAGCCGACCACCGGCCTCGACATCACCACCCAAAAGGCCGTCATGGACCTTGTCGATGATCTTGTTCGGGCGCGTGAAATGTCGTCGATCCTGATTACGCACGATCTCGGCCTGGCGTCCGAATATTGCGATCGTATCGTCGTGATGAAGGACGGTGTCATTGTGGAGGAGGGCAGGCCGGCGGACCTGTTTTCAAACCCTCGACATGCCTATACCAGAAAACTGGTGGACGCGACGCCGCGGCGCGGAGCCAGCATCCGTTCATTGCTGCCGGAAGATCAACGCGCACCGCTGGCCGCACGGACAATCGGCAACTCTCCGATGATGGAAGTCGTCAACCTGACCAAGACCTACCAGGGAAAATCCGGTCCGGTGTACGCCGTCAAGGGCATCAGCTTCACTATTCGCGAAGGCGAAAGCGTGGGACTGGTCGGCGAATCCGGCTGCGGAAAATCCACCACGTCTTCCATGATCGTGCGTTTGCTTGATCCAACGTCAGGTCACCTGCTTTTCAGGGGCGAGGATATTGCCAAGCTCCCGTCGGAGAACTTCTCCCGGCATCCATTGCGGCAGAAAATCCAGATGGTCTTCCAGGATGCGACGGACAGTCTCAATCCCAGACATACCGCCCGCCAGTCGATAGCTGAACCCTTGAAGCGTCTGACAGGATTGAAAGGCGCCCCCTTGGGCGAGCGGGTGGAAGAGCTGGCCGCATTGACAGGCTTGCCGAGCCATCTTCTTGATCGGTTTCCGCACCAGCTGTCAGGGGGACAGAAGGCGCGCGTCGGCATAGCCAGGGCAATCGCCCCGGATCCCGATCTCCTGATCCTTGATGAACCGACTGCCGCTCTGGATGTTTCCATTCAGGCCGTTGTCCTGAACCTGCTTGCAGACCTGCGGGCCCGGCTTGGCATGAGTTACCTTTTCGTCAGCCATGATCTCAATGTCGTGCGTCTGCTGTGCGACCATGTCGTCGTCATGAAGGGCGGCAAAGTTGTTGAGGCGGGAGCCGTCGAGACGGTCATGGATACACCCCAGAACCCCTACACTCGCGAATTGCTTACGGCTGCGCCCCAGGCGCCGGCGCGCAAAACCGCCGCCTAAGACATTTTGGAAGGACTAGACATGATCCGCGATCTTCCCTTCACGCTCGCCGAGCTCCGGCAGGCCTACGCCGAAGGTTTGTCTGTTGAGGCCGTGATCGAAGAAGCCTTCAGGCGGCTTGATGCCACCGGCGACCCGGGGATCTTCATTCACCAGGCACGAGAAACGGCACTCGCTGAGGCCCGTAGTCTTGGCAATCCCGATGGCCGGCCCCTTTGGGGAATTCCCTATGTGGCCAAGGACAATATCGACGTGGCTGGCATGCCGACGACCGCGGCGTGCCCGGATTTCGAGTATTTCGCTGATAGCGATGCTTTTGTCGTTGGGCGTCTTCGGCAAGCGGGTGCAATTTGTCTTGGCAAGACCAATCTCGATCAATTCGCGACTGGCCTCGTCGGAGTGAGAACACCATACCCCGTGCCATTGAACGCGGTGGATCCGGAAATCGTTCCCGGTGGCTCTTCCTCAGGCTCGGCTGTTGCTGTTGCCCACGGGTTCGCGTGTTTCTCGCTGGGAACCGACACGGCAGGGTCCGGGCGTGTGCCGGCAGCCCTCAACGGCATTGTGGGGCTCAAACCAAGCCTGGGCGTTCTGTCCGGCTCAGGTCTGGTCCCCGCATGCCGGACCCTCGATACGATCTCGATTTTTGCCATGACCGTTACGGATGCTTGGGCCGTATTCGAGACTGCTGCAGGCTACGACCCGGCAGATGCCCATTCCAGGCAGCTGCCGGTCCAGAAACTGTCTGCCAGTCCGGGAACTGTACGGATCGCGGTCCCTGACGATGCTTCACTGAAAACCTTCGGTGACATGGCTCAGGCGGACCATTTCAGGGCAACGATCGCATCGCTGCGTACGCAGGGAGCCGTCGTGCAGGAAATCGATTTTCAGCCGTTTTACGATGTGGCTAGCCTGCTCTACGAGGGGGCCTGGGTCGCGGAACGCACGGCTGCTGTCGGCAATCGTCTGATTGATGCGCCGCAGACGCTTCATCCGACGACCCGCGCAATTATTGAACCAGGTCTTTCTTTAACCGCTGTCGACGCATTCCGCGGACTTTACAAGCTGCAGGACCTGCGCCGGATCTGTGATGAGCTTTTGGCAGAGATCGATTTCCTCTGCGTTCCGACGATACCGACATTCGTCTCGGTAGAAGAAATTACCGCTGACCCCATTGGCCCGAATTCGGGCCTTGGCACCTACACGAATTTCGTCAACCTTCTCGATCTTTGCGGTATTGCGGTTCCAACAGGTTTGCGACAGGACGGCCGGCCTGGAAGCCTGACGGTTCTGGCCCGCTGCGGTCAGGATGCAGCCGCCGCAGCGCTTGCAGCTACAGTTGAAACTGGTCCGCTTGGAGCAACGAACTGGGCTCGGCAGAAATCTGCGCTGACCACAAGCGAGATCGCTGTCGGTGAAATAGCCGTTGCGGTCTGCGGCGCCCACATGTCGGGACTGCCGCTAAACAAGGAGCTGATTTCTCACGGCGCACGCTTTGTAAAATCCAGCAAGACAGCACCGGAATACCGTTTCTTCGCACTTGCAGGCGGGTCTCCGAAGCGGCCGGGCCTTGTGCAGGTTGGGGCTGGCTCGGGCGGATCAATCAATGTGGAGGTCTGGGCAATGCCGCTTGAGACCTTCGGCAGTTTCATGACGGGTATTCCGGCACCGCTGTGCATCGGCACGGTGAAGCTGGAAGACGGAACCGGCGTAAAAGGATTTTTGTGTGAAGGACATGCAGTTGAAGGGGCTGTTGAAATCACCGAACTGAGTTCCTGGCGAACCTATCTTTCCTCAGTGGTTGCTTCCGTTCCCCAGCCGGATGTCTCTGACGAGAAGCTGACCGCGCATGCAAGCTGAACTTCTGACATACGAGGTTTCAGTCAATGCGGGATATAGAGGGTAGGTGTCATGTCTCTTCTGATTGCTGTTTGCCAAGCTCTTCGCAGGCCAGCGTCCCCAGGCGGTAAATAGCGGATTCAAGCGTGTCCGACCAAACGTCGCCGCAACTGATGCGAAGGCAATGTGCATAAAGGCCTGATGCGGTGAAAAGACTGCCAGGAGCAAAGCAAATATTTTGATTTAAGGCCTTGTAATAAAGCTTTGTTGTGTCGATTTTTTTGTCCATTTCTATCCACAAGACGAAACCGCCGTCCGGATGTGTGACCCTGGTACCCGCCGGAAAGGACTGTGCAATGGCCCGGCGTGCGCGCGCGACATTGGTTTCCATTGTCCGGGCCATGCGAGACACATGGCGCTCGAAGTCCCGGGATGACAGGAATTCAGCCAAAGCCAGTTGAGGTGCCAACGGGTTGCAGATTGAGGCGGAGAACTTGGCCTTGTTGATTTGGGCAATGCGGCCTGGAGCGCGGATCCAGCCGGTTCGGTAACCTGGGGCGAGGGTTTTCGAGAAAGAGCTGCAATAGAAGATCTCGGTCTCGTGCGGCAGACTGAAAAACGGTGCCGGACGGCATCCGCCAAACCCGAGGCCGCCGTAGGTATCATCTTCGATCAGGGGTGTCTTGTAACGGTCCAGCAGCTTCAGGACAGAACGTTTCACCGGCTCCGGCATCATGGTGCCGAGTGGGTTGGTGAAGCTGGACGACAAGGCAACGGCAGTTACGGTACCCGATTTCAGAGCCAGCTCGAGTGCGGACGGATCGATGCCGTCCCGCGAGGTTGGCAACTCCCAGGCCTTCAGTTTCAGGCGTTCGAGCACCTGCAGTAGTCCGAAATAGGCGGGCGATTCGACGGCAATCGTATCGCCCGGCTGTGTGAGCGTTTGAAGTGCGAGCCCCAGAGCTTCGGTGCAGCCACTGGTAATGACAATTTCATCCTGGGAAACTGTGCTGCCATGCAAGCACATAAGCTTTGCGATTTCTCTCCTGAGTTCCGGTAACCCCTGAGCAGACCCATAGGCGTTGAGTTGCTGTCCTTTCGAGCGGAGGAGTCGTGCCTGCAAGGCGTTCAGCGGCTCTGCGGCCAGCAGAGACGGGGCGGGAATGGCGCAGCCAAGCGGCACATATGCCGGGTTTGACGCATGTTCGAGCATCTCCAGGTAAGGAGCTTGAAACACGACACTGCGGCTGGTCTCGGGTGGCGTTGTTTTACTGGGCTCGATGAGCCTGTGGCTTGCTGGACGGGTGACGAAATAGCCGGACTTTGCCTGTGCCCGGATATAGCCTTTGTCTTCGAGATGGGCATAGGCCTGGTTGGCGGTCGACAGGCTAACGGAATAACTGCGCATGGTGCGCCGGAGGGAAGGGAACCTCTCCCCGGGCTTCAAGGTGCCATTGTCGATCAGCTGCGCCAGGGACTGGGCAACGGACTGGTATTTGAACGAAACCATTTCAACTGTATCTGTTAATTTTCGAGTTTTTGTATCTGTTTTGATTTTAGGAGAGATGTCAAACCGGGCCGGACATTTCATCAGTCAGGAGTGCCGGACATGGCAATGGAACATCCGATCCGTTTCACGGAAAAACTTGCAAGGCTCGAAGGGTTATGGTCGCCTCGCGTCATTGCGGAAATGAACGATTACCAGTTCAAGATCGTCCGCATTCAAGGAGACTTCGTCTGGCATGATCATCCTGAAACGGATGAGACCTTCATCGTTCTCAAGGGCGAAATCCGCATCGATTTTCGCGATCGAGCCGTTGTACTGGGCGAAGGGGAAATGTACGTCGTGCCGAAGGGCGTCGAGCACAAGCCCTATGCGGAATCGGAAGCCGAGCTGCTGCTGATCGAGCCGAAGGGTATTCTCAATACCGGCCATGCGGGCGGAGACAGGACCCAGGAAAACGATCTCTGGATCTGACAAAGTGGTTCGGGCCGGGACTTTTGTGCGTTCCGGCCCGGCCGGTGAGGCGATTCTTGGCGCGCTGTTACTGACCTGCGGGCCAGATAAATTCGACGCGGATTCCACCGGGTTCAGCCAGCATCATGTGCCTGCGTGGGCCCCCGCCGAGAGGCTCCGGCATAAATTCGATCTCTACTCCGGGCCAGGCCTTCACCTTTTCGGCGATTTCCAGCAGCTTTTCTTCGCTTGAGACTTCAAGGGCCAGATGGTGGAGGCCGATATTGGTTTTCCTGTCGAAGCCCGTCACAGGCCTTGTGCGATCTGCCTGCCAGAGCGTCAGGCGGGCGGTGCCGTCGGAAACGGTTGTTCGCGGGTAGTTGTCATCACGTGCCAGCAGTTGCCAGCCGAGCAGCTCGGTAAAAAAGGCGGTGGTCTGTTCCAGATCTCGGACTGTGAGGCCCAGGTGGTTGATGCCTTTGGTGGTCACGATGGAGTGTCCTTGCTGTGGCGAGTTCAAAATAGGTATAAATGACATGATTGAACGTCAACACGTGTCGCTGCTTATCGAGGTATCGAAACGTGAGCTTGCGCCAGAGCGGAAAAATTCGATTTTCAAACGGCGAGTGTGTTGAAGAAAACCGGCCCTTGGGCCTTGAAATAAAATTTCTTCCCAACTATAAGGCGCGCATTCCACACGCAAGGGGCGGAAACCGAGCTTATCGGGGTCCTTCCGGTGGCCGAAGGGAATTCTCTCCGGTCCACATCCTCTTGCGGAGGTCAAACCGGAAAAACTCAGGAGATAAGGGCCATGTCTTTGCCCGATTTCACCATGCGTCAGCTGCTGGAAGCTGGCGTTCACTTTGGTCACCAGAAACACCGTTGGAACCCGCGCATGGGTCAGTACATCTTTGGTGTACGCAACGATGTTCATATCATGGACCTGTCCCAGACCGTTCCGCTTCTGCACCAGGCTCTGAAGGCCGTGTCCGACACGGTTGCCGGCGGTGGCCGCGTTCTGATCGTAGGTACCAAGCGCCAGGCACAGGAATCTGTCGCATCTGCAGCGCGCAACTCCGCTCAGTATTACGTCAACGCACGTTGGCTCGGCGGCATGCTGACGAACTGGAAGACCATCTCCCAGTCCATCCAGCGCCTGCGCAAGCTGGAAGAAACCCTGTCTTCCGACGCTGCCAACGCTCTGACCAAGAAAGAGCGTCTGTTCATGGACCGCGAGCGTGAAAAGCTCGAGCGGAACCTTGGCGGTATCAAGGACATGGGCGGTATTCCGGACCTGATCTTCGTGATCGACACCAACCGCGAAGCCATCGCCATCCAGGAAGCCCGTCGTCTGGGTATTCCGGTTGCCGCGATCCTCGATTCCAACTCCAATCCGGAAGGCATCACCTATCCGGTGCCGGGTAACGACGACGCTGGCCGCGCTCTGTCGCTGTACTGCGACCTGATCGCTCGTGCCGCCATCGACGGTATCTCCCGTGCACAGGGCGCTTCCGGCATGGACATCGGCGCTTCCGAAGAAGCTCCGGTTGAAGAAGTTCTTGCTGAAGCTTCTGAAGAAGCTCCGGCTGAAGCAGCAGCTGCCGAGGCTTAAGCCTCTCCTGCCGCGGTCTGCCGCGGCAGAATATTGTTGAAATTCGCAAGGCGGGCTGCATTTTGTTGCAGCCCCGTCATAAAGGCGCGGAAGGCCATGGGCTAAACCGTGTCTCATCTGAAACCCCCATGCACGAGGCAATCGATGAGCATTACCGCTGCGATGGTAAAAGAGCTCCGCGAGAAATCCGGCGCTGGCATGATGGACTGCAAGACCGCCCTGACTGAAGCAGGCGGTGATATGGAAGCAGCTGTTGACTGGCTGCGCACCAAAGGTCTGGCCAAGGCTGCCAAGAAGGCAGGCCGTGTGGCTGCTGAAGGTCTGGTCGGCGTTGCCGCTGATGGCAACAAGGCTGCCGTGATCGAGCTGAACTCCGAAACCGACTTCGTTGCACGCAACGAAGGGTTCCAGGAGCTGGTCTCCAATGTGGCCAAGGTAGCCGTCGGCACCGATGGTTCCGTTGAAGCCGTTTCCGCTGCAAACCTCGGCGGCAAGCCGGTTGCAGAAGCGATCACCGACGCGATCGCCACGATCGGCGAAAACATGACCCTGCGCCGCACTGCGGTTCTGGCCGTAAACGAAGGCGTTGTCGCGACCTACGTTCACAGCGCTGTTTCCGACGGTCTCGGCAAGATCGGCGTTCTGGTGGCCCTGGAATCCGCTGGTGACAAGGACAAGCTGAATGGCCTTGGCCGTCAGATTGCCATGCACGTTGCAGCAACCAGCCCGCTGTCGCTGAACACCGAAGAACTGGATCCGACGGTTGTCGAGCGTGAGAAGTCTGTCTTCTCCGAACAGGCACGCGAATCCGGCAAGCCGGAAAACATCATTGAAAAAATGGTGGAAGGCCGTTTGCGCAAATTCTACGAGGAAGTTACCCTCGTGAAGCAGGCTTTCGTGATCAACCCGGATCAGACGGTTGAGCAGGCCGTAGAGGCGCTCGCTAAAGAAATCGGCGCTGAAGTCAAACTTACCGGCTTTGTCCGCTTCGCAATCGGCGAAGGGATCGAGAAGGAAGAGCAAGACTTCGCCGCAGAGGTGGCAGCAGCCACCGGGCAGTAAGCTCAAGGAAAAGCGCCGGCAAGTCCGGCGCTTTTTTTTTAGAAAGACAATTTCAAAAAGGGTGCACCCATGACGAATTCCTTGCGCTGGAAACGGATCCTTCTGAAACTCTCCGGCGAGGCCCTGATGGGATCGCAGGCTTTTGGAATTGACCCGGCCATCGTGCAAAGGATCGCCAAGGAAATCGCCGACGCAGTGGCTCTTGGCGCTCAGGTCGGCGTTGTCGTCGGGGGAGGGAACATCTTCCGCGGTGTTGCCGTCGCCGCCAAGGGTGGCAACCGCGTCACGGGCGACCACATGGGTATGCTGGCCACCATCATGAACAGCCTGACGCTTGCGGATGCCCTGCGCCGCCTGAAGGTCAATGCCCGTGTTCTGTCCGCCGTATCCGTTCCCTCGATTTGCGAAACCTTTTCGCAGCGTGTCGCTGACCGCTACATGGAAGACGGCGATGTGATCGTCTTTGCAGGAGGCACCGGCAACCCGTTCTTCACCACGGACAGCGGTGCGGCTCTGCGGGCTGCCGAAATGAAGTGCGACGCCTTCCTGAAGGGGACACAGGTGGATGGCGTCTACTCCGAAGACCCCAAGGTCAACCCGAACGCAGAGCGCTATGACACCCTTGGTTATGACGAAATCATAACCCGCAACCTGAAAGTCATGGACACGACGGCCATTGCCCTGGCCCGTGACAATTCCATCCCCGTCATAGTGTTTTCCATTCACTCACCCGGCGCCCTCGTCAGTGTGCTTCAGGAAACCGGCACCTACACTGTCGTGGGTGACTGAAAGTTTTAAGAACCAATCCCGGTTCAAGCTCTTGTGTTTCGGTGCGTTTATGCCATGTTGGCGCGCGCCGAGACTCTATTAAGCCAAGCACAAAACAACAGTGAGGATAAAATGTCGGTAGAAGGTGTGGACCTTGATGATCTGAAGCGCCGCATGCAGGGAGCCTTGTCGGTTCTGAAAACGGAATTTGCCGGACTGCGTACCGGCCGCGCCTCTTCTTCCATGATGGATCCGATTACTGTTGATGCCTATGGCCAGTCCATGCCGATCAACCAGGTCGCCACCGTCTCCGTTCCCGAACCTCGCATGCTGGCTGTTCAGGTCTGGGACAAGAGCATGGTGTCGGCCGTTGAAAAGGCGATCCGCGAATCCAATCTTGGTTTGAACCCGGTTGTAGACGGCATGCTGCTGCGGCTGCCGATTCCCGAGCTCAACCAGGAACGCCGCCAGGAACTCATCAAGGTGGCCCACAAATATGCCGAACAGGCAAAAGTTGCGATCCGTCACGTCCGCCGCGATGGCATGGACGCTGCCAAAAAGGCCGAAAAAGACGGTGACATTTCCCAGGACGACAGCCGTGTCGCATCCGATGAAGTGCAGAAGCTGACCGACCAGATGATTGCTGAAGTCGACGGCATGCTGGAGAAAAAAGAGCAGGAAATTTCCCAGGTCTGATTGACCTGGGGAGTGTGAGTTGGGGGAGCACATGAGCGTCAGCCCGGACCGCAACCTGCATGCACCTGCTGCGGATGAAACCGGTGCGAAAATGCCCCGCCACGTTGCCTTCATCATGGATGGCAACGGGCGATGGGCAACTGCGCGCGGTTTGCCACGGACAGAGGGACATCGACAGGGGCTGGCCGCACTGCGCAAGGTGATCCGCCATGCCGGCCGTGTCGGCATCGAAACCATCACGATCTACAGCTTCTCCTCCGAAAACTGGAACCGGCCCCAGGCTGAAGTCTCTTTCCTGATGGGGCTGCTGCGCCGTTTCGTGCAGCGCGATCTCAGCGAGCTTCACGAAGCCAATGTGCGTATCCGCATCATCGGCGGGCGCAGTGATCTGGAACCGGGAATTTTGGCGCTTCTGAAAGAAGCGGAAGACCTGACCCGTCACAACACCGGCCTGAACCTGGTCGTTGCGTTCAATTATGGTGCTCGGTCGGAAATCGTGCGGGCGGCACAGGAGCTGGCAGCAAAGGTTCAGGCTGGAGACATGCAGCCGGCCGATATAACCGAAGACGCGATCACGGCGGCACTGGATACCTCCGGTTTGCCGGATCCCGATCTCATTATCCGCACCAGCGGAGAAATGCGTCTTTCCAATTTCCTGCTGTGGCAGGCGGCCTATTCCGAGTTCTATTTCTGCGATCTTTACTGGCCGGACTTCGATGAGGCGGCCTTCGACAAGGCTTTGAGCTGCTTCTGCAGCCGTGAGCGCCGGTACGGCGGCCTTGACGCCAAGGCCAACTGACCCCCGGCTTGAGCAATGGCAGAACCAGATCAGAACCCGAAAAAACTGTCCGACCTTCGCCTCAGGTTCATTTCGGCACTCGTTCTGGGGCCTCTTGTTCTTCTGATCACCTATCTGGGCAATCTGCCCTTTGCTGCGCTGACGCTGGTCGCGTCCGGACTGTTCCTGTGGGAATGGTTCACGATCACCGGGACACAGGCAAAGTCACCCAGTTCACTCACCGGGTTCGCCACGCTGTTTGCCATTGGGGTGCTGACCGTAGCCGGACATCCTGACCTTGGTCTCGGGGCCATGGTTGCTGGTGCTTTGATCGCTTATGCGCTTGGTGGTTTCTCCAAGGCTGGACGATGGGCCATCGAAGGGATCCTCTACAGCGGGCTTGCACTGTTCTCGCTGCTTGTACTTCGTGAAGGAAGCAACGGGCTTCTGGTCGCGTTTTTTCTGCTGTTTGTTGTCTGGGCAACCGACATTTTCGCCTATTTTACCGGCCGAGCATTGGGTGGGCCCAAGCTCTGGCCACGTGTATCACCTAAGAAGACCTGGTCTGGTGCCATCGGCGGGCTGGTGCTCGCCACGGTTTTCGGCGCTGGCGTTGCTTTTGTCGCAAATGCGCAGGACCTGATGCTTTGGGCTTTACTGGCGGCCGGGCTCTCGGTCGTCTCTCAGGCAGGGGACCTTCTGGAGTCTGCCATCAAGCGGCGGTTCGACGTCAAGGATTCCAGCAAGCTGATCCCCGGGCATGGCGGCATCATGGACCGGATCGACGGTCTGGTGGCCGCAGCCATATTCGCCGTGCTGATTGGCCTTGTCGCTGGGGGCAGTCTTGCAGACCCTATTGCCGGCCTCGGTCTGATTTGAATTTGGAGTAACAGGCATGGCAGCTGCCTCTGCAGCCCGCGGCCCTGGCGCGAAAACCCGGATAACCGTTCTAGGGGCCACTGGGTCCATCGGCCAGAGCTTGGCGGATCTCATTCAAAGAAATCCGGACAGCTATGAAGTCGTCGCGCTGGTTGCGAACCGGAACACCGCGGGTCTTGCCGACATGGCAAAAGCGCTAAAGACCGGTTCCGCGATCCTTGCCGAGGAAACCTGTTATCCGGAACTCAAGGAGCGGCTTGCCGGCAGCGGCATTGCAACCGGGGCCGGTGAGGCTGCCGTTCTGGAAGCGGTCACGCAGGATACGGATATCGTCGTCGGTGCCATTGTAGGATCTGCGGGATTGAAGCCGACCATGGCCGCGATCCGGCCAGGGCGCCGCATTGCACTTGCCAACAAGGAATGCCTGGTTTGCGCGGGTGATCTGTTCATGGCCAAGATCCACGCGACCGGCGCGGAACTTTTGCCCGTCGACAGCGAGCACAATGCCATCTTCCAGGTTTTTGAAACCGACAAGGCCGACATGGTCGAGAAGGTTATTCTGACGGCGTCGGGCGGACCGTTCAGGAGTGTCTCGAAAGCCGATATGGCACGGGTAACACCGCAGCAGGCGCTCAAGCATCCGAACTGGGACATGGGCGCACGCATTACGATCGACAGCGCAACGATGATGAACAAGGGCTTCGAGGTTATAGAAGCGTCCCATCTTTTTCCGGTCGCCCACGATCAGCTTGGCGTTCTGGTCCATCCGCAATCGACGGTTCACGGACTTGTGCAATACAAGGACGGATCCCTGCTGGCTCAACTCGGCAGTCCGGACATGCGCACGCCGATCGCCCACTGCCTTGCCTTTCCCCGCCGGATGAACGTTCCGGTGAAACGTCTGGATCTGGCCGAACTCGGCACACTCACTTTTGAAGCCCCGGACCTGGACCGGTTCCCGGCGCTCCGGCTTGCGCTGGAAGCCATGCGGGCAGGGGGAATGGCACCGGCTGTGCTTAACGCTGCAGATGAGGTTGCCGTGGACGCTTTTCTGAAGGGTCGGATCGGCTTTATGGACATTCCGGCTGCCATTGAAGAGGTGCTGGATGCGATGGGGGCAGGCGGTAAGCTGACGGACGCTGCCAGCGTCGAGGATGTTCTTGCCATCGACGCAGAAGCACGGCAGAAGACTGGTGAATGGATAAGAACACGGTAATCGGGGTGTTGAAGGCCCCGAATTTTTGGTTTCCCACCATTAACACGCCGTAATTTTCTTTTTAGTACAATCCTTCAAAACAATCCTAGCTGCGCAGGATCGGACACAGTTCATGGACCTTCTCGTTTCCGCCTATTCCCTGATAGTCGGCACAATCATTCCCTTTCTTTTTGTGCTTACAATCGTCGTCTTCTTCCATGAGCTCGGCCATTTCGCTGTGGCTCGTTGGTGCAACGTAAAGGTGGATGCTTTTTCCGTCGGCTTCGGACGTGAGCTATTCGGTTTTAATGACCGGAAGGGAACACGTTGGAAACTCTGCTGGATTCCGCTTGGTGGCTACGTCAAGTTCGCCGGCGATGAAAATGCGGCAAGCATACCAAGCCGCGAGGCGATTGCGCAGATGAGCGAAGAGGACCGCAAAACGGCTTTCATCGCCAAACCGGTCTGGCAACGCATGGCCGTTGTGGCCGCTGGGCCCATCGCCAACTTCCTTCTCGCGATCGTGATCTTTACCGCTCTCTTCGTAACCTCCGGCAAGCAGGGGTTCGAGCCTGTCGTCGAGCAGGTTTTTGCGGGTGGTGCAGCTGAGCGCGACGGGCTTCTGGCCGGCGATATCGTGAAGGAAATTGACGGCAGGCCTATCCAGACGTTCGGCGAGATGCGTCAGATCGTCCTGATGAACGCCAATACGCCTCTCGTTTTCGAAGTCGAACGGGGCGGGCAAGACGTCACTTTGACCGTTACGCCCGACGCGAAGGAAAAAGAAGTCTTTTTCGGTGAGAGGCAGGTGGCCGGCGATATCAGCCTTCGCGGCGTGTCCGACCCGTCTCATCTCATTCACATCAAATACGGGCTTGGCGAAGCGGCTCTTGAAGGGACTGCGGAAACCTGGCGTATCATCGAAAGCACGGTCAGCTATATCTGGGGCATTATTTCCCAGCGGCAGTCGGCAGACCAGCTTGGTGGTCCGATCCGGGTGGCCCAGATTTCCGGACAGGTCGCGGATCTCGGATTCCTGCCGCTCATTTCTCTGGCGGCCGTACTTTCTGTCAGCATCGGTCTGATCAACCTGGCACCGGTGCCGATTCTCGACGGCGGACACCTCGTTTACTTCGCTGCAGAAGCCCTGCGTGGCAAACCGCTCAGCGAAAGAGTTCAGGACGTTGGTTTCCGGATCGGTCTGGGACTTGTTCTCATGCTGATGGTGTTCGTCACATGGAAGGATATCATGCGGCTCGTGGGAACCAATTCATGACACCCGTGACATTGACGCAACGTCTTCAGACTAAATCGCTTTCCGCCCGGAAGGGCGGTTGCGTTATCGGTAAAAACCTATAAAACACTCGTCGGTTCCGAGAATCTGCTGGGGTGAGTGCGGATTCTCGGGAGGGGTATTAAAAACAAAGGCATAGCGCAATAATGCAGCGATTGCAGAGACTTACACGGGCCGTACTGTTGGCGGTGGCCGTATTTTCGATCGGGACGGTTTTGCCGAAAGCTTTCGGGCCGGTGTCCCTGGTTTCACAGGCACAGGCAGCGGTGGCCAGAAGCATTGACGTGCGTGGCAACACCCGTGTCGAGGATGAAACCGTTGTCAGTTACATGACCATCGTTCCCGGACGCTCCTACAGCGCGTTCGATGTCGACGAGTCACTGAAGGCGCTCTACGCAACCGGCCTTTTTGCAACGGTCGACATCACCCCGCGTGGAAGCGTTGTCGTTGTAACGGTTACCGAGAACCCGATCATCAACAGGGTTTCTTTCGAAGGTAACCGGAAGATCAAGGACAGCGCGCTGGAAACCGCTGTACGGTCTCAGCCGCGTTCGATGCTGTCCCGTGCCAAGGTTCAGGCTGACGTCCAGAATATTCTTGAAGCTTATCGTCGCTCCGGTCGCTATGGTGCGTCCGTCGAGCCGCAGATCATCGATCGTGGTCAGAACCGCGTCGATCTTGTTTTCGAGATCAACGAAGGTGCAAAGACCGGCGTCGAGCGCATCAGCTTCATCGGCAACTCCGCATTCAGCGACGGCCGCCTGCGCGATGTCATCCGTACACGCGAAAGCGGCCTTCTGAGCTGGCTTCGCAGCACCGATACCTATGATCCGGACCGTTTGGCTGCGGACGAGGAGTTGCTGCGTCAGTACTACAACAAGAAGGGCTATGCGGACTTCCGTATCGTCTCCACCAGTGCAGACCTCGATCGCGAGCAGAACATCTTCTACGTGACGTTCACGGTGGAAGAGGGTGAGAAATACGAGATTGGTGATGTCGAGATCGTTTCCACGATTGCCGACGTTGATCCGGAAGATCTTCGCCGCCTGATCCGCACCAAGAGTGGTCAGACCTTCAACTCGCTGCGCGTCGAGCAGTCTGTCGAAGACATCACGCTTCGCGTGTCGGAAGAAGGTTATGCCTTTGCTCGTGTCCGTCCGCGCGGTGCTCGTGACTACGACAACAACACGATCTCCCTGATCTACTACATCGAAGAAGGTCCTCGTGCCTACATCGAGCGGATCAACGTGATTGGCAACGACCGTACCCGCGAGTATGTCATTCGCCGCGAGTTCGACATTGCTGAAGGCGATGCGTTCAACCGTGCGCTTGTCGACAAGGCGGAGCGCCGTCTGCGCAATCTCGGTTTCTTCGAGAAGGTTTCCATCACGACGCAGCAGGGCAGTGCGCCTGATCGCGTGGTGGTGAACGTTCGCGTCGAAGAAAAGCCGACTGGCGAAATCTCCTTCGGTGTTGGTTATTCGACGGTTGACGGTGTCATTGGTGACATTTCGCTGACCGAGAAGAACTTCCTGGGCCGTGGCCAGTTCGTGAAGCTCGCTGTTGGCGGCGGTACGGACACCCAGTCCTACGAGTTCCGTTTTGTAGAGCCGTTCTTCATGGGGCGTCGTGTTGCCCTGGATCTGGACCTCTATCGCAAGGTCGATGATGCCAACGACTACCGTTCCTTCGATCAGAAGAAGACCGGTGGCGGGTTCGGTTTCACTCTGCCGCTTCGGGAAGATGAGCTGACTGTCCGTCTGTTCTACAACATCTTCCAGGAGAAGAACTCCGATCCGGACAACAACTCGACCAACATCAACAACTGTGACACCGCAAGCCTTTCCCTGGCGGTCTGTGACTCCCTCGGCACCTACCTGACGTCTCTGGTTGGCTACGAGCTGCGTTACAACACGCTCGACCGGATCTTGGACCCGTCCGATGGCATCTATGCTTCCTTCGGTCAGGAAATTGCTGGTCTGGGTGGCGACAGCTTCTACATCAAGACCGAAGCTCAGGCTCGCGCCTACAAGGAAATCCTGGCTGACTACGGTCTGGTCGGTAGCCTGTCGGTGCGTGGTGGTAACATCATGGCCCTTGGTGATGAGCGTCTGCGTGTGTCCGAACAGTTCATGCTTGGCGGCACTCTCGTTCGTGGCTTTGAGAACCAGGGTATCGGCCCGCGTGACGCAACGACCGAAGACGCTATTGGTGGTCGGTTCTACTTCGCGGCAACTGCCGAAACCCGGTTCCCGTTCCCGGTCCTCCCGAAGGAATTCGGCCTGAGCGGGGCAGTGTTTGCCGATGCGGGTTCCCTGTGGGATGCCGACAGCAGTCTGGTGAACCTGGTGGAAACCAACGGTGGCCAGATAGACTCGAACGACTTCAACGTTCGTGCGTCGGTCGGTGCAGGTATCCGCTGGAACTCTCCGTTCGGACCTCTGCGGGCAGACTTTGCTTACCCGATCGTCAAAGACGACTCCGACAAAACGCAGATTTTCCGGTTGAGCGGCGGTACGCGCTTCTAAACTGCGGTCACATAGGATAAAAAACGGCCGCCGACACGTTCGGCGGCCGTTTTTGTTGGCTGGCAAGAAGGATAACATCATGTCCGAGCCAAAATTTTTTGAGTCTCCGGCTCCGGTCTCTCTTTCAGACATCGCAACGTGGGCGGAAGCTGAGATCGCTCGCGGCGAACCTACCCTGGAAATAACAGGTGTAGCGCCATTGGAAGATGCCACGCCCGGCGCTCTGGTGTTCTTCGACAACACCGCTTACCTGAAGCAACTGGACGGGACCACGGCAGCTGCATGCCTGGTCAACCGGAAACACAAGGACAAGGTGCCGGAGGGCGTTGCTGTTCTTGTATGTTCAGATGCCTATCGCTCCTGGGCGAAGGTTCTCGCCAAGCTTTATCCTGCAGCCATGGTTCCGGTAGAACCTGGCGCTGCAGTCATTTCAGAACGGGCTGTAATCGATCCGGCTGCGTCACTGGAAGACAATGTCACGGTAGAACCTGGTGTCGTGATCGGCGCGGGGGCAGAGATCGGTGCGGGCACGGTGATCCGGGCCAACGCTGTCATCGGACAGGGCGTCAAGATTGGCCGGGACTGTGTAATCGGTTCGAATTGCACGGTTCAACACACTGTGCTTGGCAACCGCGTCTATATGCATCCTGGCGTTTGCTGCGGTCAGGATGGCTTTGGCTATGCGATGGGGCCGATGGGGCATCTCAAGGTTCCCCAGGTCGGCCGCGTGATCATTCAGGATGACGTTGAAATCGGCGCCAACACCACCATCGATCGTGGCGCAAACCGGGATACCATCATCGGCGAAGGCACGAAGATCGATAACCAGGTTCAGATTGGCCACAATGTTGTGGTCGGCCGTCACTGCGTGATCGTTTCTCAGGTCGGTCTTTCCGGAAGCTGCACACTCGAGGATTTCGTCGCCATTGGCGGGCAAACCGGTGTGCGTGGTCACGTAACGATCGGCATGGGGTCGCAGGTGGCCGCGGTGAGCGTAGTCAACGATGATTTGCCTGCCGGGGGACGCTACGGCGGCACGCCCGCAAAGCCGGTCAAACAGTGGTTCCGTGAAGTCGCTGCCGTCAGAAAGCTTGCAGAGCGTGGCGGCGGATCGTAAACGGAATACAAACAGGACTTTGCGGCGGTAATTCGCCAAGGGGTATTATATGGAAGACGCAGAAAACAAAACACTTGCCAGCGCAGACATCATGCGGATCATGAAGCTGCTGCCGCACAGGTATCCTTTTCTTCTGATCGACAAGATCATCGAGATGGATGGCGACAACAGCTGCATCGGCATCAAGAACGTCACCATCAACGAACCGCACTTCACCGGACATTTTCCGGAGCGGCCCGTATTCCCGGGTGTTCTTCTGATCGAAGCCATGGCACAGACTGCCGGGGCTCTTTGCGTGCATGCCCGTGGTGACGATGCGCCGCCGCAGCTTGTCTATTTCATGACCATCGACAAGGCGAAGTTCCGCCGTCCTGTGGAGCCTGGTGATCAGGTTCATTTCCACGTCAAGAAGATCAAGCAACGCTCCAACATCTGGAAGTTCGACGCCGTTGCCAAGGTCGATGGCAACAAGGTCGCAGAAGCTGAAGTCAGCGCCATGCTGGTAGATGCGTGAGGAAATATGACTGACATACATCCAACGGCCATAGTCGAAGACGGGGCCGTAATCGGCGAGGGCGTTCGAATCGGGCCTTATTCTACAGTTGGCCCGAATGTGAAACTTGCTGACGGAGTTATCCTGGAATCGCATGTCGTCGTCACGGGCCACACGAGTGTGGGTGCCAAAACGCATATCTTTCCCTTCGCCAGCATTGGTCACAAGCCACAAGATCTCAAGTTTGCGGGTGAAGTGAGCTTTTTGGAAATCGGCACCAACAACCAAATCCGTGAACATGTCACCATGAGCCCCGGTACGGAAGGTGGCGGAGGCTATACCAGGGTCGGTGACAATTGCCTGTTCATGATGAGCTCGCATGTCGGCCACGATTGTCAGGTCGGCAATCACGCAATTCTGGCGAACAACGCCACGCTTGCAGGTCACGTCGAGCTTGACGACTTCGTCATTCTGGGCGGCTTGAGTGCGGTCCGGCAATGGTCTCGCGTTGGAACAGGTGCGATCGTCGGCGGAATGACCGGCGTCGAATTCGACGTCATTCCCTATGGTTCCGTGATCGGTGACCGCGCACGTCTTGCCGGTCTCAATCTGGTTGGTCTCAAGCGCAAGGGCTTGCCTCGGGAGCAGATCCACGCTTTGCGGGCAGCTTATCGCGCACTGTTTGAGAGCAACGAAGGAACCCTGCGCAGCCGGGCAGAAGCTGTTGCTGCAGAAGGTGCCGATCAACCCCTGGTCAAGACGGTTACCGACTTCATCCTTGAAAAGGAAGACCGCCGGTTCTGCACGCCGCGCAGCGATGACTGACGGATGAACGGGGCAGATACGGGACTGGAGCCACGCCTTGCCCTGATCGCAGGCAATGGCAGTCTGCCCTGTCAGATTGCTGAAGCGCTCAGAAGCGCCGGACGTGAATTCAGGATTATCGCCATCAAGGGCGAAGCTGATGAACGCACGCGGGCACAGGCCGATACCGAACTCGGCTGGGGCGAAATCGGCCGGCTTTACAAATTTCTGAAAAAGACCGGGTGCCGGGACGTGCTTCTGATCGGAGGTGTATCCAGGCGCCCCGATTTCACGTCCATACTTGGCGATTTGGGTACCTTGAAGCGATTGCCGACGATCATCCGGGCACTGGCCGGCGGTGATGACAGTCTGTTGACCAAGGTGATCCGGCTGTTTGAAGTTGAGGGGTATCGCGTTGTGGGGATCAAGGATGTGGCGCCGCAACTGCTTGCCTCAAGTGGTGTGCTTGGCAAAGTTCAGCCGAACCAGGGAGACTGGCGGGATGCTGAGCTGGCCTTGCGGGCGACGGAAAAGCTCGGTGAACTCGATATCGGTCAGGCGGCGATTGCCGTTGGTGGGCGGGTTGTTGCGCTTGAAGGGGCAGAAGGGACCGACGCCATGCTGCAGCGCTGCGCGGAGCTCAAGCGCATTGGCAGGATCCGTTCCAAAGGCCGCGCGGGTGTCTTGGTAAAGACAGCAAAGCCGAACCAGGACTTGCGGGTGGATCTTCCAACCGTCGGCCCGATGACTATTGACCTCGCAGCTGCAGCAGGCCTTGCCGGCATTGCAGTTGAGGCGAGCGGCGCACTGATCGCGGAAAAGGAAGAGACGCTCAGGAAGGCGGACAATGCCGGCCTTTTTGTCATCGGTATAGAGCACGGCACGAGGATTGGTGCCTCCTCAAAGGGACAATCGGACGAGCGTTCGTGATGACAGGAAAAATGCCCACGATTTGCCTGGTTGCAGGCGAAGAATCTGGTGACCAGCTCGGGTCGGAATTGATGAAAGCGCTCAACGAACGGTTGGGCGTAGGTGTCCGTTACTGCGGTGTCGGCGGCGAACGGATGATGTCTCTGGGCCTCAAAAGCTTCTTTGACATGTCTGATGTTTCCGTCATGGGATTGACGGCAGTACTCGCCAGATTGCCGTTGATCATCAAGCGGGTCTACCAGACCGTGGATGCCGTGGTTGCGGCCAATCCGGATATTCTGGTTATCGTCGACAGTCCGGACTTCACGCATAACGTTGCCAAGCGCGTGCGCAAGCGCGCGCCTCATATACCCATCGTTGGTTATGTTTCGCCTTCTGTCTGGGCTTGGCGTCCAGGCCGGGCCCGCAAGATGAGCGTCTACGTCGACGACCTTCTGGCCTTGTTGCCGTTTGAACCTGATGTGCACCGCAAGCTCGGTGGCCCGCGCACCCATTACGTCGGCCATCCCTTGAGTGAAATCGCTTCCGAACTGCGTCCTTCAACTGGCGAAAGAGCGCCTGTAGAGGCAGAGGAGAAGATCCTGCTTGTGCTTCCGGGGAGCCGGCGAAGTGAAATCGACAGGTTGCTAGGCGACTTCGCCAAGACCGTTGCGATCGTCAAAGAAAAGTTGCCCGGGCTCAAGGTTATTCTGCCGGCAGTCGCGCACCTTGAAGACAAGATCCGGCAGGATACGGCCCATTGGCCTGTTCCGGTCGAGATTGTGACCGGCCTGGACGCCAAGCGGGCGGCCTTCAGAAAGGCGCACGCAGCCTTGGCCGCGTCAGGCACTGTTTCACTTGAGTTGGCTCTATCAGGCGTTCCGATGGTCGTTGCCTACAAGGTCGACTGGTTTTTCAGACGGATGAAGGAACTCAACCGGGTCTTCAAATTCTCGAGCGTTGATTCCTTTGTCCTGCCAAACATCATCCTGGGAACAAAAGCCATTCCGGAGTTCCTTGATGAGGAAGTCCAGCCAAAGGTGCTGGCGAACCATCTCGTTGAGCTTCTGAACAGCGGTCCTGAACGCCAGCAACAGATCGAGCATCTGCAAAAGCTTGATGATGTTATGCGATTGCCGGACGGGCATAGCCAGCGCGGGGCTGCAGCCGATGTCGTGCTTGCTGCTATGAAGACAGGATCCTGACGATGTCGTCGCCTCGCTCAAAAGCGGCGGGGAACAGTTTCACCACGTCTTCATAGCCGGGCAGCGGTTCATAGGCGAGGGCGGGTATTCCACTGTCATTCATCGTGCGGACGATTTCGCTGCAATCGCTGCGTCCGGTGCGTATCAGAAGAAAGTCGCAACTACCAGAAACCGGATGGCATCGCGTCTCCTGCGCGATCCTGCGTCCGGTGTCGTCGCGCATGCCCGCGAGACGGGATGCCATGCGCCGGAGCTCATCGTATTTGCCGAACAAGCGTATCGCCATGGCAGCTTGAATGGCACTTATCATACTGCTCACGCGTGACTGGAGGAACTCCACGGCAGTCGTCTCGCTACAAAGCATATAACCAAGCCCAAGACCCGCAAGACCGCTCTTTGAGGTGCCGCGCAAAAGAACCAGGTTGGGATGCTTCTTCAAAAAGGCGAGGCGGTGTTCTGGGTCTTCTGAGAAAAGCACGTAAGCCTCGTCCAGGAGCACCAGTCCTTCTCTGGCACTCACCAGGTCCGCCAGTTCGCAAGGTGAAAGATCCTGCGTGGTCGGATTGTTCGGTGCACTTAGCAGGACAGTGTGATGCGAAGGAGATTTCCTGACCAACTCGTCCAGTGTCGGGAACTTCTCCTGTGCGATACCGAGTTTCATCAAGGTCTTGTCGAACAGGAAGAAATCCTTGTTCAAGGTCGCCACTGGATGGTTCTCGGATCGGGTGATCAGAACCTGCTCCAGGAGCTGGATAATACTGTGGCCGAAGACAGCCGAGACACCTTCCGAAAGTTCCAAAGCAGTGCGCGCTGCTCTCTCAGCTTTTTCCTGAAGGTCCGTTTCTAACCCGGCCAGTACGCCTGCGCTGGCAGCTTCGCCAATGTGGGCCGTTATTGCATGAATGTCAGCTTCGAAGGTTTTGGGCCACCTGAAAAGGTCTTGGCGCTCCTTCAGAAGATGATCCAGCCTGAAGGGAGCAGCAGTTCTCGGGTGTTTGAGACGGTTACTGGCCGGGCAAAACTGGTTCATGGTGCAGATATTGTCCGAAGACCGCTTCGCAGTCCTTGAAGTATTCTCGCGTGAAGAGGATGTGGGTGTGCCAGAAGATATCGACGACGTGGGTTGGCTGCAGGTGCACACTCATGTTGGCGCCATTTTGCATCTGGTCTCTGGCAGATTTGAGGAACGACCTGTAGGCCTCTTCAACCTTGCGGGCCGAGGAGACAGGCCAGTTGTATCCGCCGGCGGTATCCGAGGCGGTCAACTTGGTGATGATGCATTCCAGATCAAGCTCATCGACAGTATCGAAGGGCAAGGCAAATTCAGCTGTCGGCATCGCATTCCCTTTCTCCGTGATGCCCGATTCCCGGGGCAACGTAGGCTCACCTTTTGGTCCGGGAAACGGGTAAAATGTTGGAAGGGTTACTTCTTTTCTGACGTTTTACGGTCGACCGTTTCACCCTCGGCAGAGGGATCAATGTGTACAACGCAATGACCGCCGTAGCAGAGAGCCTTGCTGTCGGCCTGGTTGATGTCGTGCGGAAAACGATTTGCTTGCTGGTAGAGTTTCAAGAGATTTTTCATGTGATTTTCTCCCAATTCGATGAAAGCGGGAACAAAAAGGAAATTATGGAAGTTGCGGCTTCGCCGGTTCAGGACGCTGACATATCAACGTGGCCGCGGCAGGTGCCATCCGAGAAAGTTCCACGGAACACCGGTTCGCCGACCAGACCGGTCGCCCACAGTTCAGCTGAAACAGGGTCCGTTTCACCATCAAAGGACATCAGGTAGGTATTGTGAAACGAAACGACTCCCATGTTCTGAGAAACATCGTTGCTGACTACTTTGAACGAGTGTCCGTTGTCCGTCACCCGGTGCTCAGCACCTTTGTCAGATGCGCTTGTCTTGTAACCGGATCCATACCTTTTGGTGCACACCGACATGTCACCGTCAGCTTCGACAGTTGTTATCTTGTCAAAAGAAAGATTTATGTCGGCTGCGATTGCTGGCAACCCGAAGAGGCTAATTGTTGCCGCAACTGTAAGTGATTTAATACTACAAGCAGTCATTATTTTCTCCCTTCATTTCAAAGAAACGAAATGACTTAGGGAGCGTAGCAGCAAATTTTTTAAGTGATAATCGAATAAAAGTAATGAAATTACCAAAAATAACTTTAGGTGAATTTCAGCTTAATCGATAGTATTTTAACGAATATTGATTGGAATATTGTGAATATTCTTATCTTCTTCAAGTGATTGTTTTTACGCGAGAAACACTCAGCTTTCGCTGAAATGGCAACTCTGTCGCGACGACATTTTCATGCTGAAAATTAAGACATGAAGCAGTCGCGCCCCTGAATGGGGCAAACTTTTGGAAGCTCCGATGAACCGGTGCAGGCCAGACAAACAAAAAAACCGGGTGCAGTACGCCCCCGGTTTTTCCAAGTTTCGTGGGATCAGGTTGCTTTGCTCAGGCGTTCGCCACGTTGTCCAGGAAATGTCCAACTTCATTCTTCAGAATATCGGTTTTCTGAGACAATTCGCTTGAAGCGCCGAGAACCAGATTGGCGTTCTGACTGGTCTGGGCGACTGCCTGCGATAGATCCGACATGTTGGTCTTTACGGAACCAGTGCCCTCGGCGGCCCGCTGAACGTTGACCGAGATTTCGCTCGTTGCAGCACCTTGCTGTTCGACTGCCGCTGCAATGGTTGAGGTGTATTCGTTGACCTCTTCCATAGTCTGTGTGATCGCCTCGATTGCGACAACGGCGTCCTTGGTTGCGTTCTGGATTTCGGATATCTGCGAGCTGATTTCCTCAGTGGCCTTGGACGTCTGGGTTGCCAGTTCCTTCACTTCGGCGGCAACGACTGCAAAACCCTTGCCGGCCTCGCCGGCGCGTGCAGCTTCGATCGTTGCATTGAGGGCCAGGAGATTGGTCTGCTCTGCAATCGCCTGGATCAGGTTGACGACTTCGCCGATCTTGGTGGCTGCAGTTGAAAGGCTTTGAACCTTTTCGTTGGTAACCTGGGTGCCTTCGGTTGCCCGGTCGACAACCTGCGTGGTCTGGTTCACCTGACGGGAGATTTCCTGAATAGAAGCGGCAAGCTCTTCTGCAGCGCTCGCAACCGTCTGAACGTTCTGTGTCGCTTCGTCGGTGACGCCATAGGTGCTATCGGCAAGGCTGGAGTTCTGGCTGGCGATAGCGCTGAGATCCTGAGCGGTGCCATCAAGTGTCTGAGCCGTCTCTGCAACGGAGCCCAGGACTTCTGTCGCTTTCTCACGGAAACCGGAAATCAGCGCCTCAATGCGGGCTTGCCGCTCTGCACGCAGGTGCTGGTCTTGCTCTGTTTCCGACTGCAGGCGCAGTCTTTCAACGGCGTTGTCGCGGAAGACCTGCATGGTTCGGCTCATGTCGCCAATCTCGTCACCACGCCCGGTACCGTCGATCTCGACATCCGTGTCACCTTCCGCCAAGCGGGACATGGTTTCGGTCGTCCGGCGAAGAGGGCGTGTCACCGCGAAGTTGAGTGCGATAGCCATTCCAACGCCGGCCAGGATGGCTGTCAGAAGGGCGAGGCTGATAACGCCAAGTGCGCTGGTGCTGGAGGCCTGTGCAGCAGCGCTCTGATTGGTGGAGATGGTGGTGATTTGCGTCTGCACTGTCTGAGACAGATCCGTCATGGTATCGATCTGTCCGGCGAGCTGGAGCTGGTTTGAAGCCAGTTCGGAAAAACTCGCAGCGAAGCTGTCGATAGAGCTCTTCACCGCCGGAACGATGTCGGAGATCGCCGGGAAGTCCTTGGCGCTCGATTCGAGTCGGGACGCCAGTTTGTCGAGGCCCTCGAGACCGGTCGTCACGGCCTGCTGAGACGTGTCGCTCGGCGACAGCATGAAGTAGAACGCGGCGGCCTTTACCGCGTTTGCGTCTGCCTCGATCTGCATAACCGTGTCCGCGACGCTGTCGACGACATAGAAGCGCTGGTTGATCTGGTCGGCCTGTGCATAGACATTGTCGATGGCCACATTTGCCTGTGAACGGATTTCCTTCACATCGGAAACAAGCTGCTCGAACCCTGCCTTGGCGGCATCTGTCAGGTCGAAGATCGCGATGTAGTCCTTCGTCTCGGTCAGTTTGCCGAGTGTCTGCTCCAGTTCGGCTGTTTTGGCGGCAAGCTGCTGAAACTTGCCCGGGTCGACGCCGTCAAAACTGTTTGCGGCCATCTGCTTGGCAGAAGGCACAAGCAGGGCAACCCGGTCCTTGATGTCTGAAAGCTGCTTGGCGTTGTTGGCTGCGGCGTTGAAAAGATTTTGAAGGGTAAGTGCCTCTTCCTGAAAGCCGGCAGCAGCCTGGCCGACCTTGTTGGCGAGCACCAGCGTCTTGCGTGCGTTTGTCTCGTCCTGGCTGACGCCGTCTCGCGCCATCAGGGCCTTGCCGAGGATCTCCGAAGAGATCTTCTCAAGATTTTGCACAGCGCCATCAAGTTGCTGTTGCTTTGCGGTCTGTGTCTGCGTCAGGCCGACGACCTCTTCGAAAGCCTCACGGAATTGCTTTACAGCAGTAGCTGCTTCAGCGACGGGAACCTGAGCTTCGGGATCAGCCTTCAGCTGGTTCTGGAGCGTTTCAAGTTCGGCGCTCAACACACCGATGTCGGAGATCGTTGCCTCAGCTGTCTGAAGGTCCTGTGAGGACAGGAAGCTTTCCTTCTTGCTTGCGAGGTTCTGCAACTGCGCAATGGCGGAAGTTGATTGTTTGGCAACCTCCATGCGCTCCGAGAGGGTCAAGACGCTGTATGCGCCAACACCACCTACGATGCCTGTAAGGGCAACAACGGCAGCAAAACTACCGCCGACTTTTACCCCAAACTTCAAGTCAGAAGCGAACTTCAGGAAACTCATGTTAACCCCTCGAAACCCCGGCGTGTTCAATGCGCGCTATTTGTTTGAAAGGGTAAGCAAAGATTCCTTATTATTCGTGAAAATTTTCAATAATGGGAATTTATGATATAATTATAACGATCAATTCTTTATATCCGTAGTAATTTTGCAAATTAGAAGAATCCTATTTCGATTTTTGAACGCGTTATTTTTGTTTTTTATTTCTTTTTATTTTCTTGGTAAATATTCGATCATTTCTATTCTTTTTAGAAATTATGGGTGAAATCTTTTTTTCTCTCCTGGATTGAGCTGAAATAATATTTCTTGGATTTGTTTTGTTTCCGCTGGGTAACAAAATGAAGAAGACGCCCGGCAATAAAGTCGAGCGTCTTCCGTTTTGATATGCATACAGCTGAAATGCTGCTGCAAATTCCAGACGCTTGTCTGTGTGCTGTCTTAACGGCGCTGGTCGATCGGCGTGTAGTCGCGCAGTTTCTCACCAGTGTAGAGCTGGCGCGGACGGCCGATGCGCTGGGACGGATCTTCCACCATTTCCTTCCACTGGGCGATCCAGCCTACGGTACGGGCCAGAGCGAACAGAACGGTAAACATCGTGGTCGGGAAGCCAAGCGCGCGCAGCGTGATGCCGGAATAGAAGTCGATATTCGGGTACAGCTTCTTCTCGACGAAATATTCGTCGTTGAGCGCGATTTTTTCGAGCTCCATTGCCACGTCCAGCAGCGGATCGTCCTTGATGCCAAGCTCGCCGAGAACTTCGTGCGTGGTCTTCTGCATGATGCGCGCACGCGGGTCGTAGTTCTTGTAGACGCGGTGACCAAAGCCCATCAGACGGAATGGATCGTTCTTGTCCTTGGCGCGAGCGACATATTCCGGAATGCGGTCCACGGAGCCGATTTCCGACAGCATGTTGAGCGCTGCTTCGTTGGCGCCGCCGTGTGCCGGCCCCCAGAGGCAAGCGATACCGGCTGCGATACAGGCAAACGGATTTGCACCCGAAGAACCTGCCAGACGAACCGTAGAGGTCGATGCATTCTGCTCATGGTCGGCGTGAAGAATGAAGATGCGATCCATGGCGCGGGCCAGAACCGGGTTCACCTTGTATTCCTCGCAAGGGACCGCAAAGCACATGTGCAGGAAGTTTGCCGCATAGCTCAGGTCGTTGCGCGGATAAACGAATGGCTGACCAACGTGGTACTTGTAAGCCATTGCGGCGATGGTCGGCATCTTCGCGATCATGCGCAGGGACGCAACCATGCGCTGGTGCGGATCGGTGATGTCGGTCGAGTCGTGATAGAAGGCGGACAGCGCCCCAACCGTGCCGACCATGACTGCCATCGGGTGGGCGTCGCGACGGAAGCCGGAGAAGAACCGGTTCATCTGTTCGTGGATCATCGTGTGGTAGGTCACACGATTGACGAAGTCGTCCTTCTGGGTCTTCGTCGGCAGTTCGCCGTAGAGCAGAAGATAGCAGGACTCCAGGAAGTCGCCGTGGTCTGCGAGCTGCTCGATCGGGTACCCGCGGTAGAGCAGGGTGCCTTCGTCACCATCAATATAGGTGATCTTGGACTCGCAGGAGGCGGTGGAGGTGAAGCCCGGGTCGTAGGTGAACATGCCCGTGTCCTTGTACAAGGACGAGATGTTCACAACCGACGGTCCGATGGATCCGTCAAGAACGTCGAATGCGTGGTCGTTACCACCGACATTGAGCTTGGCGTTGTTGTCGGCCATTCAGAAACCCCTTTACGTTAAACGGATGTGCTGTCCTGGTTTGACCCTTCTGGCGATGGGTCCCGTTTCCGGTTGCCGGACCAGCACTGGAGACTTTTTCGCGTCTTGCGTAGCCCATTTACTGCACTGCCGCAAGCTGGCCGATATAACGCTTTGGTCAAAGACGGATTTCGCCAACCAGAGCGACTGCCGGAAGCTTGGCTTTTGCCTAAAAATGCATCCGGCAGTGCTTTGTCTCAGGCTGCCTGATCCTGAATTCTGGCAAGGGATTCTTCCCGGCCAAGAGCGATAAGGACGTCATAAATGCCGGGCGACGTGCCTCGGCCCGTCAGCGCGGCCCGTAGCGGCTGCGCCACCTTGCCCAGTTTCAATTCCTTGTCTTCCGCGTAGGCCTTTACTGCAGTTTCCAGCGGGTCCGCGCTCCAGTCAGAAGCGCTGGAAAGAACTTCGTGAAGATCCTTCAGGATCGCCCGGGCGTCGTCGTCCAGGATCTTCTGGGCCTTTTCGTCGGTGTCGAGCGGGCGCTGACGCCACAGGTAGGAAGCGCTTTCCGTCAGTTCGACCAGGGTCTTGGCCCGTTCCTTCAGTCCGGGAAGTGCTGCAAGCGCGGTGTTCTCGTTGTCACCATCGGCAAGCCAGGCGAGAATCTGGTCGCCGCCTTCGGCATGTGCGAGATAGACCTTCCAATGGCCCAGCAATTCGCCGTCATCGGTCGCGCGCATGTAATGGCCATTGAGGTTCTCAAGTTTCTTGAAATCGAAACGCGCAGCCGACTGGCCGACAGCGTCGAAACCGAACCACTTGATCATGTCTTCGAGCGAAATGATTTCCTCGTCACCATGGCTCCAGCCGAGACGTGCCAGATAATTCCGCATGGCCTGCGGCAGATAGCCCATCTCGCGATAGGCTTCGGCGCCGGTCGCACCGTGACGTTTGGAAAGTTTTGCGCCGTCCGGCCCGTGAATGAGCGGAATATGCGCCATCGCCGGCACATCCCATCCCAGAGCCTTGAAGATGAGCGTCTGGCGGGCTGCATTCGTCAAGTGGTCGACGCCGCGGATGATGTGTGTGATGCCCATGTCGTGATCGTCCACCACAACGGCGTGCATGTAAGTCGGCGTCCCGTCGGAGCGCATCAGTACGAAGTCATCAAGGTCCTTGTTCGGGATCACGACACGACCCTGAACGAGATCGTCGACCACCGTCTCGCCTTCCTGAGGGGCCTTGATGCGGATGACCGGGTCAACTCCGGCCGGGGCTTCGGAGGCGTCTCGCTCGCGCCATGTTCCGTCATAGCGGGGCGGCTTGCCCTCGGCGCGGGCTTTCTCGCGCATGGCGTCGAGCTCTTCCGGGGTGCAATAGCAGCGATAGGCCGTGCCGTTGGCCAGCATTTCCTCGACCACTTCCTTGTGGCGCTCAACACGGGAGAACTGGGAGATCGGGTCTCCGTCCCAGTCGAGCCCAAGCCAGGACAGGCCGTCAATCAATGCGTCCACCGCTTCCTGCGTGGAGCGAGCCCGATCCGTATCTTCGATCCGCAGCAGCATCTTGCCGCCGTGATGACGTGCGAAGAGCCAGTTGAAGAGCGCGGTGCGGGCGCCGCCGATATGCAGGAACCCGGTCGGGGACGGGGCGAAGCGCGTGACGATGTTCTGTGCCATGGTGCTTTATGAAAGTCTCTGTCAGTATGACGGCGCGGAGCGCGCCGGATTGGTGGCGCGGTCTTAGCACAGGCTTTGGCGAGGCTAAATAGGGGCTCCGGCCATTTCTTGGACCAAAACGAGGAGCTGAAGTGACGTCACGGTCCGGTCCGCTCGATATTTCTGCCGGCCGGTCGAAAACGGCAACCCTTGATGTTGAGCGCGAGGATTTATCACCTGCCGTGCTCAAGCCTGAAATACGCGAGAAACGACGTTCAAGGCTAGCGGGCGCTGGTCACACTTATTCCGCTCACAATGCGTCAGCAGATCGTCTTTGGGATTCGCAAGGGCTGTTGTGGTGTGCCTTCGCGTTTGCCGCGGGAATTGGAGTTTACGTTTCGTTGCCCGAAGAACCTTCCTGGGTTCTGTTGGGATTTCTGGTCGTGCTGGTAAGCGCGGTTCTCTGGCGTGTGAAGCAGCGAGGCACGGTGGCGGTTTCCGTCGTTCTCCTCCTGGCATTCTTTGCCGGACTGGCAGCCTCCAGTCTTCGCACGGCATATGTTTCGGCGCCGCGCCTTGCCGAACAGATGAACACGGATCTTGTTGGTTACATAGAAGAGATTGACAGCGGGGCAGCCGGTCACCGGATCGTGCTGGCCGTATCCACGGTCAATGGGCGTCCTGTCGAGGAAGGCGAGTTCCCCGTTAAGGTGCGCTTGCGCGTTCCGGCAGGAAGCGACATTGAAGTGGGGCGCACCGTGAGCGTCAGTGCGCGGCTGTTTCCTCCTGCAGGTCCCGTCTTTCCAGGAGGATACGATTTTTCCTTCCGGGCCTTCTTTCAGCAGATTGGAGCGACGGGTTTCAGTTTCGGGTCCCCCGAGGTCATCGATACTGAGGACGTTGGAAATGAATTTCGCCCGGCCGTTGCCGTTTCCAAGCTTCGAATAGACCTCGCGGAGCGTATCAGGGGCAATCTTTCGGAAGGGCCGGAAACAGCACTGATCGTTGCTCTTCTGGTTGGAGACCGCAGCGGAATAACCGAAGAGCATGAAGAGATTTTGCGGGCCGCCGGACTGGCTCACATTCTTGCAATTTCCGGACTGCATATGGCGCTCTTTGCCGGCGGCGCCTATGGCGCGGTCTTACTGCTCTTTTCGTTGGTGCCTGTCCTGACGCTCAGGTGGCCGGTGCACAAATGGGCTGCACTTTCAGCTCTTGGTGCTGCAGTTATTTATCTGCTTCTGTCCGGTGGTGCAGTTGCGACGCAACGCTCGTTCCTGATGATTGCGATTGTCTTTGTCGGAATTCTGGTGGGGCGGCGCGGCCTGACCCTGCGAAGCGTGGCGTTGGCCGGCCTCGTGCTCTTGCTGATTGCTCCCGAGCGGTTGTTTTTTCCCGGCTTCCAGATGTCCTTCGCTGCCGTGATCTGCCTCGTCGCCGTTTATGACCTGTGGCGGCAGCGAGATCGTTCCCTGTCATCTGGTGAAAGAGTGTCCGGATGGGGCATGGCGACTTGTCTTTACCTAGGCAAGTGGGTTGCGGGGCTGTTCGTCACCGCATTGGTCGCAGGGCTGGCGACCGGCATCATAGGAGCTCATCACTTCAGCCGCATCGCGCCCTATGGCCTTGTCGGCAACTTGCTGGGAATGCCGGTGTTTTCACTTGTTGTGATGCCGATGGGAGTACTTGCATTCGTTCTGATGCCCTTCGGCCTTGCAGCTCTCCCTCTGGCTGTCATGTCTCTAGGCGTTTCACTTCTGTTGAAGGTTGCTTCCTTTACCGCAACCCTGGATGCCGGCAGCGGAACTTCCGGAAGGCTCGACGGGGCTGCTGCGTTGCTGTTGCTATCAGCATTATTTGCCGGATTGTTGGTGCCTGGCAGAAAGCGTGTGCTCGCCGGACTGCCTCTTGTCGCAGGAATATTGATTATACTCACCAGCCGGCCTCCGGATATCCAGATTGCCGCAAGCGGCTCTCGAATTGCTGCCCGCGATGAATCGGGAACTTTGCGCTACGCAGCAAGGGGGAGATCGTTTGCAAGTGATCTCTGGCTGCAGTCGGAAGGAGTGAGGAGTGATGCGATCTTGTCGCACAAGATGAAATCGCCTCAAAGAAATTGCGATGGGGACGGTTGTGTCATCAGGGCCTACGTCAATTCAGAGGACGCAGAACGATTGGACGGCAGGCGATCCTTTCTTGCAATCGCGCAGCCAAAGACATTTGAAGCGTTTCAGCTGGATTGCCGATATGCCGATTTGGTCGTGACCGATCTTGTCGCTCCGGAGAGCTGCGGTGTAGCCCTCGTCCTGGATCACGGAACGCGCACCGAACGTGGTGCCGCCTCCATCTGGCTATCGCCCGGTGATTTCAGCCAGGCCACA